>DATNDC010000046.1:0-8702 GCA_035607055.1 Polyangia bacterium
GCCAGCATCGCCTCGTCGCCGAGGAACGTCCGGTAGACCTCGCCCAGCTGCGCGGGCGGCTCCGCGCCGAACGAGCGAAAGCGCGGGGCCAGCGTCTGGAGCCAGCGCGACTCGCGCGCCGGATCGCGGCGCGCCGGGCGATGGCAGAACAGATTCAGGTTGAACGGGCGACCGGTGAGCGCCCGTGTCTCCCGGATCATGCGCCGGGTCGCTTCGAGGTCCGCGCTGCAGACGGCGATCGAGCCGAGCCCGCCGGCGTTCGATACCGCCGCGGCCAGCGCCGGCGTGGAGACGCCCGCCATCGGCGCCTGCACGATCGGCAGCCGGATTCCCAGAAGGTCGGCGAGGCCACGCATGCGGATCAGCGTAGCAGGCCGACCGCGCCCGCCCAGAAGCCGTTCCACCTCGCCGGCGATCGCGCCGACCGTCAGCGGCCGGCGGAGAAAGCCAGCCGAGGGGCGCGCCCGCTACCGGTATGGTGGTTCGCCGACGGCGCCGCGGGAAGCGCGACGGTAAGATGCCGCATGGCGTTCCCTCCCCAGCCCCGCCCTTTTCATGGACGCGCCGCCGAGCTGCACACGCTGGTGGCGGCCTGCCGCACGGGGCTGCATCCGCGGCTGGCGCTGGTGGGCCCGGGCGGCAGCGGCAAGTCGACGCTGGCCGCGGCGCTCGGTCACCGGGTGCGGCGCGATTTTCCCGGCGGGCTCGAGTGGGTGCGCGTCGGCGCCTGGGATCACCGGACGCTGATCGACATGCTCGCCATCCGGCTCGGCGTGCCGCTGGGCCGGCTCGACGAGCGCCGCGAGCGGCTGCAGGCGATCCGCCGCAAGCTGCGGGCGCGCGGGCGCACGCTGATCGTCCTCGACAACCACGAGGACGATCGCGAGATGGCGCGCTTCCTCAACGCCCTCGGCCGCGACCCGGTCTTCTGGGTGCTGACGGCGCGCCGCTGCCTGCTGGCGGGGGTGTCGGTCTTCCCGGTCGTCTCGCCGCTGGTCACCGTCGGGCGCAATCCGTTTCCGGCGGTCGCCGAGCTGACCGCGCTCTTGCGCTGGAATCCGCTGGCGCTCGACATCAGCGACGCGCTCGTCCGCAGCGGGGCGATCGGGGCGCGCGCGCTCGGCGACTGGCTCTTGCGGCACGGCGTCGATCGCGTCGAGGCGATCTCCCACGAAGACGATCTCCCCGAGCTGCGCTTGCTCGTCCGCTGGGTCTGGCCGCGGCTCGATCCGAGCGGGCGGCGCCTCTTGACGGTCCTCGCGCACCTGCAGGGCGATCACGCCGACGCCCGATCGCTGGCGGCGCTGGCCAACGTCCGGGGGCGCGCGGGCCTGCCGCGCTTGCGCCGCTGGCACCTGGTGCAGGAGCCGCTCCCGGGGCGCTTCACGGTCCACGCCACGCTCCGGCACGCCGTCGTCGCGCGGACCCGCTTCGACCAGCAGCGCGCCGTCGCCTACTTCCTGAAGCTGCTGGAACGCGAACCGTCGCGCCTCGACCTCGAGCAGACGCACCTGTTCGCCGCGCTCGATTACGCGCACACGAGGGGGGACTTCTCCGTCGGACGGCGCCTGGTCCAGCTGCTCGAGAACCTCGGGCTCGGCTGAGGCCCTCCCGACCGGCCGCGCCGTCAGCGCGCTATCATGGGGGTCGCAAGTTCGGTGGTGATCTGCCGATAACCCTTCGACCGGCGACCCAGCGTGAGTGACCAAGAGCGGAATGCCACGCACCGGCTGCGGATCGCGGTGCTGCTCGACCAGCTGAACGCCTTCAGCGGCGGCTACGAGGCCCAGCTGCGCGACGCGATCGCGGCCAAGTGCCGCCAGGCCGGGCATCACCTGCTGTTCGTCTACGGCGGCCCCGCCGAGGCGCCGCGGCTGCCGGACGCCGCCGACAACGCCATCTACGAGCTGCTTCGCCCCGATTCGATCGACGGCATCGTCGTCGTCTCCAGCCTGCTCTCGACCTACTGCGGCCCGGCCGGCGTGGCCCGGCTGGCCGGCAGGCTCGCGCCCGCCACGATGTGCAGCATCGGGATCGCGCTGCCCGACGTCCCCAGCCTGGTGCTGGACAACCGGCCCGGCATGGAGGCGGTGGTCGAGCACCTGGTCCGCGATCACGGCCGCCGCCGGATCGCTTTTCTGGCGGGGACGCCGGAGAACCCCGAGGGGCGGGTGCGGTTCGAGGCGTACGAGAGGGTGCTCGAGCGCTGCGGGATCGCCCGCGATCCGGCCCTCGTCGTCCCCGGTTACTTCCGCCCCAACTCGGCCAAGGTGGCGATGGAGGAGCTGCTCGCGCGCGGCGTCGACCTCGACGCCGTCGTGGCGGCGAACGACGAGATGGCGACCGGCGCCATCGACGTCCTGCGCAAGCACGGCCTGCGCGTGCCGCAAGACGTCCCCGTGACCGGGTTCGACGATCTGATGCTGGCGCGGCTGGGGAACCCGCCGCTGACGACCGTCGCGCAGCCGTTCGAGGAGGTCGCCGACTGGGCGATCCGCGCCATCGAGGCGCAGAAGAGGGGCCGCGCGGTCGCCGCCTGCACCGAGGTCGCGGCGCGGTTCGTGCGCCGGCAATCGTGCGGGTGCGGGTACGAGGCCTACCTCCGGGATTCGCAGCCGCCGCCGCTTTCACCGGCCGCCGACCGGGGAGCGCTGGTCGATCGCCTCGAGACGCTCTCGCCCGTGCTGGCCGCGCTCCTCGGCACCGGCTTCGTGAGCGGCGCCGAGGCCGCCCAGCGGCTCCTCGACGGACTGCGGGCGGAGATCGCCGGCGAGCGCGAGGCCTTCGCCGACGCCATCGTCGGCTTGCTCGACAAGGCCGGCACGGACAGCGAGCGGCCGCGCATGCTGCTCGGCGCGATCGGCTATTTGCGCGACGAGCTGCGCGGTTGGTCCAACCTCCCGGTCGAGCGCGTCCTGTTCGACGGGCTCAACCTGGTGGCGCTCTCCAACACCACCAGCCAGATGCAGCACCGGTTGCTGCTCGACGAGAACTACCTGCGCCTCCTGGGCGTGGGCGAGCAGGCGTCGATCGCCTTCGACCTGGCGTCGCTGCGGGACGCGCTGGTCAAGGGGCTCCCCAACGCGGGCGTCCGCACCGCCTACCTGGCCTGCGTGACGGGCGCCGGTGGGGAGCTGTTGCGGCCGGTGATGGCTCTGCGCGACGGCGTGCTGCAGGACGGCGGCAGTGGTGACTACCCGGCCAGCGAGCTGCTCCCGCCGGGGGCGCTGACCGACGAGACGCGAGAGAGCTTCCTGGTCCTCCCGCTGGCGTTCGAGAACCAACTGCTGGGCGTGATCGCCTTCAGCTACTCCGACGGGATCAACGCCTACGCCGCCTTCCGCAACGAGATCGCCGCCGCGCTCAAGAGCATCCGCCTCCGGGAGGAGCTGGTGCAGACCAGCATGCTGCACGAGCGGAGCGTGCAGGAGCGACTGGCCGCCACCAAGCGCATGGAGGCGCTCAGCGTGCTGGCCGGCGGCGTGGCGCACGACCTGAACAACGCCCTGGGGCCGCTGGTGGCCCTGCCCGACGTCATGCTGGCCCAGCTCGGCGAGGCGCCGGCCAGCCCCGAGTCGGTGCGGGACCTGCGCGCCGACATCGAATCGATCAAGGTCGCCTCGCTGCGCGCCGCGCAGACGATCAAGGACCTCTTGGCGCTCGGCCGGCAAGGGCGGATGGCGAAGGAGAACGTCGACGTCAACCGGGTGATCAAGTCGTGCTGGGCCAACAGCACGCTGCGGTTCGTGGAGGAGGGCAACGCGCGCATCAAGGTGATCACCGCGCTCTCCCCGACGGCGCTGGTGGTGCGCGGATCGGAGCCGCAGCTGGCGCGGGCCGTCGACAATCTGATCCGCAACGCCGTCCAGGCCATCGGCGCGGACGGTGAGGTGGTGGTCAAGAGCGCCAAGGTCGCCCTGCGCGAGGCGCGCGCCGGCTACGAGACCGTTCCGCCCGGCGAGTACGCGACGGTCTCCGTCTCCGACGACGGCTGCGGCATCGAGCCGCACGAGCTCGGTCAGGTGTTCGAGCCCTTCTTCACCAAGAAGCGCGCCCAGGAGAGCTCGGGGTCCGGCCTGGGGCTGGCCATCGTCCACGGCGTGGTCAAGGAACACGACGGTTTCATCGACGTCGCCAGCACGCCGGGCGTGGGGACCACCATCTCGCTCTACTTTCCGCTCGTCGACGGCGCGGAGCGCAGCGAGCGGTCGCTGGTGCCGCCGCGGGGGACGGCCCGCATCCTCATCGTCGACGACGAGCCGATTCAACTGCGCACCGGACGCCGCGTGCTGGTCCGCCTCGGCTACCAGGTCGAGACGCTGGAGAGCGGCCTCGCCGCCTACGAGCGCTTCAGCCGCGCCGCCGCCTCGGGGCAGAGCCCGTTCGATCTGGTGCTCATGGACATGCTGCTCGGCGAGTCGCTCGACGGGTTGCAGATCATCGAGCAGATCCAGCGCCTGTTCCCCGCCCAGAAGGTCATCGTGGTGAGCGGCCACGCGCCCACCGAGCGCGCCGAGCGCGCGGTCAAGAAGGGCCTGCCCTGGCTGGCCAAGCCCTACGGGATGGAGACTCTCGCCGAGACGGTGCAGCGGGTCTTGAGAGAGGACGGCGGAGCCGAGTAGGCGCGAGGCCGCGCGCCCGAGGCCGCCGCTCAGTGCGGCCCGGCGCCCGACTGGACCTCAGATTGGACGCCGGACGCGGCGTCGAGCGTGTAGGTGTACGAGGGTTTGGTGAACGGGGTGCCGCCGCCGCCGGTCGACTGGGAGCCCGAGGTGCCGCTGTAGAGGTTGCCGTTGGCGGTGATGTAGGAGGTGCCCTGGTCGGCCGTGCTGTTGAACTGCTGCGGGCTGGCGACGCCGACGAAGGCGTTGTTCTCGACCAGGATCTGCGCGTCCATCCCGGCGCGAACGCAGTAATCGTCTCCGGTCGAGGTGTAGAGGCTGTTGAAGATGTGGTTCTTGCCGTAGCGGACGCGCGGCTGCCGCTCGACGACCTTGTCCGCCCACCAGTCGTGGTGCCAGGTGACGTTCAGCTTGCCCACGTCGCCCGAGGAGTTGTCCGAGCCGCCGACGAGATCGCTGTAGCGGTGACCGGCGCCCCCCGTAGAGTCGCTGCCGCTGTTGTCGGTGCGCGAGGTGTAGTGGAACTTGGTCCACGACACGGTCACGAAGTCGGCGCCCAGCGTGATGTCGAGGTTGCCGTCGGTGCCGTCCGAGATGTCGTCGTGGTCGAACCAGATGTGGTGCCCCTGCTCGACCGTCACGGCATCATTTCCTGACGAACAGCCGACCGACGAGTCGTAGTCGGGATCGAGCGCGCAGTTCCCCACCGCGTAACCCACGATCTTGACGTTGCGGATGATGACGTTGTTCGAGCCGACGACGTCGACGTGCCCGTGAATCTCCGCCCCGCAGATCCCGACGATGGTCTTGTTCGACCCGATCTTGATCTTGCCGTTGGGGAGCACGCCGCTCACGTAGATGACGGCCGCGTTGCTCCCGCCGGCGGCCGAGTTGAGCGCCGACACCGAGGTCACCGTCTGCGGCGTCGCGCTGCCACCGCCCGTCGTGGTGGTGACGCCGTTCCCCGACACCGACGCCCAGCCGACCAGCGCGCTCGCCGCCGGGGGCGTCGAGCAGCTCGATCCGCCGGTGCCGGTCGCGCCGCCGGTGCCCGTGGCGCCGCCGGTGCCCGTGGCGCCGCCGGTCGCCTTCGCGCCGCCTGTTCCGGTGGCACCGCCGGTGGCTTTCGCGCCGCCCGTCCCGGTGGCGCCGCCCGTTCCGGTGGCACCGCCGGTCGACTTCGCGCCGCCGGTTCCGGTCGTGCCGCCCGCTCCTGAGCCACCCGTGCTTGTCGCGCCGCCTGTTCCCGTGGCGCCGCCGGTGCTCGTGCCGGACCCGCCCGACCCGGTCGTGCCCCCCTCGGCCGCGCTGCCGCCCGAACCAGCCATGGTTCCGCCGGTCCCAGACCCCGAATCAACGCCCGACTCCGCGCAGGCGAGCAGAAAAACGAGCGATCCGACGCCCGCCAGGCGCGTGAAGGTCGAGAAAATCGACGAGAAGGAAGCGGCCGAATGACGCATCAGGTTGGACCTCCGGTGTGAGCCCTGCGCCGTTCATGCGCCATCGACCGGGCGTCGATCACGAAATCGACTTTCGCGCGGGGTCAAAACGCCACGCCTCGCCGCCAACGTCCGCGCGATTGCGCTCCACGGACGCGCGGGCTCGCAGCAGGGCCGCGTCAGTTCGTGAGGCGAGTAGGCAGGGCTTGCCGGACCCCTACCATCGATGGGGCGCCGTTAACGAGGGTGCCGCAAGGGTTGATTGCTTCGATGTTATCCTGCCTCGCGATGAGACACGTCTTAAGAATGGTCCTGGGTACGGGATCGGTCGTCGTTGCTTTCGCCGCGGGCTGCGGCTCGGCGACTCTCAAACAAGACGGCGGAATGGACGCCGGCGGCGGGACGGCTGGCGTGCACGGCGGAAGCGGCGGCGCTGGCGCTGGTGCTGGCGTCACGGGCCAGGGGACAGGGGGCCTGGCTGGCGCTGGGGGCCAGGGGACGGGCGGCGCTGGGGGAATCGCTGGCGCCGCCGGGTCAGCCGGAGGCGGGGGCACTGGCGGGTCTACGATCTCCGGCCTGGGGGGAGCGGGCGGCCTTTCGGGCTCCGGCGGGGCCGGCGTCGCGGGAGCTGGAGGATCGGGCGGTTCGGGCACGAGCTGCGTGATCGGCGGAACCACCTACGCGAGCGGCGCCGCAAATCCCGCCAACGTTTGCCAGGTCTGCAAGCCGGCGGCCTCGACGTCGAGCTTTTCGAACGCCGATGAAGGCACGTCCTGCGGCGGCGGCAAGTACTGCGATGCAGGCTCCTGCAAGACGGGCTGTTTCATCGCCGGGGCCTTCTACGCCGATGGTGCCGCCAACCCGGCGAACGCCTGCCAGACCTGCCAGACCAGCTTCGCGGCGACTTCCTGGACGACCGCCGCCAACGGCGCGAGCTGCGGCACCGGACAGGTGTGCAGCGCCGGCACCTGTCAGAGCGGTTGCTGGATCAGCGGCGCGCTGGTCGGCAGCGGCGTCACCAACTCGACGAACGTCTGCCAGATCTGCAAGCCGGCCTCCACCACCACGGCCTGGTCCGTCAACAGCGACGGCACCAGCTGCGGCAGCGGACAGATCTGCGATTCCGGTAGCTGTCAGCCCGCGTGCTACGTGGGCGGGACGGTCTACTCCTCGGCCATGCTCAATCCGGCCAACAGCTGCCAGAGTTGTATCCCACCGCTCTCCACCTCGGCCTGGTCCCAGGCGCAGTCGGACTGCGCGACCATCGCCGCGCACAACAGCTTCACCTGCGCCACGGTGGGTGGAGCTGCCAAATGCTGGGGGAGCAATGGTCAAGATTCTGGTGGAAGGGGAACCAGCTTCTCCGGCCTCCTCGGGATCAATCAAACCTTCGCGCAGACCCCGTACAGTCTGGTGCCGGTCGCGACGAGTGGCCTCGGAGCCGGCGTGCAGGCCGTCTCCACCGGCAGCGATTCGCTGCATGCCTGCGCCCTGGTCGGCGGCGGCGTCGAATGCTGGGGGTACGGCGCCTTCGGTCAGATCGGGGATGGTTCCATGTCCGACAGGAATGCGCCCGTGCAGGTCACGGGCCTCACCTCCGGTGTCCGAGGTGTCGCCACCGGGTATGACCACTCCTGTGCACTCTTGAACGGGCAGATCCAATGCTGGGGCGACAACGCGTCTGGCAAGCTGGGCGCCAACCCGGCCGTCATCACTGGAAGCCCGACCCCGGTGGCGGCAGTCCTGAACGGAAACATTCAGGCCATCGCGCTCGGCGGCGAGCATACCTGCGCGCTGGTCGACGGCTCGGTCTCCTGCTGGGGCATGAACGGAGTTGACGGTCGCCTCGGCAACAACTCCACGATGGACAGCTACAGCCCCGTCCAACCGATCGGGTTGGGGGCGAACGTTCAAGCCATCTCTGCGGGAGGGATGCACACCTGCGCGATCGCCAGCGGCGCGCTCCTCTGCTGGGGCTCAAACGTGTCCGGGCAGCTCGGTGACGGTACCGGGGTGGATCGGTTCGTCCCGACCCCCGTGCAGGGCCTGTCGAGCGGCGTGCAGGCCGTTTCGGCTGGCGACTCGCACACGTGCGCAGTGGTCAACGGCGCTGCGCTCTGCTGGGGCTGGAACGCGTTCGGGCAAGTCGGCGACAACTCGACCGGCGCCAACCGCATGTCTCCGGTTCCCGTCCAGGGACTCGGAAGCGGCGTTCAGGCCATCAGCGCTGGCTCTACCCATTCGTGCGCGGTCACGAGCGCCGGTACGAAGTGCTGGGGGGCCAACGGCAACGGGGAGCTGGGCAACAATTCGATGACCGACAGCCCGATCCCCGTGACGGTACAGGGGCTCTAAGGCCCGGACGCGTCCGCCGGCCGAACCTGTCTTGCGACGACGGGCGGCCGGTGGGAGGCGCTACTTGCCGACGAACGTCGTGACGGACGGGCCGCCGAGCGAGGCGGTGAAGGAGCCGCCGCTCACCGAGACCGCGGTCTTGGAGGCGAGGTTGTTGCTCGCGTCGGTCACCCAAGGCGTCATCGACGCCGGCGTCGAGGTCCCACCGGTGATGGAGATCGGCACACTGACCGTCGAGGTGCTGCTGTTGATCGCTACCACGACCACGGTCCCATCCGAGCCGACG
>DATNDC010000055.1:0-49151 GCA_035607055.1 Polyangia bacterium
CGTGCAGTCGTACTGCAGCTCGATGTCCGTCTTGCCGACCTCGCCAAATTCGCTGCAGTACTCGCCGCTCAAGGTGATGGCGTCGTGGGTGGCGTCGGTGTAGGCCCATCCCGAGGCGCCGGTGGGGTCGAAGGGGACGTCACGGAGCACGTTGTCGTGGATGATGGTCACGCTGAGGGTGCTGCCGGCCGGTGCTCCGCTGGGGACGGCCAACGTGCAGTCGAGCGGCTGGCGGTTCCAGCCGTAAAGCGCCTCTTGCAGGGCAGTGACCCCGCTGACGCTCAGGGCGTCGTAGTAGGTGCTGGCCCCGCCGATCTGCGGCAAGTACCCCCTGATCGCCAACCCGTTCAGCCTGGGGGCGGCCAGCCCGTTCGCCGAATCGGCCGCGCCCAGCACGAAGGTCGGGATCCCCTCTGCCGCGGCGCCCGCGATCGCCGCGTCGGCGCCGCTGAGGTCGTCCATCGTGCCGGTCGGGTCGCCGGAAGCGCAGGTCGCTTCCTCGTCGGTGGCGAGCAAGATGTACTTCGGGTAGGCGTCGCCGAGGTTCTGGAGATACGACACGGCGAAGGCGATCGTCCCCGCCACCGGCGCCGCACCGCCGAGGTTGACGGCAGCGGTCTCGTCGATGATGGCGCTCCAGTTCCCTGGTCCGACGCCGATCGCGGGGTATTCGGGCACCCCGCAAGCGCCAGCTGCACCAAATACCGCGAAGCCGTAGTTGTTGTTCGAGTCCTGCGTCACGAGGGCGTTGACCGCCCCTTCGAGCGCGCTCCACTTCGTGCACCCCGACGGGCAGAGCTGACCGACGGTCAAGGCGCTGAGGCCGTCCGCTCGGCTCATCACGATGAGGATGTCGGGCGTCGGTCCGATGGCCTCGTATCCGACGCCGGGACAGCCGTTGCTGCCCGAGGTCCCGGCAGCGCCCGTGAGGACGACGATGCCCCCGCCGCCAGAGCCGTCGCCGGCGCCGAAGCCGCCGCCCAGGCCCGAACCGCTGCCGGCGGCGAAGCCACCCGCCCCCAGCCCGCCGCCGCCGAGCCCCGCCGTGCCTTGAAGGCCCAGATTGGCGCCGCCGCCGCCGGTCGTCGCGCCGCCGCCGCTCGCGCCACCGCTCCCCATCGGATGGAGACCACCCGTGGGAATGGTCGGCCCGCCGAGCGACTGGGACTTGCAACCCGCCAACGCGACCGCCGCCGCGACGAAGCCCATCACCGCCAGTTTCCGCTCGCGTCTTTTCATTGCGACCCGACCCTCCGCTCCGGGGGTGATTGTAAACCGATATCACCGCGAAACGACGGCCCAGGAGTATCCTGGCCCGTGCCGCCGCCGCGGTCCGTCACCCTCGCCCTGCTCGGCCTCGGGCTCTGCATTTCTCGCCCGGCCTCGGCGCAGGAGCGGCCGCCGCCCGTGCCCGCGTATCCTTCTTCCCATGTCTCGGACGTCGTTGTCGTTGTCGGACGTGGCGAAGGTCGCGGTGGACGACTTCAAGAAGGGGAGCGGCGGCGCGCTCACGGCCGCGATGATCGCGGAGCTCGCGACCGCCATCGAGCTGGCGCTCCTCACGGTCGTCCGCGACGAGCGAAGGGAGTGCGTCGCCGAGTGCACGCGGCGCGCGGAGCTGTGGGAGAAGACCGGCGACAAACCGGACACGTCGGAACCCCTGCGGGCCGAGGCGCGGGCGAGGGCGGCGGAGGCGCGGTACCTCGGGGATTTGGTGGCGACGCGGCGCTGACGTCGCGGCCATCGAAGACGCCGAGGACGTCGCCGACGCGGAAGCGGCTCTCGAAGAGATGAAGCGCACGGGCGAGAAGCCGATACCCTGGGAAGAAATCAAGAAGCGGTACGCCTGATACGGGCCGCTCGCGTATCGGGTCGAATTCAAACCCACCGTGGCGCCGCGACGTCTATCGTTGATTCAATGCTCTTCTCTCCGCTCACCCTCCGCGGCGTGACCCTCCGCAACCGCATCGGGGTCTCGCCGATGTGCCAGTATTCGAGCACCGACGGGCTCGCGGACGAGTGGCATCTCGTGCACCTCGGGAGCCGCGCGGTCGGAGGGGCGGGGCTGGTCATGACGGAGGCGACGGCCGTCGAGGCGCGCGGGCGGATCAGTCCGCAGGATCTCGGGCTCTGGAAGGACGAACAGATCGAACCCCTCGCGCGGGTCACGCGGTTTTTGCGCGCGCAGGGGGCGGTCGCGGGGATCCAGCTCGCGCACGCCGGCCGCAAAGCTTCGACGGCGCGGCCGTGGGAAGGGGGGAAGCCGCTCGCGGCGCCGGCGGGGTGGAGCCCGATTGTGGCGCCCAGTGCGGTGGCGTTCGACGACGGGTATCAGACGCCGGTTGCGCTGGCGGAGGGGGAGATTGCCTCCGTCATTGAGGCGTTTGCGCGGGCTGCGGCGCGGGCGGGGCAGGCGGGGTTTGACGTCGTCGAGATTCATGCGGCGCACGGGTATTTGATTCACCAGTTTCTGTCGCCCATTTCGAACCGGCGGAACGACGCGTGGGGTGGCGTCTTCGAGGGGCGCGTCCGGTTGCTCCTGGAGATCGTGCGGGCGATTCGGCGCGTCTGGGCGGACGAGCGGCCGTTGCTGGTGCGCCTCTCCACCACCGACTGGCTGGGAGCGGACGGATGGACGGTCGAGGATTCGATTGCGCTCGGGCGGCGGCTGCGCGAAGAGGGCGTCGATCTGGTCGACTGTTCGTCGGGGGGGAACACGCCGCACGCGAAGATCGACGCGGGGCCCGGGTATCAGGTGGGGAACGCGGCGCGGATCCGCGCCGAGGCGGGGATTGCCACGGGGGCGATCGGGTTCATCACCGCGGCGGCGCAGGCGGAGCACATCTTGCGGACGGGGCAGGCGGACATGGTGTTTCTGGCGCGCGAGATGCTCCGCGATCCCTACTGGCCGTTGCGGGCGGCGCGCGAGCTGGGGGCGAAAGTGCCGGTCCCCGCGCAGTACGAGCGCGCCTGGCGGTGAACCGGAGCCGCGCCCGCGCCGTGAGCGCCGACCGCGGCTATCCCGCCAGGGACGCCGTTTCGAGCCAGTGAGGATTCTGCGCCGTCCCGTCGAACATCTGCGAAGTCTTGTATTTCTCCCAGGCGCCCTTGGTCGCCGCCGGCGCCGTGCGGGCGAGCAGCGCCTTCTCCGCCGCGGCGGTGAGCGGCTTGAACCGGTAAGCGGTGTCGATGGCCTGCATCAGCACACCCGGCGTGTCGCAGCCGGTGATGACCACCGAGGTGGGCAGGCTCATGGCGTACTGGAGGCACTCGACCGGCGTCACGCTGCCGTCGGCCAGCGGCGCGCTGCGCAGGATGAGCCCGGAGCCGAGCGGCTTCATGCCGAGCACGCCGATCTTCTTGTCGACCAGCACCGGCAACACCCGCCGCCCGAAGCTGTCGTAGTGCGCGTCCATGACGTTGAGGGGCATCTGCACCGTGTCGAAGGCGAATCCGTGCGCGTCGGCCGCCTCCAGCATCGCCAGGTGAATGTCCGGGCTCTTGTGGCCGGTGAATCCGATGAACCGGATCTTGCCCGCCTGGCGCGCCGCCAGCAGCGCCTCCATCGTCCCGCCAGGCGCGAACACCCGGCCAGGATCGGAGGTGCGGATCACCTCATGCACCTGCAGCAGATCGATGACGTCCGTCCGGAGCGCCTTCAGCGACTGATCGATCTGCGCGGCGGCGGCGGCGCGCGTGCGGCCGTCGATCTTGGTCATCAAGAAGACCCGCTGCCGGTACCCGCCCTGGAGCGCGCTGCCCATCCAGCGCTGGCTGTTCCCGTCGTTGTAGTCCCAGCAGTTGTCCATGAACGTCAGCCCGTGGTCGACGGCCGTGTGCACCAGGCGGGCCGTCGTCGCCTCGTCGTGCAGCCCAAGGTGATAGCCGCCGAGGCCCACCATCGACACCTCGACGCCCGTCTTCCCCAGCTTCCGCGTCGGCATCTTGCCGCCGGCCGGCAGCTTGAAGTCGCCGGGTGAGGGGGCGCCAGGCTGCGGGTGCTTCGGCACCCCGGCGGCCGTGGCGCCGGGGATCGGCAACAGCGTGGCCGCCGCGCAGCCGGTGCCAATCGCCAGGAAGTCCCTGCGGTCGAGCGTCCCCTCGAGCGTTCCCTTGAGCATGGGGGTGGAAGTTGAGGATGAACGGCGAGAGCACAATCCCACCGGGCGCTCAGGCGCGCGCCCGTGCGCGCACCGACGCCGCGATCGCCCGCGCCGTCACCAGCGCGTCGTGGCGGATCTGGTTCAGCATCCCGCGCGTCGTGACGCGGAAGCCGACGAAGTGCAGGCCGGGGCGGACCGTCAGCTCGCCACGGGCGCCGAAGCTCTTCGGGCTGCAGGCGCCGGCGAGATCGCCCAGCGTCTCGCCCAGGCCGGCGCCGAAGCCGGTGGCGGCGACCACCGCGTCGAACGGCTCCTCGCGCCCGTCGGCGAAGCGGACGCCGTCGGCGGTGAAGCGCTCGATCCCCGGGCGCAGCGCGATGCCGCCGGCGCGGATGGCGGCGATGGTGCCCGAGTCGATGAGCGGCACGCGGCCGTGCTCGTCGACCTGCGCGAGCGCGCCGTAGGGGAGCCGGCGCAGGCCCAGCGCCTCGACGTTGCCGGTGCCCAAGCGAATGAGCGGCCGGCCCAGCAGGTCGCCGAGCCAGGGCGGCAGCACGCGGAGGAGGGCGCCCACCGCCAGGACCGGGATCCCCAGCACGTCGCGCGGGATGACGTTCACCGCGCTGCGCACCGCCAGCGCCGGCGTGGCGCCGTGCTCCAGCAGATCGAGGGCGATCTCCCCGCCCGAGTTGCCGATGCCGATGACCAGCACGCGCCGGCCGCGCCACGCTTCGCCGTTGCGGTAGCCCGCGCTGTGGAGGACCTCGCCGCGGAAGGCCTCGCGCCCCGCGAAGCTCGGCAATTGCGGGACACGCGCCAGGCCCGTCGCCATGACCACGTGGGCGCAGCGGTAGCGCGCCCGGCTCGTGCGCACGCTCCAGCCGTCGCCGTCGGGCGCGATCTCCGCCACCGCTTCGCCGAGCTGGGGCCGCAGGCCGAGCTCGCTCGCGTAACGCTCGAGGTAGGCGATGACGTCGTCGCGCGACGGGTAGCGCGGCGTCGCGCGCGGGTAGGGGAGGTGGGGCAGCGCCGAGATCCCCTTCGGCGTGTGGAGGTGCAGGCGCTCGTAGTGCGCGCGCCAGCTGGCGCCGACCTGCGGCGCCCGATCGAGCAGCACGTGCTCGACGCCCGCCCGCCCGAGGCACGCCGAGGTCGCCAGCCCCGCGGGCCCGGCGCCGACGATCACGGCCGCGGTGCGGAGCTCGTTTCCGCCGTCCATGGGGTGACCTTCGCAAGAACCGGTGCCCCTGTCACCCCGCCGGGAGCTCGGCGCGCCGAGGAACGTGGAAGTCCCGCGCCGGCGATGACGCCGGCACCGCAATAGGGACCCCCGAGCATGGCCGTGCGGCGGCGCCTGATTAGGATCGCAGGGTGAAAGCGCGCCCGTTGCTGTTCCCGGCGGTCGTCTGTGGCGCCGCCGTGGCGCTGGCGGGGGGCGCTTGCTGGCGGCGCGCGGCGCCTCCCGCGCCGGCCGCCACGGCGGCGCCGGCCGAGCCGCCCCCCTCACCCGCGCCGCCGGCGCCGGTCCAACCCGAGCGCGGCGTCACCGCCAGGGTCTCACCGTCGCGCGAGGCGGTCGCCCTGTCGGACGCGTTCGCCAACGCGGCGGCCGCCATCCGGCCCAGCGTCGTGCGCCTGGACGTGGAAGGGACCGACGACGCCTCGCAGCTCACCGAATCGAGCCAGCTCGGCAAGCCCGCGCTGCCGGACTTCATCCGCCAGTTCCTCGACCTCGGGGCGGCCAAGGCGCAGAAGCGGCGCGTGCCCGTCCAGGGGACCGGCTCGGGGATCATCATCGACGACAAGGGGGACGTCGTGACCGACAGCCACGTCGTCCAGGGCGCGGAGAAAGTGACCATCAAGCTGCCCGACCACCGCGCCTTCACCGGCCGCGTGATCGGGACCGACACCCTGACCGACGTCGGCGTGGTGAGGTTCGACAAGCCGCCGCCCGGGCTGGTGGCGGCGCGGATGGGCGATTCCGACAAGCTGCGGATCGGCCAGTGGGTCATCGCCGTGGGGAGCCCGCTGGGCCTCGACCAGACGGTGACCGCCGGGATCGTCAGCGGCATCGGGCAGACCGGCGGCAACTTCCACTTCACCTCGGGCGAGCGCGTCCGCAAGTACATCCAGACCGACGCCGAGATCAACCCCGGGAACTCGGGCGGCCCACTGGTCAATCTCGAGGGAGAGGTGCTGGGGCTCAACACCTTGATCAACGTCGGCCCGGGCGGCAGCTACGGCTTCGCCATCCCGGTCAATCAGGCCTCGCACGTGGCGGCCATCCTCATCAAGGAGGGGCGCGTTCGCTACCCGTACATCGGCGTCAGCGTCGTCGCCGTGGCCGACATCCCCGCCGCCTTGCGCGCCCAGCTCGGCAAGGACCTCCCCGCCCAGGGCGCCATCGTGGCCAGCATCGCGCCCGGCGGTCCGGCGGACGCGGCCGGGCTCAAGCCGGGCGACGTCGTCACCAAGATCGCCGGCCGGCCCATCGAAGCCTCGGGCGATCTGGTGGCCGACATCTCCGACCAGGCGATCGGCGGGGACGTGGTCGTCGATTACAACCGGGGCGGCGAGAGCCGCGCGCTGCACGTCAAGGTCGGCGAGTACCCGGTCGAGCCGGCCAGCGGCGACGGGCGGATCGGCGTCGCCCTGCAGACCCTCACCGCGCCGCTGGCCAAGTCGCTGGGCCTCGATCCGAGGAGCCGGGGCGCGGTCGTGACCGAGGTGATGCCCGGCGGCCCGGCGGAGAAGTCGGGCCTCGCCGTCGGCGACGTCATCCGCCAGATCAACCACCGGTGGGTGGCCAGCGCCGACGACGCCGTGGCGGCCATGCGCTCCGGCAAGGGGTCCCGCCTCCTGCGCGTGACCAGCCCCGCCGGGACCCGCCTGGTGACCGTCACGCCGAAGTAGTCACGCCGGTTGATGACGATCGATGCGAGGCGGCTCGCGAGAGCGGCCGGCGTCTTCGCGCAGGTCCTTCTCCAGGCGGGCCTTGCGGTCCTCGTACTCTTCCGTCGTCAACTGGCCGGCGGCGTAGCGGCGCCGCAGGATCGACAGGGGGTCGTCGTAGAGGCGGGCGTGGGTACGCCGCACCGGCGTGGCGAGCGCGAAGAAGACGACGATCAGGGCGATCCAGAAGATCCACCACAGGAAGCTCATCCCCCACCAGTAGTACATCGCTGCACGCGCTCCTTTCTGGGCCGAGGTTCCTCGATCAGGGAGGTCTCTCCCTTCAAGATGAGACGGCCAGGGGCGCGGTCAACGGCGGCGCGCCGTTCAGCCGGCGCAGCCTACCTCGCCGGACGGCAGAGCCGCGATCGTCCGCTCCAGCGCCGTGAACCCCTCGCTGACCGTCTCGGCCCGCCGGCCCGAGTCGGTGCAGCGGACGTCGCACGACTCCACCCGCGCGATCTGCAGGCTGACGATCTTGGCCGGGATCCCTTCGAGCGTGCGCAGCACCTCTTCGGCCATCCGCCCGCACGTCGCGCGGCGCGCGCTCAGCAGCCGCAACGTGTCGAGGTGATCGCGACAGCGGACGATCACACGCTCGACGCCGTCGCGGGTGGCGGCGTCCGTCTCCTGCTCCCGGTCCTCATCGAGCCGCAGCACCTCGGCGTGGAGCGTGCTCGAGGGGGCGGAGCTCAGGAAGCGTCCCAGATATTCGATCCGGGCCGCCAGCACGACCACGTCCCGCTCCATCTGGGGGACGTCGTCGATGAGGCCGGAGAGCGCGAACGGCGCGCCCCCGGGGCTGGCGAGCACGGCGCTCTCGATCGCCCAGCGGGTACGCTCGAGGCGCTCGATGAGGCGCTTGGCGCCCTCGTCGGAGAACGACAGCGGCGAGGGGAGCGTGATGGGTTGCGCGCGCGCCAGTCGGAGCGTCGCCCGCCGGGCGCGCCGGTCGAAGAGACCGACCGCGAAGCGCAGCGTGTAGGTCAGCGGGATGGCCAGCAGGAACGCCGGGAGGCCGAACACGCAGGCGCCCGTCACCGCCAGGGCCGAGAACAGCGCTCCGCGCGGGTCGCGCGCGGCGGCCTTGGCGGCCGCCGCCAGCCAGAGGCGGGTGGCGCCCTCGTGGGACGACGTGTCGCCGACCAGATCCCGTTCGAGCCAACCGCTCCGCCTCATCGCTGTACCTCCTGATGGCTGCCGCTTCTGAGAGTGTGTTGACTGAACGCGCGCCCGCAATGGCCTGGCGCGCTCTCGTGTCGCGGCGCGGGGCGCCCTTCTCCTCGGCGGCCTCGTCGCGACGGCCATGTTGAAACGGGGTCTCGGGGGAGGTTCCGAGATCCGGCCTCTCACCGCCGCAGCTCGGGGAACTGCGCCGTCGTTCGACTGAACGCGCGCTCGTCGGGCGGCGCCGAGGCGCCTGGCGCGGTTTTGCGAAGTGTTCCCGATACGAGGGGCGGCGCCCCGGCCTTACGTGAGTCGGTCAAATGCTGCCCGTCTTTCCGCCGTGGGCCGACACGGCTTTCAGGATCGGGCTTATAGGATTTGCGCTGGCGATCCCGGGCGTGTTCGTGATCCCGATCCTCTATTCGCGGACGCCGTACAACCTCAATCGGCACTTCCCGCTGGCGCAGCCGGTCCAGTTCGATCACCGCCACCACGCGAAGGACGACGGCATCGCCTGCCTCTACTGCCACGACGGCGCCGAGCGCAGCCCCTACGCGGGCGTCCCCGCCACCGAGGTCTGCATGGGGTGCCACAGCCAGATCTGGAACACCAGTCCCATGCTGGAGCCGGTCCGGCGCAGCTATTTTTCTGGCCAGCCGCTGCGCTGGAACCGGGTCAATCGGGTCCCCGACTTCGTCTACTTCAATCACGCGATTCACGTGCGCGGCGCCGGCGTCGCCTGCGTCACCTGTCACGGCGACGTGAGCGCCGAGCCGGCGGTCGAGCGGGCGCGCCTGTTCACGATGGGGTGGTGCCTCGACTGTCACCGCCGCCGCTCGCGCGAGCTGGCGGTCGAGCCGCCGATCGCGACGGCCCTGGCGCAGACGGGCGCGGGCGAGCGAAAGCTGCCGCCCCCCGTCGTCGCCAGGGCGCCGGCGACCGAAGGGGTCTCGCGCATCACCAACTGCACCACCTGCCATCGGTAGCGAGCGAGCGAGCCAGTGACGATGGACGACGAGCAACTCTACGCCATCCGGCGCCCCCCGGCGGCCGACCCAGCGGGGCTCCCGCGCCGCGACTTCATGAAGTGGACCGGCACCGCGCTGGCGGCGTCGTCCGTCGGGTGCGCGATCGAGGTGCCGCGCAAGATCGTCCCCTACACCCGGCAGCCGCCGGAGGTGGTGCCCGGGGTGCCGACCTTCTACGCCACGTCGATGCTGCTCGACGGTTACGCCTCGGGCCTCCTGGTGGAGAGTCGGGAGGGGCGGCCGACCAAGATCGAGGCCAACCCCGAGCACCCCTCGACGCTGGGGGGGACGAGCCTGCACCAGCAGGCGTCGATCCTGCAGCTCTACGACGACTGGCGCGGGCGGCGCGTCCGCCGCGGGCCCGACCCGAGCTCGTGGGAGGATCTCTTCGCGCTCGTTCGCGCGCCGCGCGGCGACCACGGCGCGCGGCTGCGGATCCTGATGGAGCCGACCGCCTCTCCGCTGCTGCTCCACCTGCTCGAGCGCGTCCGGGGCCGCTTCCCCCAGGCGCGCGTGGCGTTTCATTCGCCGCTCTCGAGCGACGGCGACCTCCAGGCAGCGCGGCTGGCGTTCGGGCGACCGCTGCTCCCGCAGCTCGATCTCTCCCGCGCGGACCTCCTCGTCGCGCTCGACTGCGATTTTCTCACCGCGCTGCCGTTCTCGGTCCGCTACGCGCGGCAGTGGGCGCAGCGGCGGCGGCTCGCCTCGGCGCACGACGCGACGACGCGGCTCTACGTGGCGGAGAGCCTGCTGAGCGTGACCGGATCGATGGCCGATCACCGGTTGCGCCGGCCGGTGTCGCGGATCCCGGAGCTGGCCCTGGCCCTCGGCGCCGCGCTGCCGGTGGCCGAGCCGCTCGGCGCCATCGCGCGGCGGCTCCCGCCCGATCCCGAGGCGGAGGCCTGGGTGAAGACGGTCGCCGCCGACCTGCGCCGCCGCCCGCCGGGGACCACCGCCCTCCTGGTCGGCGAGCGCCAGCCGGCGGCGGTGCAGGCGCTGGGGCACGCCATGAACGCCGCGCTGGGCAACGTCGGTGGCGCGCTCAGCTTCACCGAGCCCGTGCTTCCGCTGCCCGGCGACGAGCTCGAGACGCTCGACGAGCTGGTGGGGGAGATGCGCGCGGGCCGGGTCGACACGCTGCTGGTCCTGGGCGGGAACCCGGTCTACACGGCGCCCGCCGATCTCGATCTGGCGGACGCGCTCGGCAGCGTGAACGAGACCGTCTACCTCGGCTACTACGAAAACGAGACCGCGGCGCGCTGCCGGTGGTACGCGCCCGAGGCCCACTTCCTCGAGAGCTGGGGCGACGCCCGCGCCTACGACGGGACGATCTCGACGATCCAGCCGCTCGTCCATCCGCTGGTCGAAGCGCGGACCGCCGGCGAGCTCCTGGCGACGCTGGCGGGGGAGGCGACGCCCGACGCCCACCGCTTGCTGCAGGGGTTCTGGACCGGCGTGCGGGCGATGTCGGAGGTCGCCTGGCAGGAGTCGCTGCGCCTCGGCCTGCAAGCGGGGACGGCGCTCGCCGCCGTGGCGCCCGGCGCGGTCGACACGGGAAGGGTGGAAAAGGCGCTGCGGCCGGTGGTGACCGCGGCCGAGGCGCGGCCGACTGATTCGGCCGGCGCGCTCGAGATCGAGCTCTATCCGTCGCCCACCGTGCTCGACGGCCGGTTCGCCAACAACGCCTGGCTGCAGGAGCAGCCGACGCCGCTCGAGAAGCTGACCTGGGACAACGCCGCCCTCGTCAGCCCGGCCACCGCCCAGAAGCTGGGCCTGGCGAACGAACAGCTGGTCGATCTCGTCGCGCCGGCCGCGACCGTGCGGGCGCCGGTGCTGGTGGCGCCCGGCCTGGCCGAGGGCGTGGTGGCGATCTGGCTCGGGTACGGACGTGGCGGCCAGGAGGCGATCGCGGCCGGCGTGGGCGTGAACGCCTACCCGCTTCGCACCCGCGCGCACCTCCACACCATCCCCGGGGCCCGCCTTCGCCCGCGCCACGAGCGCTATCCGCTGGCCCGGACGCAGCAGGACTTCGACATGCTCGGTCGCCCCATCGCGGTGCGCGCGACGCTGGACGCCTACCGCCGCGACCCGGACTTCACCGCCGAGCTCAAGGCGCCCGCCTATTCGATGGTTCCCGAGGTCGGCTACCGGGGCGACCAGTGGGCGATGTCGATCGATCTCGGCATCTGCACCGGCTGCAGCGCCTGCACGGCGGCCTGCCAGGCGGAGAACAACATCCCGGTCGTCGGCAAGGGCCAGGTGCGCAACAGCCGGGAGATGAACTGGCTGCGCATCGACACCTACTTCTCGGGCCCGGCCGAGGAGCCGCGGCCGATCCACCAGCCGATGATGTGCCAGCACTGCGAGAAGGCGCCGTGCGAGTACGTCTGCCCGGTGGGCGCCACCACCCACAGCCCCGACGGGCTGAACGAGATGGTCTACAACCGCTGCGTCGGCACCCGCTTCTGCTCGAACAACTGCCCGTACAAGGTCCGCCGCTTCAACTGGTTCGACTGGGGCGATCGCGAGCGCGTCAACCGCGGCTCGATCCAGCTGCAGTACAACCCCGACGTCACGGTGCGCGAGCGCGGCGTGATGGAGAAGTGCACCTACTGCGTGCAGCGGATCCGGCGCGCGCAGATCGACGCCGAGCTCGAGAAGCGCGCCGTCCGCCCCGGCGAGGTGGTCACCGCCTGCCAGGGGGCCTGCCCCACGGGCGCCATCCAGTTCGGCTCGCTCGCCCACCGCGGAAGCGAGATGGTCCGCTGGCGCGAGCAGGACCGCAGCTACGCCGTCCTCCAGCAGGAGGAGGGGACCCTGCCGCGGACGTCCTACCTGGCGCGCATCGACAACCCCAACCCGGAGCTCGGCTGATGGCCGCGCCGTACGACGACGCGCCGACGGGGCCGCTCATCGGGGGGACGCGGACCGACACTGAGCTCGCGGATCAGCTGCTGTCTCCGATCTGGACGCGCAAGTCGCGCGGCTGGCTGCTCGCCTACGGGATCACCAGCCTGGGCGCGCTGTCGCTGCTGGTGTTCGCCACCTGGACGGTCTGGACCGGCATCGGCCTGTGGGGGAACAACATCCCGGTCGCCTGGGCGTTCGCCATCACCAACTTCGTCTGGTGGATCGGGATCGGCCACGCCGGGACCTTCATCTCGGCCATCTTGCTGCTGTTCGAGCAGAAGTGGCGGACGTCGATCAACCGCTTCGCCGAGGCGATGACGCTGTTCGCGGTCATGCAGGCGGGGCTGTTTCCGTTGCTGCACCTCGGCCGCCCCTGGTTCTTCTACTGGCTCATCCCCTACCCGGCGGTCATGCAGGTGTGGCCCAACTTCAAGAGCGCGCTCCCCTGGGACTGCGCCGCGGTCTTCACCTACTTCACCATCTCGCTCCTGTTCTGGTACACGGGCGTCATCCCCGACCTGGCGGCGGTGCGCGACCGGACGCCCAAGCGCTGGCAGAAGATCGTCTACGGCGTGTTCGCGCTCGGCTGGCGCGGCTCGGCCAGCCACCTGCGGCACTACCGGATCGTCTACGGGCTTCTGGCCGGGCTGGCCACGCCGCTGGTGCTCTCGGTCCACAGCGTGGTGTCGAGCGACTTCGCCATCGCCCAGGTCGCCGGCTGGCACTCGACGATCTTCCCGCCCTACTTCGTGGCGGGGGCGATCTTCTCGGGGTTCGCGATGGTGCTGACGCTGATGATCCCGATCCGGCGCGTGTTCCGGTTCGAGAACGTCATCACCGACCGCCACGTCGACAACGTCTGCAAGCTGATCCTGGTCACCGCCTTGATCGTCGACTACTCGTACTTCTGCGAGTTCTTCCTGGCCTGGTACGGCGGCGAGCGGGGCGAGATGTACACCATGTTCCACGGCCTGCCGACGGGGCCGAACTGCTGGACCTTCTGGGTGACGATGTTCTGCAACGTCGTCGTCCCCCAGCTGTTCTGGTTCCGCTGGTTCCGCCGGCACGGGCGCGTGGCCTGGGTGCTGTCGCTGCTCATCAACGTCGGCATGTGGTGCGAGCGGTTCGTGATCATCGCGCTGTCGCTGCAGCGCGGGCACCTCCCCTCGATGTGGCACGCCTACGCGCCGACCATCGTCGACTGGGGGATCCTGGCGGGGACCATCGGGCTCTTCAGCCTGCTCTACGTGCTGTTTCTCCGCTGGGTCCCGATCGTCCCGACCTCGGAGGTGCGCGAGCTGAACCACGAGCTCGCGCGCGAGCGGAAGCGGGAGGCGGCGTGAAGCGGGCCGGCCCGATCCCGCTCGGCCTGGTGGCCGAGTTCGCCTCGCCCGAGCAGCTGCTGGAGGCGATCGGGCGGATGCGCGCCCGCGGCTACCGCCAGCTCGACGCCTTCGTCCCCTTCCCGGTCAAGGGGCTGGAGGCGGCGCTCGACCTGCGGCGCTCGGGGCTCAACTGGCTGGCGTTCGGGGCGGGGCTGTTCGGGGCGGGGTTCGCCTTCTGGCTGCAGTGGTTCGTCAACCACCACCTCTACCCGCTCAACATCGGGGGGCGGCCGTCGTTCGCCATCCCGGTGTTCATCATCATCGCCTTCGAGACCATGGTCTTGTTCGCCGGCGTGACCTCGTTCGCCTCGCTGTTCTGGGTCTGCCGGCTGCCGCGTCTCGCCCACCCGCTGTTCGCCGTCCCGGGGTTCGAGAGCGCGTCGTTCGACGGCTTCTGGCTGGGCGTCAACGCCGACGATCCGGCGTTCGAGCCGGAGGCGACCGAGGGGCATCTGGCCGAGCTCGGCGCGTCACGGGTGGAGATAGCGAAGGGGCTGGCGTGAGCTCCCGGAGCCGCCTCGTCGGGGTCGTCCTGCTCGCGCTCGGCGCGGGCGCCTGTCAGGGCGTCCTCCCCGAGCCGGACTTTGAGCGCATGATCGACCAGCGCAACTACCGCCCGTACACGGAGGCGCCGCGCTTCCCCGACGATCGCTCGATGCGGCCGCCGCCCGAGGGGACGGTCGACCGCGGGCGGATCGTGGGGCGCCCGGCGCTGACCGACGGCGTGGTGGCCGGACACTACGTGACGGCCTCGCCGGTCCCCGTCGACGGCGCGCTGCTCGCGCGCGGGCGCGATCGCTTCGACGTCTTCTGCGCCGCCTGCCACGGGCTCCGGGGCGACGGGAGCTCCGAGGTGGCGCGCCACATGGAGCTGCGCAGGCCGCCGTCGCTCGTCACCGACGCGGTCCGGGCCTTCCCTCCGGGGCGGGTGTTCCAGGTGATCTCGCTCGGCTACGGGCTCATGCCGAGCTACGCCGCCGAGCTGCCGGTCGAGGACCGCTGGGCGACGGTCGCCTACCTGGGCGCCCTGCAGCTCAGTCAGGGGGCGGCGCTGGCCGCGCTGCCAGCCGACGTCCGGGCGGCCGCCGAGAGGAGCCTGCGATGACCGCCGCGGCCGAGACGCCCCCGCCGCCCCTGTCCGAGCTGCGACCGGCGCGCCCGTTCGAGGGCGGCCGGCGCGTGCTGCTCGGCGGCCTGCTGGCGGGCCTGGTGGGGACGGCGCTGCTCGTGTTCGGGCTCTTCGTCGACGCCAAGCAGGTCTTCTTCTCCTACCTCGTCGCCTACGCCTACCTGTTCACGCTGGTGCTGGGGGCGGGCGCGTTCATCATGTCGATGCACGCCGCCAGCGCCGTCTGGTCGACGGCGGTGCGGCGCCTGGCCGAGGCGGTGCTGGCCCTCCTGCCGCTCGTCGCCCTGTTGGTCATTCCGATCTTCCTGGGGGCCGAGCTGCTCTACCCCTGGATGCACCCCGAGCGCATCGCCCGCGACGACGTCCGCCAGATGATGCTGCACCGGCGGCCGTACATGAACTTGCCGTTCGTCATCGTGCGCGCGGTGGTCTACTTCGGCTTCTTTCTGGCGGTCGGCGTGCTGCTGCGCCGCTGGTCGCTGCGGATGGATCGCCCCGGCGCGCGCCCCGCGTTGCTGCGGGTGAAGAGCCGGATGCGGGTGCTCTCCAGCCTGGGGCTGCCCGCGCTGGCCGTGTTCGGGACGATGGCCTCCTGGGACTGGCTGATGTCGCTGTCGCCCGACTGGTACTCGACGATGTTCGGGCTCTATTACCTGGCCGGCGGCTTCGTGGCCGCGCTGGCGGTCATCTCGTTTCTCGCGGTGCTGGCGCGTCGGGCGGGCTACCTGCCCGAGATCAACGACTCGCACTTCTACGCGCTGGGCCGCCTGATGTTCGCGTTTCTGGTGTTCTGGGCCTACACCGCGTACTGGCAGTTCACGCTCTCCTGGATCGCCGACCGGCCGATCGAGGCCGAGTGGTTCTGGAAGCGCATGCAGGGCGGTTACGGCGCGGTCGGCCTCTTCATCATCTTCGGCCACTTCGGGTTTCCGTTCTTGGTGCTGCTCTCCTATTGGATCAAGCGGCGGGCCTGGGGGATCACGGCGATGGCGCTCTGGCTGGTGGCCGCGCACTACTTCGACGTCCACTGGATCGTCGCGGCGGCGCGCGCGCGGCCGAGCCCGTTCTCCTGGATGGACGCCGCCGCGGTGCTGGCGGTCGGCGGCTTCAGCCTGGCCTTTGGGATCTGGCGCCAGCGCGGCGTCTCGCTGGCGCCGGTCTACGACCCGACCTTCGCCCGCGCGCTGGAGTACGAGAGCCTATGAACGGCGCGGGGCCCACCTCACCGCCCGACGAGCCGCGCCACGCGGACGTGCGCCCGCAGCACGAGGTGCTGCCGGGCGGCTTCATCCTGCGCGTCCTCTTGACCGCGGTGATGGTCGCGATCGCCCTCTGCTTCGCCACGCACCTCATCTTGCGCGCGCGGCTGCTCGAGCTCCGCCCCTCGTACCGCTTCCCGGAGCGCGACCTGCCGCCGCCGCACGAGGTGGCGACCGTTCGCCAGGAGCTGTTTCGCGTGGCCGATCCGCGCCCGACCCTGGAGGAAGATCAGCGCGCCGGCCTGGCCCGCTTCTCCTGGGTCGACCGACAGCGGGGGATCGTCCGCCTCCCCATCGAGACGGCGATGGCGCTCGTGGCGCGCCGGGGCGGGGCGAGGCAGGCGCCATGAGGACCTGGCGGTTCTGGCCGGCGGCGCTGTGGCTCGCGTCCGCGACGGCGGTGGCCGGCACCGACCGACCCCTGCCGCGGGCGGCGCTGCGCGTTCCGCCGGCGGTGGCCGCGGTCGACGTCGACGAGAAGCTCGGCGCCCGGTTGCCGCTCGAGCTGGCGTTCACTGATTCGAAGGGGCGGCCGAGACGATTGGGCGATTTGCTCGACCAGCGCCATCCGGTGGTGCTGGTGCTCGCCTATTACCGCTGTCCGATGCTCTGCGATCTGGTCCTCTCCGGGATCTCGACCTCGTTGCGCAAGCTCGGCTGGGCGCTGGGGACCGACTACCGCGGGCTGACGGTGAGCATCGATCCCCGCGACACGCCGGTCGCCGCCCACCACAAACAGGTGGCGGTGCTGCAGGCGGTGAACGAGGGCGGCCCGGCGGCCGAGGCCAGCTGGCCGTTTCTCGTGGGGGACCAGGCGTCGATTCGCGCGCTCGCCGACGCGGTCGGGTTTCGCTACGCGCACGATCCGACGAGCGATCAGTTCGCGCACCCGGCGGTGGTCATGGTGCTGACGCCCGACGGGCGCGTGTCGCATTACCTCTATGGCGTCAACTTCCGGCTGCTCGACGTGCGCCTCGGCATGACCGAGGCGGCCAGCGGCAAGGTGGCTGGACTCGGCGGGATCGTCGATCGCGTCCTGCTCACCTGCTTCCGCTACGATCCGAGCGCACGGAAGTACGGGTTCTACGTCTCGGCGGTGCTCAAGGGCGGCGCCTCCCTCGTGATCCTGAGCGTGGGCGGCCTCCTCGGATTCCTCTGGCGGCGCGATGCGCGTCGGCTGCGGGAGGGCGGCCGCACATGAATCAGCTCCTGCGCACGGTGCTGTTTCTGCCGCCCCAGGCGTCGACGGTGGCGCAGGGGATCGATTTCCTGCACTACTCCGTCATCCTGACGACGATGTTCGGCGCCACGGCGATCACCGTCGTCGGGCTGATGTTCCTCATCCGTTATCGGGCGCGCGGGCCGTTCCGGCGCGAGGACCCCGACGCGAATCCGCCGCTCTGGGCCGAGGTCGGCGTGGTCGGCGGCCTGTTGTCGCTGTTCTGCCTCTGGTGGGTGATCGGCTTCATGCAGTACGTGAAGATCCAGGTTCCGCCCGAGGACGCGCTGCCGGTCTACGTCACGGCGAAGCAGTGGATGTGGAAGTTCGCCTATCCCGACGGGGAGCACACCATCTCCACGCTCTACGTGCCGTCGGGGAAGGCGGTGCGGTTGATGCTCACCTCGCGCGACGTCATCCACAGCTTCTACGTGCCGGACTTTCGCATCAAGCAGGACGCCGTTCCCGGCAGGTACACGACCGCCTGGTTCGAGGTGAAAGAGCCGGGCGTCCACCTGGTGATGTGCGCCGAGTACTGCGGCACGAACCACTCGCTGATGCGCGCGCAGGTGGTGGCGCTGGCCCCGGAGGACTACGCGCGCTGGCTGGCGGGCGCCCGGCGCGACGCCGAGACGTCGCTCCCGCACCTCGTGACCGGGGGCCCGCCCGGGGAGACCACCCCCGTCCCGGGCGGATTACCCGGCCCTATAGAAGATACGCCGCTCAGCGTCGAGGAATTCGCCCCCGCCACGCCCCTCAGCATGGTTCGCCTCGGAACACAGGTCGCCGGCGATCTCGGCTGCCTGCGCTGTCACACGCTCGACGGCTCGCCGCACATCGGGCCGACCTGGGCGGGGCTCTACGGCGCGGCCGTCCCGCTCGCCACCGGCGAGACGGTCCTGGCCGACGAGGCTTACCTCACGGAGTCGATGATGGATCCCCTCGCGCGGCTGCACGCCGGCTTCCCGGCGGTCATGCCGAGCTACCACGGCCTCATCTCGCCGGGTCAGACGGCCGCCATCCTGGAGCTCATCAAGTCGATCCGCGAGGTGCCGGGCCGCGCGCCCGCGCCGGTCGCCGGGCTGGCGCCGGCGCTCGGGCCACCGCCGGCGGGGGCGATCGGGCAGGAGCCGGTCCGGCCGCTGCCGGTCGAGACGTTGCAGCGTGTGCCGGCGCCGCCCGATCAACCTTTGCCGGCCGAACAGGGACTGCCGCCGCCGGGACGTCTCCCCAATCCGCCGCCGCGGCTCCCCATCGTCGTCGGCGGCACACCGGTGGTCCCGCCCGCGCCCGCGTCGACAGGAGGCAGCTCGCCATGACCGCCGCGCCGACCGAGACCGCGCCGCCGCTGCCCGACGGGCCAGAGAGCGAGCCGAGCTACCTCGCCGTCGAGAGCGGCCTCTGGTCGTGGCTCAACACGCGTGATCACAAGCGGATCGCGCTCATGTTCTACGTCACCGTGCTGGGGACGTTCTTGCTGGGCGGGACGTTCGCGCTGGCGCTGCGCACGGAGCTTTTGACGCCGCGCCGGACGATCATGGACGCCATGACCTACAACCGCATGTTCACGCTGCACGGCGTGACCATGGTCTGGCTGTTTCTCATCCCCAGCATCCCCACGGTGTTCGGCAACTTCATCCTGCCGATCCAGCTGGGCGCCAAGGATCTCGCCTTCCCCAAGCTGAACCTGGTCAGCTTCTACATGTTCCTGCTCGGCCTGGCGACGACCGTCGGCGGCATGCTGGCCGGCGGGACCGACACCGGGTGGACGTTCTATCCGCCCTACAGCGACCTCACCCCGACCCGGCTGGTGCCGGTGCTGCTGGGGATCTTCATCCTGGGGATCTCCACCATCCTCACCGGCGTCAACTTCGTCGCCACCACGCACATGCTGCGCGCGCGGGGCATGCGCTGGTCACAGATCCCCCTCTTCGTCTGGACCATCTACGGAACCAGCATCATCATGCTGCTGGCGACGCCGGTCCTGGGGATGAGCCTCCTGCTGGTCGGGCTCGACCACGGCCTCGGTCTCGGGATCTTCGACCCGGCGGTGGGCGGCGACCCGGTGCTGTTCGAGCACATCTTCTGGTTCTACTCGCACCCGGCCGTCTACATCATGATCCTGCCGGCGATGGGGGTGATCAGCGAGGTGGTCCCCACCTTCGCCCACCGCCGCCCGGCGTCGTACACGGCGATCGCCGCCTCGACGCTGGGGATCGCCTTCGTCGGGTTCTTCACCTGGGGCCACCACATGTTCGTGGCCGGCATCTCGACCTACGACGCGGGCGTGTTCGGGATTCTGTCCATGTTCGTGGCCATCTTCTCGGCCATCAAGGTCTTCACCTGGACCGCCACGCTCTACAAAGGCCAGATCGTCTTCAGCACGCCGCTGCTCTACTTCTTCGCCTTTCTTTTCCTCTTCGTGTTCGGCGGGATGACCGGCGTGGCGGTGGCGACGCAGTCGCTCGACGTGCACTGGCACGACACCTACTTCGTGGTGGCGCACTTCCACTTCATCATGGTGGGCGGCAGCGTCACCGCGTTCCTGGCCGCGGCGCACTACTGGTTCCCCAAGATGTTCGGGCGGATGTACTCCGAGCGGGTCGGGCTCTTGTCCGCGTCGGCGGTGTTCCTCGGCTTCGTGCTCACCTTCCTGCCGCAGTTCCTGCTGGGGAACATGGGGATGCCCCGCCGGTACTACTCCTATCCGGCGCAGTTTCAGTGGCTCCACGTCCTCTCGACGGGCGGCGCCTATCTTCTGGCCGGGGCGCTGCTCCTCACCTTCACCAACCTGGCGCTCGCGCTCAAGTGGGGCGAGAAGGCCCCCGCCAATCCCTGGGGCTCGCGCAGCTTCGAGTGGCTGACGCCGTCGCCGCCGCCCAAGCACAACTTTCGGGGCGCGCCCAACCTCGACTACAGCCCGTACGACTACACCATGACCGACGAGGAGGCCCATGCCCGCGCCGGACAATGAGCTCGCCACGCTGGGCGACCAGTACGACAGCCTGGAGACGCAGGAGCGCAGCCTCGAGCTCGGGATGTGGATCTTTCTGGCCACGGAGATCTTGCTGTTCGCCGCGCTGTTCGCGCTCTACGCCTCGTATCGATCGATGTACCTCGCGGACTTCAAGGCCGGCATCGAGCACAACACGCTCGCCTTCGGCACCGTCAACATGTACGTCCTTTTGACCAGCAGTCTGCTGGCGGCGCTCAGCGTCTCCGCCGTGCGCGCCGATCGGCCGCGCACGGCCAGCTGGCTGCTTGGGGGGACGGCCCTGCTGGGCGCCGCTTTTCTGGCCATCAAACTCTGCGAGTACTGGCGGCACTGGCAGGAAGGCTCGCTGCCCGGACGCTACTACCACGACCGCGAGCTCCCCACCTTCGGCGCCAACCGGTTCTTCACCATGTACTGGGTGATGACCGGCCTGCACGCGCTGCACGTCACGGCCGGGGTCGGCGTGGTGACCTGGATGGCCGTGCGCGCGCGGCGCGGCTTCTACACGCGCACCGTCCACGCGCGGCTGGTCATCGGGACGCTCTACTGGCACCTCGTCGACGTCATCTGGATCTTCCTTTGGCCGCTTCTCTACCTGAGCTGAGGTGACACCATGTGGGCCACGCACGTCCGCGCCGTTCACCGCGTCTGGGCCTATCTGGCCCTGCTGGCGCTGGCGACGCTGTCGCTGCTCCTGGGGACGCAGCTCCACTGGTACTGGGGCGACGTGGCGATCAGCCTCTCCATCGCCGCGGTCAAGACCTACCTGGTCCTCTGGTTCTTCATGGATCTCGCGGACCAGCCGTTTCAGGCGCGGCTGGCCGTCCTCGTCGCGGTCACGCTGCTGGCGCTGCTGGTGTCGCTGACCGTCGCCGACGTCGCCACCCGGCGGGTCATGCCGATGAAGTCGACCCCCGAACCGTCCGAAGGCTTCTACCAACGTTGAGGGTGCGCCCATGCTGCGAGTCTTTCCCGCCTTGATCGGCCTCGGCCTGACGGCCATGTGGGTGATCGGTCTCTCCGAGGACGCGACGGTCTGGCTCACCTGGGTGGTGGGCATCGCCGCCGCGCTCTCCTTCGCCACCGTGGGGCTCATCCCCGAGAAGCGGGGATCGCTGTTCGCCGCCGCTTGCCTGGCGCTGCTCTCGGCCGGTCTCGGCGGGACGTGGGTGATCGGATTGGTCACGCACGCCACGGCTTGGCTCACCTGGTGGACCTTCGTCGCTGCCGTCCTCACCTGCCTGCTCGCCGGCGGCGCGGCGCTCCAGGAGCTGCTCGACGGTGTCCGAGCCCGCGAGGGGATTTAGGCGGCGACCCGACCTTCCTCGATCCTGAGGTCTCGACCGGCGCGAGCGCCGAGAAAGCAACCCACGGTCCCCCGACCTTCGGGCGGGCCTCCAAAATGACGGTGGGGCTCTGGCGTTCGCGCGCGGCCGGACCCATTGTTAGGCGCGCTATGGGCCTCAAGGCATCGCGCGCGCGACATCGCGCCAAGCCGCGGGCGTGGTCGACGCACGGACGTCGTCCCGCGGCCCCCCGCGCGAGCGCCGCGTCGATCCTGGCCGCCATCGCCGCCGATCCGGGGCATGTCGCCGCCGCCCTCTGCCAGATGGCCACGCTCGCGCACGTCGCCGGGCGGCTGCAGAAGCGGAACGACTCGGTGGACGTCGCCGCGGATCTGCTGGCGTACCCCGAGCGCCGGCCGAAGGGGCGGCGGCGTTCGTTCGCCGGCGGTCGCCTCGTCTGCTGACCCCAGCAAGGGGTGCGAGCGAAACTGCGGCGTCGACTGCGTGGTGCACACCTCCCTCCCGTTCTCCCGGCTTCCGATGGTCGTGGCCTCGGAGCTGGGCGGCCGGGCGGGCCGATTCACGGAGAGCGCGCGGGTGCGCTTGCCGGTCGCCGGTGACGCGGGTTGAAGACGAACCAGCGGTTGAGCGGGTAGTTCCAGGCCAGGTAGACCGCCGTCGCCACGATCACCTTGGAGACCGCGTAGGGGAGCCGCCCGAACCGGGTGAGCGCCCAGACGCCTGCCGTGTGCCAGGCCGAGGCGCCCGCCTGCACGAGGACGAAGCGGCCGACCGCGGGGGCGGCCGGGGCGTCGCGCGCCGAGAAGGCCCACAGCTTGTTGATCGTGAAGTTGGAGAGCGAACCGACGACGGTGCCGATCCAGGTGGCCCACACGTAGTTGACGCCCGCGAGCTGGACGAGGCCGACGAGCGCGCCGAAGTCGAGCGCCGTCGTGAAGAGCGAGGTCAGGATGCTGCGCCCGAAGGTCGGCACCGCGCCAGCTTAACCATGGCGCCGGGCGATCCGGGCCCCAAAACGCCCCGCGCGCGCGCGCGACCTTAGGTTGTCGGAGAGGCGATGGCCACCCGGCCCGAACGGTATCGAAACGCGATCGTCCCCCACATCTACGTGGAAGGGGCGTCGGCGGCGATCGAATTCTACCGGCGCGCGTTCGGGGCGAGCGAGCTGTTTCGGATCGCGCGCGCCGACGGCTCGATCCTCCACGCGGAGCTCTCGATCTGCGGGTCGGTCATCATGATCGGCGATCCTGAGGGCAATCTCTACGGTGAGCCGCGGCGACTCGGGCGCTGCACGGCTGGCCTGCACGTCTTCTCCGAGGACAACGAGGCGCTGTGGAGGCGCGCCGTGGGCGCCGGCGCCGAGGCGGTCCAGGCGCCGACCGACATGTTCTACGGCGCCAGCTCGGCCAGCGTTCGAGATCCCTTCGGTCACGTCTGGGTCCTCCTCACCTGGAAAGAGGATCTCCCGCCGGAGGAGATGGCGCGCCGTGCCCGGGCGCTCCGGGGCGGCGGGCGCTAGCCGCGCCAGTCGTCGACGGCGAAGCGCTGGGCGTCCGCCGCCTTCAAGTCGAGACCGAGGCCGGGGCGGGTGAGGTCGGGCGCCAGGGTGCCGTTGCGCGGCGTCACCGTTCCGTCGAAGAGCATCCCCTCGATCCGCTGGTGATCGTGGAAGTACTCGAGGTGGCGCAGGCGGGTGAGCGCGCAGCCGAGGTGGAGGTGCAGGGCGGGCGCGCAGTGGGCAGAGAGCGGCAGGCCCTGCGCGTCGGCCAGCGCGTGCGCGGCGAGGAAGCCGCTCACCCCGCCGCAGCGGGTGGCGTCGGCCTGCAGCACGTCGACCGCGCCGGCCTCCAGCATGCGCCGGAAGTAGAAGGGATCGTAGCCGTACTCGCCGGCGGCGACGTCCATCCCGGCCGGGGCCGTGTCGCGCAGGAGGCGGAGCCCGGCGAGGTCGTCGGAGCTGACCGGCTCCTCGAACCACCGGACGTCGAGCTCGGCGAACTCCAGCGCCAGCGCGAGCGCCTGCTTTCGCGCGTAGGCGCCGTTCGCGTCGACGAAGAGCTGGGTCGCGCCGATCGCCTCCCGTGCCGCGCGGACGCGCCGCGGATCGTCGGCCGGCGCGCGCCCGACCTTCATCTTCACGAAGGCCATCCCCTGTTCGGCCCAGCCGCCGAGCTGCCGCTGCAGCGTCTCGGTCGAATACGAGGTGAAGCCACCGCTGCCGTAGACCGGCACCTCGGCGCGCGCCGGCCCCAGCAGCAACGCCAGCGGAAGGTCGAGGAGCCGCGCCTTCAAATCCCAGAGCGCGTTGTCGACCGCCGAGATGGCCATCGAGGCGATGCCGGCGCGGCCCAGGTTGCGGACGCGCGCCAGCATGCGCCGGTTGGCGGCGGCGATGGCGAAGGCGTCCTCGCCCTTCAGCTCGGCGGCCAGCGCGTCGCGCACCACCCCGGCCGTCGCGCGGTCGGCGTAGGTGTACCCGAGGCCGCTGACCCCGCCCGCGCCGAGCTGGACCAGGACCAGCGTCGTCCGGTCCCACTCGAGCGTGCCGTCGGACTCGGGCGCGTCGGTGGGGACGACGTAGGTGCTCACCCGGACCGTGTCGATGCGCGGACCGGCCGTCCCCTTGGTCGTGCTCGGGCCCATGGCGGGAAGGTGGGCGCCCGAAGCGTCCGGGCAAGCCCGGTCATCGTCCGTCGGTTCAAATCGCCGAGCGGCGCCTTAGGTTGGGAGGTGGGAGGCGGCGATGGCGAGCACGGTGGGCGAGTTCATTCTCCGACGGCTCGGGGCCTGGGGCGTCAAACGTATCTATGGATACCCGGGCGACGGCATCAACGGGATCCTCGGCGGCTTTCACAAAGTCAAAGAGATGAGCTTCGTGCAGGTTCGCCACGAAGAGATGGCGGCCTTCATGGCCTGCGCGCACGCCAAGTTCACCGGGCAGGTCGGCGTCTGCCTGGCCACCTCGGGTCCGGGCGCGATTCACCTGCTCAACGGCCTCTACGACGCCCAGCTCGACCATCAGCCGGTGGTGGCGATCGTCGGCCAGCAGGCGCGGGCCGCCATGGGCGGCGAGTACCAGCAGGAGGTCGATCTCATCTCACTCTTCAAGGACGTCGCCCGCGCCTACGTGGAGATGGCGATGACGCCGGTGCAGATCCGCCAGCTCATCGATCGGGCCGTGCGGATCGCCGTCGGCGAGCGGACCGTCACCTGCGTGATCGTTCCCAACGACGTGCAGGAGATGAAGGCCGTGGAGGCGCCGCCGCGCCAGCACGGCACGGTTCACACCGGCGTCGGCTACTCGGCGCCGCGGGTGGTCCCGCAGGACGCCGATCTGCGGCGCGCCGCCGAGATCCTCAACGCGGGGAAGAAGGTGGCCATGCTGGTGGGGCAGGGGGCGCTCGCCGCGGCGGAGGAGGTGGCCACCACGGCGGACGTCCTGGGCGCGGGCGTGGCCAAGGCCTTGCTCGGCAAGGCGGTGCTCCCCGACGATCTCCCCTGGGTGACGGGGGCGATCGGCCTCCTCGGCACCAAGCCGAGCTGGGAGCTGATGAGCGAGTGCGACACGCTGCTGATGGTCGGTTCGAGCTTCCCCTACTCGGAGTTTCTCCCCGAGGAGGGCCAGGCGCGCGGCGTGCAGATCGACCTGGCGGCGCGCCGCACCAGCCTCCGGTACCCGATGGAGGTGAACCTGGTCGGCGACAGCGCCGCCACCCTGCGCGCGCTGGCACCTTACCTCACGCGCAAGACCGACCGGAGCTGGCGCAAGGAGATCGAGGCCAGCGTGGCCGACTGGTGGAAGGTGCTGGAGGCGCGGGCGATGCACGACGCGAATCCGATCAATCCGCAGCGGGTGTTCTGGGAGCTGTCGAAGCGCCTGCCGGACAACGTCATCCTCTCCAGCGATTCGGGCTCCTCGGCCAACTGGTTCGCGCGCGACATCAAGATCCGCCGCGGCATGATGGCCTCGCTGTCCGGCACCCTGGCCACCATGGGCCCCGGGATGCCCTACGCCGTCGCGGCGAAGTTCGCCTACCCCGAGCGCGTGCCGGTGGCGATGGTGGGCGACGGCGCGATGCAGATGAACGGCAACAACGTCCTCATCACGGTCTCCAAGTACTGGCGGGAATGGAAAGACCCGAGGCTCGTCGTCCTGGTCCTCAACAACCGCGATCTCAACCAGGTGACCTGGGAGCAGCGGGCGATGCTCGGCGATCCGAAGCTGCCGGCGTCGCAGGAGCTGCCGGACTTCCCCTACGCGCGCTACGCCGAGTCGCTGGGCCTGGGCGGCATTCGGGTCGACAAGCCGGAGCAGATCGCCGCGGCCTGGGAGCGCGCCTTCAAGGCTGATCGCCCGGTGGTCGTCGAGGCGGTGACCGATCCCGAGGTGCCGCCGCTGCCGCCGCACATCACCTTCAAGCAGGCGCGGGCGATCACCTCGGCCGTGCTCAAGCAGGACGAGGGGTGGCGAGACATCCTCCGCGAGACGTACCGCGAGATGAAGGCCACCTGGAAGCCGCACCGGGATTGAGGGGAGGAACCAAGATGTCGACCGCTGACGTGGTTCCCGTCTCCCGGATGCGCCGGCCTGCGCGGCCGGCTTCGTCCACGCCCGATTTCGAGGCGCTGGCCGCGGAGCTCGCGCGCCAGCTCGACGGCGAGGTCCGCTTCGACGCCGGCAGCCGCGCGCTCTACGCGACCGACGGGTCGAACTACCGCCAGGTTCCGATCGGGGTGGTGGTCCCGCGGCACAAGGTGGACGTGCTGGCGACCATCGACGTCTGCCGCCAGTTCGGGGCGCCCCTGCTGTCGCGCGGCGGCGGCACCAGCCTGGCCGGCCAGTGCTGCAACGTCGCCGTGGTGATGGACCTGTCGAAGTACTTCCACGGGATCCTCGAGCTCGACCCGGAGGCGCGCCGGGCGCGCGTCCTCCCGGGGACGGTGCTCGATCACCTGCGGGCGGCCGCCAACAAGCACGATCTGACCTTCGGTCCGGATCCCTCGACGCACAACCACTGCACGCTGGGCGGGATGATCGGCAACAACTCCTGCGGCACCCACTCGGTGATGGCGGGGCGGACGTCAGAAAATGTGGAGGAGCTGGAGATCGCCACCTACGACGGCCGCGTCTTCCGCGTGGGCGCCACGCCGCCCGAGGAGCTGGAGGCGATCATCCGCTCCGACGGCCGGCGCGGCCACATCTACGGCCGGCTCAAGGCGCTCATCGATCGGTACGCGCCGCTGGTGCGCGCGCGCTACCCGAAGATCCCCCGCCGCGTCTCGGGGTTCGCGCTCGACCAGCTGCTCCCGGAGAACGGGTTCAACGTCGCCCGCGCGCTCGTCGGCTCGGAGGGGACGTGCGTGACGGTGCTGGAGGCGACCCTCCGCCTCGTCCCCTGGCCGCGTGCCCGGACGCTGCTCGTGCTCGGCTACCCCGACGTCTATGCGGCGGCCGACCACGTCCCGGCGGTCATGGCGCAAGGGCCGATCGCCTGCGAGGGGCTCGACCAGCGCCTCATCGACGACATCCACAAGAAGGGCCTCCACGAGCGCTACCTGCGCTATCTGCCCGCGGGGAGCGGATTTCTGCTGGTCGAGTTTGGCGGCGACACGAAGGAGGAGTCCGACGCGCGCGCCGCGGCGGCGCTGGCCGAGCTGCAGGCGTCGGCGCCCCGGCCGAACGGCAAGATCTACGACGACCTCGATCAGGAAGAGAAGCTCTGGAAGGTCCGCGAATCGGGTCTGGGCGCCACGGCGCGCATCCCCGGCTCGCCCGACACCTGGGAGGGGTGGGAAGACTCGGCCGTCCCGCCCGAGCGGCTCGGCGACTACCTGCGCCAGCTGCGCCCGATCTACGACGCCCACGGTTACGACGGCGCGTTCTACGGCCACTTCGGCCAGGGGTGCCTGCACACCCGCATCAACTTCGATCTGAAGACGGCGGCCGGGATCACCAATTATCGGCGCTTCGTCGAGGAGGCGGCCGCGCTGGTGGTGCGGATGGGCGGGTCGTTCTCCGGCGAGCACGGCGACGGACAGTCGCGCGCCGAGCTCCTGCCCCGCATGTTCGGTCCGGAGCTGGTGCAGGCCTTCCGCGAATTCAAGGCGATCTGGGATCCGGAGGGGCGGATGAACCCCGGGAAGGTCGTCGACGCCTATCGCCTCGACGACAACCTGCGGCTGGGGACGGAGTTTCGGCCGCCGTCGGTGCCGACCCACTTCCAGTACCCCGACGACGACGGGGACTTCACGCGGGCCACGCTCCGTTGCGTCGGCATCGGCGAGTGCCGCCGCGACGAGGGCGGCACGATGTGCCCCAGCTACCGCGCCACGCGGGAGGAGATGCACAGCACGCGCGGGCGCGCGCACCTGCTGTTCGAGATGATGCGGGGGAACGAGCTCGACGGGTGGAGCGACCAGCACGTGCGCGAGTCGCTCGATCTCTGTCTGGCGTGCAAGGGGTGCAAGGGCGACTGCCCGGTCAACGTCGACGTCGCGACCTACAAGGCGGAGTTCCTGGCGCATCACTATCAGGGGCGGCTGCGCCCGGTCGCCGCCTACTCGATGGGCCTCATCCACGCGTGGGCGCGGCTGGCGGCGCTGGCGCCCGGGCTGGTCAACGCCCTCGCGCAATCGCCGCTGACCGCGCCGCTCGTCAAGCGGCTGGGCGGGATCGCGCCGGAGCGGCAGATCCCGGCTTTCTCGAGGCGCACCTTCAAGCAGATGTGGCGGTCGCGTCCGCCGCGTCACCCGGAGGGCCAGCCGGTGTTGCTCTGGCCGGACACCTTCAACGACCACTTCTTCCCCGAGACGGCGCTGGCGGCCGCCGAGGCGCTGGAGGCGCTCGGATTTCGGGTGACCGTCCCGGCGGCGGACGTCTGTTGCGGCCGCCCGCTCTACGACTTCGGCATGCTGGACACGGCCAAGCGCCTCTTGCAGAAGGACCTGCGGGTCCTGGAGGCCGACATCGCGGCCGGGACGCCGGTCGTCGGGCTCGAGCCGTCGTGCGTCTCGGTGTTCCGCGACGAGATGGCGAACCTCTTGCCCCGAGATCGGGACGCGCAGCGGCTCCGCGGACAAACGTTCCTGTTCGCGGAGTTCTTGACGGAGCACGCGGGCGCCTCCCGGCTGGCGAAGCTGGGAAAGCTGTCGGGCAAGGCCGTCGTCCACGGCCACTGTCATCAAAAGTCGCTGTTCGGGATGGATCACGAAAAGCAGCTGCTCGAAAAGCTGGGCCTCGAGGTGGAGGTGCTGTCGACGGGCTGTTGCGGGATGGCTGGCTCGTTCGGCTTCGAGCGCGGCGAGAAGTACCGTGTGTCGCAGCAGGTCGGCGAGCTCGACGTCCTCCCCAAGGTCCGCGCCGCCGATCCGGCCGCCATCTTGGTGGGCGACGGCTTCAGCTGCCGCGAGCAGATCCAGGCCGGCACGTCCCGGCGAGCGATGCACGTGGCGGAGGTGGCGCGCCTGGCGGTCGGCGCCGGCACGGTGCCGGCCCGTTCCGTCGCCCGCCTCGATCCGCGCCGTCCGGCGGGCGTCGCCGCGCTGGCGCTGGCGGGCCTGGGCGCCGGGGCCGTCTTGCGACCGTGGCGCCCAGGCCGGCGCCTGGCGCGCCTGCTGGGGGCGCGTTGGCTCGGCGCCACGCTCGGGGCGGTGGCCATGGGGGCGCTGGCGCTGACGGGCCTGGCCCTCTCCGTCCCGCCGGATCCGGCGGAGCAGCGATGACCCGCTCGATCGGACGGTTCGTCTGGGTGATCGCCGAAGGCTACATCCCGGCGGAGAGCCACGGCCCACCCGGACCGATGACCAGCCACGAGACGGCTTGCCTGCTCAACACCGGGGAGGCGCCGGCCCATGTCCGGATCACCATCTTCTACGCCGATCGCGAGCCGACGCCCCCCTACGAGGTGGTGGTGCCGCCGCGGCGCACGCTGCACCTGCGCTTCAACGACCTCTCGGACCCGGCGCCGATCCGGCGCGACACGGATTACTCGAGCGTCATCGAATCGGACGTCCCGATCGTGGTCCAACACACGCGGCTCGACACGCGGCAGGCGGCCGAGGCGCTGCTCTCGACGGTCGCCTACTCGCAGTAGCGCTCGCCGCTTCAGTAGCCGCCGCGCGTGCCGGCGGAGCGGATGAGCCTGATGACGATCAGGAGCACCACCGCCCCGACGAAGGCGACGAAGATGGTCCCGGCCAAGCCCCCGAAGGGGGAATGGACGTGGAGCCCGCGGAAGATCAGACCGCCGATGAACGAGCCGACGACCCCGATGACGATGTCGCCGACCAGGCCATAGCCGCCCCCGACGATGACGGAGGCGAGCCAACCGGCGACGAGACCGACCACGATCCAGAGCAACAGCGTTTCCAGCGACATCATGGACCTCCCGTCCTAAGGTGCTCATCCCTGAGCCGTTGAGCAATACGAGCGAGGAACCTCGTCCGTCGCGCGGGGACCTCGTCCTGTACAAGGATCAATCGCGTGCTGTTACCCGCGGTAACCGGTGTTACTTTTCCCGGAGATGGCAACGGTGCTGGTGGTGGAAGACGATGTCGACATCTCGAACGCCATTCGTGAGGCGCTCAGCGAGGAGGGGTGGAACGTCCTTCTGGCGCGCTCCTCCGAGGAGGCGATGAGCATCGTTCAGACGGGCGACCTCGACGTCGTTCTCTGCGACGTGCTGCTCCAGGACGGCACGGACGGCCGAGCTCTCAAGGAGAAGGTCGCGCGCCTGGGCCTCGAGCACCTGCCGTTCGGCTTCATGACCGCCTCGACCCGCGAGATGCGGACGCTGAGCGGCGCCCACGTGTTGCAGAAGCCCTTCGGGACCTCGGAGCTCCTCGATGTTCTCCGCAGCATGCTCGCCGAACGGGAGGCGCAGCAACCGTCGTCCAACCCGCCGTCCTGAGGAGCGCCGCGCGGTTGGGGTCGACGCCGGGCCTCCTCGGGCAACGGCGTACAGAACGCTTCTCGGCCGCGAGATCCTGCTTCGGCCCGGCGCTGCTTCCCGGGCCGAAATGCATCCCCATCGTTAGAGCGCCGCGGCCACCTTCGCCGCGCGAGCCAGGGGGTGACGACATGGCCTCTCGCATCGAGGATTACGGTCTCATCGGCGACACGCGAACGGCGGCGCTGGTTTCGAAGAGCGGGTCGATCGACTGGCTGTGCGTGCCGCGGTTCGACGCCGACGCCTGCTTCGCGGCGCTGGTCGGCTACGACGAGCACGGCTGCTGGGCGGTGCGGCCGACGGTGCCCATCCGCGAGACGCGGCAGCGCTACCGCGACGACACCATGATCCTGGAGACCGAATTCGTCTGTGAAGGGGGCGCGGCGCGGATCATCGACTTCATGCCGGTCGGCGAGGACGGCGACCGCTGCGATCTGTTTCGCATCGTCGAGGGTCTCGAGGGGGAGGTCCCGCTGGAGATGCTGCTGGAGGCGCGCTTCGGCTACGGCGCCGAGACGCCCTGGATCACGCAGGAGCCGGAGGGGCTGCGATTCATCGCCGGGCCGAACGCCCTGATCCTCCACGCTCCCTTCAAGCCCCAGATCGCGGAGGGCCGGGTCTCCGCGCTGCTGCAGATCAAGAAGGGGGATCGGCTGCCGCTGCAGCTGACCTGGTACCCCTCGCACGAGGACGCGCCGCGGCCGATCGATCCCGACCGCGCGCTCGGCGCGACCGAGGCGTTCTGGCGCGGCTGGATCGGCCGCTGCACCTACGAAGGACCGTCGCGGGATCTGATCCTCCGCTCGCTGCTGACGCTGAAGGCGATGACGTACGCGCCGACGGGCGGCATCGTGGCCGCTCCCACGACGTCGCTTCCCGAGGCCCTGGGGGGCGTGCGCAACTGGGACTACCGCTACTGCTGGCTGCGCGACGCCAGCCTCACGCTGGACGCGCTCATGGTGGGCGGCTACCTCGACGAGGCGCGCGCGTTTCGGGACTGGCTGTTTCGCGCGGGGGCCGGCGATCCGGCCGACCTGCAGATCATGTACGACATCGCCGGCGCGCGGCGGCTGACCGAGTTCGAGCTCGACTGGCTCCCGGGCTACGAGGGATCGAAACCGGTGCGCATCGGCAACGCCGCCTCCGGTCAGTTCCAGCTCGACGTCTTCGGAGAGCTGCTCTCCTGCATCTACGCCAGCCGCAAGATGGGGCTGACGGGGGTCGCCGAAGGGTGGCTGCCGGCGCGGACGATCTTCCAATACGTCGAGCGCGTCTGGCAGCAGCCCGACGACGGGATCTGGGAGGTGCGCGGCGGCCGCCGCCACTTCACCCACTCGAAGGTGATGGCCTGGGTGGCCATCGATCGGGCCGCCCGCGCCATCGAGGAGCTGGGGATGGGCGACGACGACGGGCGCCGGATGCTCCCCCACCTCCGCGCGCTCCGCGAGCGGATCTTCGGCGAGGTGTGCGAGCGCGGGTTCAACGCGCGGGTGGGCGCCTTCACCCAGTCCTACGGCAGCGACCAGATGGACGCCAGCGTGCTGGTCATCCCGCACTACGGCTTCTTGCCGGCGCGCGATCCCCGCATGCTGGGAACGGTCGCCGCGGTCGAGAGGACGCTCCTGCAGGACGGTTTCGTCCTCCGCTACCAGCCGCTGGCGAGCGGAGACGGGCTCCCCGGGACGGAGGGCGCCTTTCTCGCCTGCAGCTTCTGGCTGGCGGACAACTACGCGCTGGCCGGGCGGATCGACGAGGCGGAGGCGCTGTTCGAGCGGCTGGTCGGGCTGCGCAACCACCTCGGCCTCCTCTCCGAGGAGTACGACCCCAAGCTGCGCCGCCAGATCGGCAACTTCCCGCAGGCCTTCTCGCACCTGGCGCTCATCTCCACCGCCCGCATCCTCGACTCCGTCCGGGGAAGCGGCGACACGCGCGCCGCGCTCCGCGGCGAGGTGGCGCCGGCGGTGCACTGAGGCGCCGACTCAAAGACCGTTCGGCTGCTCAGCGGCTGGATTCGCTCCCGCAAGCTGATCCGTGGCGCCGTTCGCGGCTCGCCAGGGCCGGCATTACGTTGGGAGGGAAGGGGACCATCATGATGCCGAGCCTCGAGGCGACCGTGAATGCCATCGTCACCGGCGGAAAAGGGCTGCTCGCCGCCGACGAGAGGGTCTCGACGATCACCAAGCGCTTTACCGCGCGGGGGATCGCCTCCACGCCCGAGCTCCGTCGCGACTACCGCGAGATGCTGTTCAGCACGCCCGAGCTCTCGGCGTTCATCGGCGGGGTCATCCTGCACGACGAGACGATCAGGCAGCAGAGCGCCGCCGGCACGCCGCTCGTGACCCTGCTGAAGGATCGCGGCCTGGTCCCCGGCATCAAGGTCGACGAGGGAACGCGGCCGCTCGCCGGCGCGCCGGGGGAGCTCGTGACCGAAGGGCTCGACGGCCTGCGCGAACGGCTCGAGGCGTATCGCCCGATGGGGGCCCGCTTCGCGAAATGGCGGGCCGTGTTCCGGATCGGCGACGGACAGCCGAGCGCGAGCTGCCTTCACGCCAACGCCGACGCGCTGGCCCGCTACGCCGCCCTCTGTCAGGAGCAGGGGCTGGCCCCGATCGTCGAGCCGGAGGTGTTGATGGACGGCGACCACCCCCTCGAGCGCTGCGAGCAGGTGACCGGCGCCGTGCTGCGGGCGGTCTTCGACGCGCTCGCCGATCGCAACGTCGTCCTCGAGGGGATGCTGCTCAAGCCGAACATGGTGCTCGCGGGGGAGGACTGCGCCCGACAGGCGTCGGTCGCCGACGTCGCGACGGCGACGTTGCGCACGCTGACCCGGCACGTCCCTCCCGCCGTGCCGGCGATCGTTTTCCTCTCCGGCGGCCAGAGCCCGATCCTCGCCACCGAGCACCTCTCGGCCATCAACCGGCTCGAAGGGCCGAAACCGTGGAAGCTCAGCTTCTCGTTCGGACGGGCGCTCCAGGACGAGGCGATGGACCTCTGGCGCGGCCGGCGCGAGAACGTCCCGGCCGCCCAGCGGGCCTTCCACCACCGCGCCAGGTGCGACCACGCCGCGGCGCTGGGCCAATACCGGCGCGAGATGGAAGCCACGCCCGACTGAGTCCCGCGGCCCTTACTGGGCGGTCACGGTCACCGACCCGGCGGTCAAACCCGATGAGGTCCCGCTGACGGTGATCGCGCCCGCCGGGACAGGGATTGGCAGGTAGCTGAACATTCGTATAGTCTCGCGCCATGGCGACCGGGCAAACGATCGACGCTGGCGGCGACCCGAACGTCGCCACGATCCTGGAGCCGCTCAACCCCGCGCAGCGACGGGCGGCGGGGGCGGACGATCGGCCGCTCCTGATCGTGGCCGGGGCGGGGACCGGAAAGACCCAGACGCTCGCGCATCGGGTGGCGGTGCTGATCGCGCGCGGCGCCGATCCGCGGCGCATCCTGCTCCTCACCTTCTCGCGGCGGGCCGCGCAGGAGATGATCCGCCGGGCCGCGCGGCTGCTCGGGCGGCACGGGAAGGGCGACGCCGCGCTCCCCTGGGCGGGGACGTTCCACGCCGTGGCCAACCGGCTGCTCCGCCGCCACGCGCCGGAGATCGGCCTCGATCCGGCGTTCACGTTGCTCGATCGAGAGGACGCCGCCGATCTGCTGGATCGCGTGCGGCACGAGCGGGGGCTGGCGCGCACCGACCAGCGGTTCCCGCGCAAGGGGACCTGCCTGGCCATCTATTCGAGCGCGGTCAACACGCAGGAGTCGCTGCGCGCCTGCCTCGAGCGGCGGTTCCCCTGGTGCCTCCCCTGGGAGGAGGCGCTGCGCGGCCTCTTCGCCGCCTACGTCGAGGCCAAGGCGGCCCGGGCGGTGCTCGACTACGACGACCTGTTGCTCTACTGGTTTCATTTGATGACCGACGCGGCGCTGGCCGGCCGCATCGGCGCGCTCTTCGATCACGTGCTGGTCGACGAGTACCAGGACACCAACACGCTGCAGGCCGAGATCCTGCGCGCGCTCAAGCCCGACGGGCGTGGCGTGACGGTGGTGGGCGACGATGCGCAGGCGATCTACAGCTTCCGCGCCGCGCGGGTGGGGAACATCCTGGCCTTCCCCGCGCAGTACGCGCCGCCGGCGGCGGTGGTGACCGTCGAGGAGAACTACCGCTCGACGGCGCCCATTGTCGAGGCGGCGAACGCGGTCATCGCGCTCGCCAGCGAGCGCTACGAGAAGCGCCTGCGCGCGGTGAGAGGCGGCGGCGACCGTCCGGCCCTGATCACCGTCGAGGACGAGGCGGCGCAGGTGACCTGCGTGGTCGCGCGCATCCTCGAGCGGCGCGAGACCGGCGTGCCCCTGCGCCAGCAGGCGGTGCTGTTTCGCAGCGCCCACCACAGCGACGCGCTGGAGGTCGAGCTCGGCCGGCGCAACATCCCGTTCGTCAAGTACGGCGGGCTCCGTTTCCTCGAAGCGGCGCACGTCAAGGACGCGCTTGGCTGCCTGCGCTGGGCGGAGAACCCGCGCGACAGCTTGGCCGGCTTCCGGGTGGCGCAGCTCCTGCCGGGGATGGGGCCGCGCTTCGCCGACGCGCTGGTGCGACACGTGGCGGGCGCGCGCTTCGCGCTGGCCGAGGCGCTGCCGACCTTCGATCCGCCGGCGTCCACGCGCGCCGACTGGCCGGCCTTCGCCGATCTGTTTCGCCAGCTGGCGGCCGCCGTTCCCTGCGCGGCCCAGATGGGTCTCGTCCGCCGTTGGTACCAGCCGCACCTCGAGCGACTCTACGACGACGCCCGCGTGCGGCTCGGCGATCTCGAGCAGCTCGAGCAGCTGGCGGCGGCCGCCCCCTCGCGCGAGCGTTTTCTCTCCGACCTGACGCTCGATCCGCCGCAGGCGACGGGGGCCGAGGCGGGGCAGCCGCACCTCGACGAGGACTACTTGATCCTGTCGACGATCCATTCGGCCAAAGGGCAGGAATGGGACAGCGTAACGGTTCTCAATGTGGCTGACGGTTGCATCCCCTCCGACCTGGCGACCGGCCAGCCCGAGGAGATCGAAGAGGAGCGCCGCTTGCTTTACGTGGCGATGACCCGGGCCAAGAGCTCGCTGGTGCTGGTCCATCCCTTGCGTTTCTTCATTCGCCAGCAGAGCCGCTTCGGCGATCGCCACGTCTTCACGCCGCGCACGCGCTTCATCCCCGACGCGATCCTCGACCGGTTCGATCGCCCGCCGCCGCCGGGCATCGACAGCGACACCGCCGCCGACCCGAAGTCGCCGTCGCCGCAGCGCCCGCGCGTCGACATCGGCGCCCGGCTGCGCGCCACCTGGGCGACGCCCGCGCCGGCGCCGGCTTCCACTCCAGATCCCCAGCACTGAGGGTCGCGGGTTTCGACGCGGGGCGTTCGTTTCGCGGCGGGCCTTATTTGATGAAGGGCCGTCCGGACGAAAAAAGCGGTACGCTGCCCGCGACGTCCAACGTCGACGAAAGGGAGACCTCATGCGCGCGACCCGGCGGCGAATGACCCTGGCCCCTCACGCTCTGTTGCTCGCGGCGGCGCTGTTCGCGTTGGGGTGCGCCCCCAAGACTTCGTCGACCTCGTCGACGGAGACGAGTGGCACGGGAGGGTCGAGCGCCGGGACGGGCGGCACGCTCGGCAGCGGCGGATCGAGCACCGGCGGCGCCGGCGGCGGCACGGGCGGGACCGGCCCGGCCGGGGATGCGACCTTCACCATCACCGTCACGCAGAGCACCACCATCGCCACCGTCGAGATCGTGACCTGGTCGGTGAATGTCTCGATCGACAGCGCGGTCATCAACTTCGGGCGCGATCAGACCAACTACGAGTTCCAGGCGCCGGTCGACGCGACGCAGGCCCCGAGCTACCGGACGGTGCTGGTGGGGATGAAGCAGAACACGATGTACGACCTGCAGATCGTGGCGCAGGGGGGCGGCAAGACGTACACCAGCCAGGTGGTGCCGATGAAGCCTGGCTATCTTGCCAACGGCGTTCCGGTCTTCACCGTGACCGACATGAATGCCTCGGCGCTGTACGCGGGCGGCGGTTTCACCGTCGGCTGCACCGGCCTGGCCGGCATCCCCGGGCAGAGCGGGACCTCGAAGACCTGGCTCTTCATCATCGACAAGGACGGCGCGCTGGTCTGGGTGCTCGACGCGAGCAACACGATGGCCAGCAACTGCTCGCGGGCGCGGATGTCGTACGACGGCCAGTACCTGTTCGCCGGGAACTTCGCCAACGCCTCGACGGCCGGCGCCATCTACCGCATCGGGATGGACGGGATGGGCGCCGGCCAGACCTGGATGCTCCCCGGCCGCAGCCACGACTTCGCCATCCTCCCGAACGGGAACGTCGCCTACTTCAAGATGGACAACTCGATGGCCAACACCACGAAGTCTCCCGAGGAGGTGATGGAGCTCGACACCACCACCGGGAGCTCGACGTTGATCTACGACGAGGCAACCGACTTCGGCGCGCTGATCGACTCGGGCATGGGGATGGCGCACACCAACCACATCGCCTACGTGCCCGAGCTCAAGGCGCTCACCATCTCGATGTACTTCTTGAACACCGTCGCCGCCATCAGCTATCCGGGCGGCAAGCTCATCGGCACCTTCGGCGGCACCGAGACCGACTACAGCGCCATGTCCTGGACGGGCGAGCACGGGCACGACCTGTGGCCCGACCACCTGTGGGTCTTCAACAACGCCGGGCTCAACAGCGCCAACGCGCACGTGCTGGGGTTCAACTACGACAGCACCGCCAAGACGGCGACGCCGACGCTGGACTACGCCCCGGGCCTCAGCGACTCGACGTTCGGCGACGTCAAGGAGCTCCCCAACGGCAACCTGTTCGTGACCTGGTCGGACAACGGCCAGTTCCACGAGATCACCAAGACGGGCACGCTGCTGCGCAAGATCACCACCACGACCGCCATCGCCTACGTCGAGCATCGGGCCACGCTGTACGGCCCGCCGCCGCCCTACGACGCCCGGGGCAACTGAGCGGAGCCGCCGCGCAGGCGGCGGCTCTACCGCCTGACCGACGCGCTCACGAGCTCGTCGGCGCCATCCTGGTGTGGCGAAACGGCGCCAGGGGTGCGCGCCCGCCGTGGTGAAAGGCAGACTTTTCGCCGCGCGGCGGCCTCAGAATCCTGAGAGATCGTGCGCCGATGAGCGTGGATTTGCTGGCGAATCGACCGAACGGCCCCTGGTGGGGGAATTGCATCCTCTGATGGGCGGGCGACGACGTGACCGTGACGGGCACAGCGAACGAGACGATCGGGAACTACCGGGTCGTCCAGCGGCTCGGCGAGGGGGCGATGGGCGTCGTCTGCCTCGCGCAGCACCCGATCATCGGGCGCAAGGTCGCCATCAAATTGCTCCATCCCGCCCTGGCCAGCGATCGGGAGGTGGTCACGCGCTTCTTCAACGAGGCGCGCGCGATCCACAAGATCGCGCACGAGAACGTGGTCGAGATCCTGGACTTCGGTGAGACCGACGACGGCCAGCCGTACTTCATCATGGAGTTCCTGGCGGGCGAGTCGCTGAGCGACGTCATCGCCCGGGGTCCGGTGGACGTGGAGCGGGCGGCGTCCATCGCCGACCAGATGTGCCGTGCGCTCGGCGCTGCGCACGAAAAGGGGATCGTCCACCGGGACCTCAAGCCGCAGAACGTGCAGCTGGTGACGAAGGCGGACGGCTCGCTGCAGGTGAAGCTCCTCGACTTCGGCGTGGCCAAGATCTTGGCCACCACCGAAGAGGGCGCCCAGTCGGCCAAGACGCGCGCCGGCTCGCTGATGGGGACGCCCCTCTACATGTCGCCGGAGCAGTGCCGGGGCGCCGGGACGGTCGACGCCCGCGCGGACGTCTACGCGCTCGGCGTCATGCTGTTCGAGATGTTGGCCGGGCGACCGCCGTTCACGGCTGAGGGGCTGGGCGAGCTGTTCGCCCTGCAGATGTTCCAGCCGGCGCCGCCGCTCGCCGACTTTGCGCCGCGCGTTCCGCGGCACGTGGCGGCAGCAATCGCCCGGGCCCTGGCCAAGGATCCGGACGCGCGCTTCCAGAGCATGGAGGAGCTCCGCGCCGCGCTCGCCGGCGAGCTCAAGCCGCCGGAGGAGATTTTCCCGGCGGCGCCCGACCAGCCGGTGGATCCGCCCATCCGGCGGTGGCGGATCCCGGCGCTCGCCGGCGCGCTGGCGCTCGTCGTCGCGGGCGGCTTTCAATTGCTGCCCAGGAGTCACAGGGCGGCGGCCGCCGCGCAAGTCGCGCTGCCCGCATCACCACCGCCCCTCGCGGCCACGCCGTCGCCTCCCGTTGCCCAGCCGGCGCCGCGGGCGGTAGCGCTCGCGCCCGAGAAGCACCCGGCACCGCCGCCGCGCGCGGTGACCAAGCGTCAGCCGCCGCTTCACCGGCACGTCAAGAGATCCGAGCCGGCCATCGACGAAGACGGCCTCGCCAAGCCGTCCTTCTAGGCTGCCAGCGCGCTCTTGCCCCGCCAGCGCGCTCCCAGCCACGACGCTAGGGGGCGCGGTCGATGAACTGGATGCAGAAATTATAGGGAATGTCGGTCGTGCTGCCGGGGACCACCACCATGATCGATTGCAGGGGCGTGGTGCCGTCGTAGTTGGTACCGCTGCCGTCCCAGCAGGCGGTGTTGAATCGCGACCAGGCGATGGTGGGCTGATAGTAGGTCTGGGTATCGACACACCAGCGAAGGCTCGCGTTGGTGTCCCCGCCCGCGGCCTGGATCTGGATCCGGAGATCCGTGCCCTGCAAGTCGTAGAGCTCGTAGTTGATGCCGGATCCGGTGGGCGTCCAGGTCCCGGCGACGGCATTGGCGGTCGCCGCCTGGTTGAGGTTGATGCCGAGGATCGCCACCGCCGAGTAGTCGGCCGTGGCGGCGACGGTGCCCGAGACGCAGAGGCTCTCCCCCGCGGTGACGGTCGAGAAGTCGGTCGGCGAGATGGTCGTGGCGGACTTGCCGTCAGTGGCAGTGAAGGCGTATCCCATCCAGGGGCCGGAGGTGACGTAGCCGCCGTCGCCGACGGTGTACGCGGTCGAGGTCGAGCCGCCGGTGCCGGTCGTGCCGCCAGATCCCGTCGAGCCACCGGTCGGGCTCGCGCCGCCGTTGCCGGTCGAGCCGCCGCTGCCGATCGAGCCGCCCGAGGCCGAACCGCCCGTTCCGGTGGTGGTGGCGGTGGGGAGGCACGTCGGCGCGCACATCGCGTCGGCGCAGGCGAGGAAGTCGGCGCCGGCGAGGAGGGCGGTGGAGTCGCTGGCCTCGGCCGCGGTGCAATTGTTCTGGCAGGTTGCATCGCCGGTCTTGCAGGCCAGCGAGCAGGTGCGGAGCTTCACACAGCCGAGCGAGGCGTTACAGGCCTTGCTCTCGTCCGGGCACATCTCGTTCGCGCAGCCGAGGCAGGCGCTCTCCTCGGAGGAGACGCTGGAGCCGCCGCAGGAGGGCAGTGCCCCCGCCAGGACACCGCCCAAGAGAAGGAGACTCGCCGCCACCCCAAGCCAAGGTCTATTTTTCATGGGCCACGATGGTAATGAAGGCGACGAATCTTTGCAAACCGACGGTCTCAAAGTGCAGCGGCGCGCGTCCCGAGGCGCCGCGCTTGATACTGAACCGATGTGTAGATTAACGTCCGGGTCAGAGGCGATGAACGACGAGACCGAGCTCAAGTCAGAGGCGAGCGCCGACTCCACCATCGCGGCGCTCTCCGTCGACGAGAAGTGGATCGCGGACAAGCTCTCTGAGCACGGGTTCACGATGGAGCAGCTCGAGGCGCTGTATCCGATCGCCGAGGAGGTGGCGCTGGAGTGGCTGCGGCAGGGGCAGGGGCGCATCCCGATCGACGCCGTCACCAGCGAGATGAAGCGGCGGACGATGCGGCGGTTCACCAACACCATGCGGCCGTTCTTCGCGCGCCTGCTGCGCATCCGGCACCCGGAGCTCCGTTCGGCGATCGAGGTCGCCACGACGTCGCGCGGGCGGAACAAGAACCTGAAGGTGGCGCTCGATCATCTCAACGTCGTGGCGGTGGTCGTCGAGGAGAACGGGGCGGCCGGCGTCGAACGGCGGACCATCGCGCTCGCCGAGGTTCCCGAGGCGGTCGAGCGGGCCAAGGCCGCCCGGCAGGCCGCGAAAGAGGGACGCTCCTGAGAAAGGGGCCCTTGACGGGGCCGGCGCGCGGCAAGAGCTTGAGGCGGAGGTTCCCAAATGTCGGACCAGTCGGACCACCCGGACGGCGCCCAGGACAGACCGCTCGGCAAGGCGAGCGACTTTCCACCCGAGGTCCTGCGCCTCTTCGATGACTACGTTCACAACCAGATCGATCGGCGGGCGTTCCTCGACGGCGCGGCCAAGTTCGCCGTCGGCGGGCTGACCGCGGCGGCGTTCCTCGAGGCGCTGTCGCCGCGCTTCGCGGAGGCGGAGCAGGTCTCCGAGAAGGACCCGCGGCTGGTGGCGGAGTGGGTCGAGCTCGAGTCGCCGAAGGGTTACGGCAAGGCCCGCGGCTATCTGGCGCGCCCCGCGTCGGCCAAGCCGGGGGCGCGCCTGGCGCCGATCCTGGTGGCGCACGAGAACCGCGGGTTGAACCCGCACATCGAGGACATCGCGCGGCGGCTGGCGCTGGCCGGCTACCTGGCCTTCGCGCCCGACGCCCTGTTTCCGCTGGGGGGCTATCCGGGCGACGAGGACAAGGCGCGCGCGCTCTTCGCCAAGCTGGACCAGGCGAAGACCCACGAGGATTTCGTGGCCGCGGCCGAATTCGTCAAGCGGCGCCCGGGCACCAGCGGCAAGCTGGGCGCGGTGGGGTTCTGCTACGGCGGCGGGATCGCCAACCTCCTGGCCACGCGACTGCCGGACCTCTCGGCGGCGGTTCCGTTCTACGGGACGGCGCCGGCGCTCGCCGAGGTGAAGGCGATCAAGGCCGAGCTCCTGCTGCACTTCGCCGACCACGACGATCGGATCAACGCCACCTGGCCGCCGTACGAGGCGGCGCTGAAGGCCGCGCACGTGAAGCACGAGGCCTTCAAGTACCCGGGGACGGAGCACGGGTTCAACAACGACACCACGCCCCGCTACGATGCAGCGGCCGCCAAGCTGGCCTGGCAGCGGACGCTGACGTTCTTCCAGCGCACGCTGCGCGCCTGAGGGCGGAGATGGCGCGCGTCTTCATCACGGGGTCGTCGGACGGGCTCGGCCTCCTGGCCGGCCAGCAGCTCGCGCGCGCCGGCCACGAGGTCGTCCTGCACGCGCGCAACGACCGGCGCGCGGCCGACACCTGGGCGGCGCTGCCCAAAGCGGCCGCGGTGGTGGCCGGCGATCTGGCTTCGAGAAGTTCGAGCGCGCCGCCTCCGAGCGCGAGTTCGGCGCCTCGGCCTCTGGATCTGCCGGGAGCTGGTGACCGCCATGGGCGGTCGCCTCGAGGTGACCAGCACGCTGGGCGCCGGCGCGACGTTCACCGTGAGCCTGCCGCGCGCGGCTCGCAGATCTGCGCCGGCTGAGCCCTGCACGCGCCGCGGCTTGACAATCGGGCTCCGGTGGCGCAACGTTCGCCCGTAATTGAACGATTGTCCTGCCTTCGCGTCAGCGCGAAGCGCGCCAGGGACCGGTTGGCGGCATTGCTGTCCGAGCGGGTTCACGCGGACAGCCACCCCAACAAATCGCACGAAGCGGCGTCGGGCTCCCGTCACGAAGACGGAGGGCGCAAGGCCCGAAAGCCGATTCGTGATCGCCCGAAAGGTTCCCGTTCCTTCATGACCGTTTCACCGCTTCCGTCTCCACTTCCACTTCCCTCCTCTGGTTCCCCGATCGGTTTCTCCCAGCTCAACCTGGCCCCGGCGCTCGAGCGCGCCGTCGCGTCCGCCGGCTACGAGACGCCGACACCGATCCAGGCCCAGGCGATCCCCCACCTGCTCGCCGGGCGCGACGTGCTCGGCTGCGCGCAGACCGGCACCGGCAAGACCGCCGCCTTCGCGCTCCCCATCCTCGACCGGCTCTCGCGCCAGGGGCGCGCGCCGGGCGCGCGCGGGCCGCGGGCGCTGGTGCTGGCCCCCACCCGCGAGCTGGCGCAGCAGATCGCCGACGGCTTCCGCGACTATGGGCGGAACCTGACGATTCGCGGCGCGGTCATCTTCGGCGGCGTCGGCCAGGGGCCGCAGGTCGAGGCGCTGCGCCGCGACACCGACGTCATCGTCGCCACGCCGGGCCGCCTGCTCGATCTGATGGGCCAGGGGCACGCGCGGTTCGATGCCCTCGAGGTCCTGGTGCTCGACGAGGCCGATCGGATGCTGGACATGGGCTTCATCGATCCCATCCGCCAGATCATCAAGGCGCTGCCGCGGCGCCGGCAGAACCTGATGTTCTCGGCCACGATGCCGGCCGAGATCCGCAAGCTGGCCGGCTCGATCCTGGTCGACCCGGTCGAGGTGGCGGTGGCTCCGGTGGCCAGCACCGCCGACAAGGTCGCGCAGTGGGTGCTGCACGTCGCCCACGACGACAAGCGCGCGCTCCTGCGCGAGGTGCTGCGCGATCCGGCCATGACGCGCGTCTTGGTCTTCACCCGCACCAAGCGCGGCGCCAACCGCGTCGCCGAGGAGCTGGATCGCAACGGCGTGCGCGCCGAGGCGATCCACGGCAACAAGTCGCAGAACGCCCGGCAGCGGGCGCTCGACGGGTTCAAGGGCGGACGCACGCGCGTCCTGGTGGCCACGGACATCGCGGCGCGCGGCATCGACGTCGACGGCGTCAGCCACGTCATCAACTTCGAGATCCCGGACGAGCCGGAGACCTACGTCCACCGCATCGGCCGCACCGCGCGCGCGGGCGCGGCCGGGGTGGCGCTCTCATTCTGCGGCGGCGACGAGCGCACGGCGTTGCGCGACATCGAGCGCCTGATTCGAAAGTCGGTTCAGGTGGTCGAAGACCACCCCTTCGTGTCAAATAGGGGAGAGAGCGATGGGAAAAGCGGAAGACAAGCGGGCGGCGATCGTGGCTCAGCAGGCGGCGCGCGAGGCCGCCGAGCGAGAGGCGCGGCGTCTAACCGGGCCCCCTACGCCCGCGCGTAAGCCACGCACGCCCTGGGGCAGCCGGCGCGGCCGGCCTCCCAAGCCGCCCGAATGACGTCGGACGACACCCCGATGACACCCGGCCGCGTCAGCTGGCGCGGCAGTCGGGCTGTTTTCGTCCGATCTTGGTGAGCACCAGGTGATAGAGCTGGCCGTCGCGCGCGCGTGACGCGCCCGCGGCCGCCAGCAGGTAGAACTGCCACATCCGGTAGAAGCGCCGATCGTACTTGTGCTGCAGCTCCGGGTAGGCGCGGTCGAAGTTCTCCCACCAAGCCATCAACGTCCGGTCGTAGTCGGGGCCGATGTTCTGCAGATCCTCGACCACGAACAGCCCCTCGGTCGCCTTGCCCAGCTGCGCCAGCGACGGCGCCACGGCGTTCGGGAAGATGTACTTCTCGACGAAGGGCGTGCCGTGCCGCCGGCTGCGGTTGTTGGCGATGGTGTGAATCAGCGCGACGCCCTCGTCGGCGAGTGATCGGTGGACCACCTCCATCACGTGCCGGTGATTCTTCGGCCCCACGTGCTCCATCATCCCGATCGACGCCACCCGATCGAACGTGCCGGTGATGTCGCGGTAGTCGCAGAGGCGGAGGTCGACGTCCAGGTGCTTCCACATCTCGCGCCCGAGCGCGTGCTGGTCCTTGGACAGCGTGACGCCGACGACCGAGCAGCCATACTTCTCGGCGGCCCAAGCGGCGAAGCCGCCCCACCCGCAGCCGAGATCGAGCACCCGCATGCCCGGGCGAAGGCCCAGCTTGCGGCAGACGAGATCCAGCTTCGCTTCCTGGGCCTCGGCCAGCGTGGTCGCGTTCTTCCAGTAGCCGCAGGTGTAGACCATCCGCGGATCGAGCATCCGCGTGTAGAGGTCGTTGCCGATGTCGTAGTGGGCCTCGACCGAGCGGCCGGAGCGCTCCTTCGATTGCAGGTTGAAGAGGAACGCCTTGACCGTCAGAAACCGCAACCGCAGGCTGCCGGTCACCTTCTCGCGCAGCCCGGCGCGCATGATCTTCTCCAGCAGCACGTCGAGCGCGTCGGTGTCCCACCAGCCGTCCATGTACGATTCGCCCACCCCCAGCGAGGCGTCGCGCAGCAGGCGCCCGTAGAAGCGCGAATCGTGGACCGTGATGTCGCCGGGGCCGGGCCCGCCGATGCGGATCCCCGCGATGTCGAAGAGCTCGCGCACCAGCTTCTCGGCGCTGCCGGCCGCCTCGGCGGCGGCCGCCGCGCGCGGTGGCGGGGGAGGGGCAACCGGGCTCTCGGGCGACGGAGGGGGCGAGGGTTCAGCGATGGTCATGAACCCGTCTCCCACGGACGGGCCCGGCAGGCAAGGCGATCGTAGCGGGCTCAGCGCGGCGAGGCCGAGAGGGCGCTGGCGCAGGCCGGCGGCGCCGCCTGCGCGCGGGCCGGCTCGACGCTGCCCGCCCGACCGAGGTGCCGCAGCCAGCGCACGTGCGAGCGAACGGCCCGGCGCATCGTGCGGTGCGAGGTGTGGCGGATTCCGTGGGCCCGGCAGGTCGCCTCGACGATGGGCGAGAGGGCGGGGTAGTGGACGTGGCAGATCTTGGGGAACAGGTGGTGCTCGATCTGGAAGTTGAGCCCGCCCAGGTACCAGGTGAGGAGGCGGTTGTCGCGCGCGAAGTCGACGGCGGTCTCGATCTGGTGCGCCATCCACTCGCGCTCGATGCGGCGCGACCCATCGGCCGGGACGCGGAACTCGGCCTCCTCGACGCAATGGGCGAGCTGAAACACCGTGGCCAGCGTGAGGCCGAGGACCGCCATCGTCAGGAAGTAGAGGCCCACCACCGCCCCCAGGCGGTGGCCCGTCAGCAGCGGGACGCCGAAGGCCAGCATGAGGAAGCAGGTCTTACCGCTCCAGAAGCAGACCTGGTTCCAGCCGCGCGGGCGCGGGACGGAGGTGTCGGCGACGCCGGGACGGATCATCGACCGAAAGTCGTCGACGAGCTGCCACTTCACCGCCAGCAACGCGTACAGCGCCCAGACGTAGAGGTACTGGAAGCGGTGAAACCAGTACCGCGGGTCGTGCGGCGACATGCGCGCGAACGGGCCCATGTAGATATCGTTGTCCGCGCCCGAAATGTTCGGATACGTGTGGTGGGCGATGTTGTGCTTGTAGTGCCAGAAGTAGGCGTCGCCCCCGAGCAGGTTCAGCGAGAGGGCGGCGGCCTTGTTGAGGACGCGATGATGCGAATAGGCGCCGTGGTTCCCGTCGTGCTGGATGTTGAAGCCGATGCCGGCCATCGCCAGGGCGACCGAGACGGCGAGCGGGATCGCCTGCCACCAAGTCCTGGCGCCCCAGACGAGCCCGGCGTACGACGCGCCCAGCCAGAAGAGCAAAAATAAGGTTTTGACGTACATCCGGCGTGTGGCGTGCCGACTATGCCCCGCGCCGTCGAAGTAGGTCGCGACACGCGCCTCCAGCTCTCGACGAAACGCCGTGCTCCCGGAATACGTGAGCGCCATGACCGGGGACTGTATACCGTTTGGCAGCTTCCTCGAAACAGGAGGCAGAATATGCAAGCAAATCAAATAGATAGAGCAAGCGGCGCGAGGTCTCGGGGGAAACCTGCGACCTTTTTCTCGCCTCGAGCATCGCGGGGCTCAGTCAGACGGCCCGCCGACCGGGAAGCTGAGCATGAAGACGCACCCCTTGCCGGGGAGGTTCGAGACCTGGACGTTTCCCTGGTGCGCCTGGACGGCGTCCTTGGTGATGGCCAGGCCGAGGCCGAAGCCGCTGCGATCGGCGCCCCGCTGGACGAAGGGGGTGAAGAGCTCTTCGGTCTTCCCGTCGGGCAGGCCGCCGCATTCGTCCTCCACCTCGACGCTGGCCAGTTGCTCGCCGACGCGGATGCGGACGTCGATGCGGCCGCCCTCGCGCGTGTACTTGACCGCGTTGCGCATCAAGTTGGTGATCGCCGAGCGCACGAGCCGCGGATCGGCGCCGATGCGGGCGTCGCCGTCGACGACCACCGTCAGGTGCTTCTCCTCGGCGTCGCCGGCGATCTCGGTCCGCGCGCCCTCCACGATCTCGCCCAGTGACACCTCGCGCAGCTCGAGCCCGGAGTGGTGCTCACCCATCCCGCGGGCCCGCACGCTGACCAGCGAGTTGTCGATCAGCTGGCGCAACACGGAGAGGTTCCGCAGGAGGCGCTTCAAGGTGATGTCTTCCTCGCCTTCGCCGCCTTGCCGCCGCTGCAAGACTTGCGCGGCCAGCAGCGCCGACCCCAGCGGGTTGCGCAGCTCGTGGGCGATGAAGCCGAAGTGCTCGCGGCTCTGCCGCTCGATCGCCTGATCGCGCTCGCGGGCGAACTGCTCGGCGGCGACCACCACGCCGGTGTTGAGACCCTTGAGCACCGCCTTCAGCTCGTCGACGTCGACCTCCAGGTGGCGGTCGCGGATCAAATCGAGCACGCAGTCGCGCAGCACGCCGTACTCGCGGATGACGGCGCCCAGGCTGAACCCGGCGTGAAAGCGCCTCGTCCCGTGCACGGCGGCCAGCGCGCGTGCCCTGCCGGTCGCCTCGTCGGGCGTCTCCTCGCGGCGGGTCTGCAGGTAGTTGGCCAGCTCGTCGAGAAAGGCGGGGAGGCTGTTAATGAGCTCGGCGGAAGGCGCCACCGCGGGATCGATGGTTCCGGCAATTCGCTCGCGCCAGCGCCGGATCAGATCTTCCTTCTCCTCTGCGATCAGCTTCGCCAAACACGCGCCGGCCATGGGAGAAATCTGGATCCTTCCCCAGGCGAAAGGGGGTGACCGCGAGATCAAGCGCCGATTGTGGCGCGCCAGGTCAGCCGTGTTCGTTTTCGGCAGCCTGCTCGGGCTCGGGCGGCTGCCCCTCGGCACGCTCCTTGAGTATGCGGTGGGCCTCGGCGATGATCTCCTTGGTCTCCTCGCCGTTCGCCGTCACGAAGCCGCCGAGCTCCGAGAAGCTCACGCCGCTCCCGACGGAGCCGAGCTGCCCCCGGATGTAATCGAGATCGGGATCGACGTAGGCGCCCCACGGCGGGCCGTTCATCACCACGTGGGGTGGCACGTCTGCACGCTCGGGTCGTTTCTTCTCGTCCATGCGCGGTGAACCTCCTCAAGTCAAACCTGGCATGGGCGGGATCCGAGGCAAGCGCGAGCGCCCGTTGCGGCCGAGGTCGATCTAGAATCGCGGCATGCTGTTCGCAGTGATTGGGACCAGCGCGGGGAAGAGCCGCCAGGAGATCATGGCCGTCTACCCGCGCCACAAGCTGTTCCTCGACCAGTTCGTCGCCCGCGGCGAGGTGGTGGGCGTCGGCCCGTTCGTCGATCCGGCGGGCGGGAACATGGCGCTCTTCCGCACCCGCGCGGCGGCGGAGGCCTTCGCCGCGGGAGATCCGTTTCTTCTCGAGGGTCTGGTGGGCGCGTACCAGATCAAAGACTGGGCCGACGGCATGTTGTCGTAGCGGCGGCCTGGCGGGCGCGGCCGGCGCCCCGGCTACCGCGGCAGGTGCATCGAGAGGACGGTGCCTCGCCCGCGGCCGACCGTGACGGTCATGAGGCCTCCGAGCGCGGGATCGACCTGGGAGGGGATCTCCAGGCAAACGCGGCGGGCCTTCGGGCTCAGCAAGCCGAGGCCGTGGACGTCCACGCGAACGTGGCGGCCGTAGCCGCTCGCCGACAGCGTGAGGTGCGCGCCCGAGTCGAGGTGAGCGAGCGCGGCGTCGACCATCAGCCCGACCAGCGCGGCGAGCTGGGCCCGATCCCAGCGGCCGCGCGAGTCGCCGAAGGCACGACAGAGGATCGCCGGTCCATCGTCCGACCGTCGCTGCTCGGCGACTTCGCAGCAGATCTCGTAGAGGTCGGCGGCGGTCCCGCCCTGGCCCGGGTGCGCGGGCGAGGTCCGCGAGGCGGTGGCGAACGTCTTGACCATCTTGGTGACCATCTCGGCGGCCTCCGCCATCCGGGTGACCGTCTCCAGGCCGGACTCCGTCAGCTCGCCACCCGCGCGCAGGGCGCTGGCGGCGAAGGTGATGGCGGCCGTCGAGTTGACCACGCCGTGGACCAGGGTTCCCAGGTCCGGCGCCGTCGCCTCCTCATCCGGTGCTGTCGCGTGCTCCGGGGTCTCGAGCGCGCGTGTCGACCGTTTTGCTTGCGTCGCTTTCACCGCTCCTGTCTCCGTCTTCGACGATTTGCACCATCATAACAACGGATACAGAGCGGACCAGAAAACCGTGCCGAAGGGGGAATTTTGCGGCGATTCCTCAAAATAAACGGGCCGCCGCGTCAGCGAGGCAAACGGAGGGTGACGATGCTCCCGCCGTTGGGCGAGACCGACGTGGCCACCATCGTGCCTGGGAGCAGGCCGCCGATCCGGGACAGGCCGTCGACCCCGTTCTCGCGTTCGGCCGGGCCGAAGGCACCGAATCCGTGAACGTCGATCCGCACGTGCCGCGCCATCCCGGTCACCGCGATGGTCATCGGCGCGCCCTTTCCGACGCCGGTGACGGCGCGGGCGACAATATCGGCCAGCACCCGGGTGATCCGGCGGCGATCGCCGCCGACGCGCGGATCGCCGAACGCCCGGCAATGGATGATCGCCCCCTCCGTTCGCCGGCGGCTCTGGGCCAGGTCGCAGCAAACGATGTAGAGGTCGACCAGATCGTCCACCGCCAGCGGCGGCAGCCGG
>DATNDC010000063.1:0-2681 GCA_035607055.1 Polyangia bacterium
GGCGTCATGTCGGCGAAGGGGGCGATCTGGACGAAGAGGAACGGGAACTCCGTCCCCCAGGCGCGGCGCCAGTCGGCGATGAGCGCGGGGAAGAGCGAGCGATATTGGCGCTCGCGGTGAACGTTGGCCTCGCCCTGATAGAAGATGACGCCGCGGATCGCGTAGGGGACGAGCGGCCCGATCATCGCGTTGTAAAGAATGGTCGGTGTGTTGACGTCGCCGATGACGCCGACCGGCGGCAAGGGGGCATCCTCGAGACGCATCCCGATCCGGTAGCGCCAGGGGCCCGAGAGCGCGACCGGCGGTGGCCCGCCGGCGCCGCCGAGGGACGCCGTCTGCAGACCGCCCGCGGTCGCTCTGGGTTTGAGGACCAGCTGCAGCCTCTGCTGGCCCCAGATGCCGCCGCCGCCGCCGGTGTCGAGCACGCGCACGGCGATGACGTTGCGCCCGGGCTTGAGCAGGCCGGCGGGGACGACGTACTTGCGCGGGAGGTCGTAGCCGATGGTGGCGCCGACCTTCACGCCGTTGACGAAGGTGGTGTCGATGTCGTCGACCATCCCGAGGTCAAGCTCGCCGGCGGCGCCGGCCGCGGAGGCCGGCAGGTCGAACGCGCGGCGGAACCAGACCACGCCGTTGAGGTCGGGCTCGCCGGCCTCCTCCCACAGCGTCGGCAGCGACATCGTCTTCCAGCCGTCGGCGTCGAGCGCGGGGTCGCTCCAGCGGCGGCCGGGGACCGAGCCGCCGTCGCGGGCGGCGAACCAGGTCTCGAGCTTGGCCTCGTAGCGGCGCCGCGCCGCCTCGGGATCGGCGACCAGCAGCTTCAGCTCGGCGGGCGTGTCGGCGAAGTCGGGCAGCGTGGCGAGCCCCACGGCGCTGGTCCAGGCCTCGGCCGGCGTGCCGCCCCACGAGCTGTGGATGATCCCGATCGGCACGTGCCGCGCCTTCTGCAGATCGCGCGCGAAGAAGTAGCCGACCGCCGTGAAGTCCTTGACCGCCTCCGGCGTGCAGACGGTCCACTGCCCTTTCACCGCCGCGAGCGGCGTCAGCGACTTCTCCTGCGCCACCAGGAACTGGCGGATCTGTGGGTGGTGGGCGGCGGCGGCTTCCTTTTCCCAGTTGTCGATCGGCTGCTGCCCGGCGCGCAGGCCGAGCTGCCGCTCCATGTTCGACTGGCCGCCCGCGATCCAGACCTCGCCGATCAGGATGTCGTCGAGAACGACCTTGTTCTTGCCGGCGATCGTCAGCGTGAACGGGCCGCCGGCCTTCAGCGGCGCCAGCTGCACGCCCCACTTGCCGTCCGGCGCTGCCGTCGTCGAGACCTTCTGACCAGCGAGCTCGACGGTGACCGCCTCGCCCGGATCGGCCGTCCCCCAGACCGGCACCGCGGTCGCCTGCTGCAACACCGCGTGATCGGCGAAGAGTGGGTTGGGGACCACCGCGGCCTGGGCCGTGGAGAACGACGCCGCGCCGGCCAGAACGGCGGCCAGCCAGGGAGCAAATACGTTGAGCTTCACCGCGCCTCCATACTACAGGTTAAGGGTTGATGCGCTCCGCCTCGGTCCAGGTCGTCTTCGCCGCGGCGCTCGCGCTCGGCGCCGCAGGGTGCACCGCCAACTGCGCCTGTCGCGCGCCCGCCGAGAGCGCGCAGGCCGCGCGGCCCGCCGCCGCGCCAGCGCCCACACCGGCGCCGCGCCTCGCCGACGGTCTCCCCGCGCGGCCCGGCCCGGCGAACGTGCCGCGCCCCGCGGGGGCGCCCGGCAACCTCAAGATCCTCGACTGGGCCGGCTTCACCTCGGCGGTCAGTTACACCTTCGACGACGGACAGCCCTCGCAGATCGAGCACTACGCCGACCTCGCCGCCGCCGGCGTGCGCCTGACCTTCTTCATCAATTCGGCCGGCGCCAGCTGGGAGGCCGGCTTCGCCGACACCTTCTCGCGCGCCGTGCGCGACGGACACGAGGTCGCCAACCACACCGTGCACCACTGCCACGCCGATCCCGACGGCACGCTGCGCGCCGGGTGCGCCGGCGCCAGCATCGCGGCCGAGTTCGACGAGTGCACCACCTTCATCACCAAGACGCTGGGCGCGCCGGCCGTCTGGACCTCGGCCTCGCCGTTCGGCGACACCGGCTATGCCGGCGCCGCCACCGAGCGGTTTTTCCTCGCGCGCGGCGCCATGCCCGGCACCGTTGCCCCCAACGACGAGACCGATCCGTTCAACTTGCCGATCTGGGGACCCGCCGAGCACGACGGCGTCGAGAAGTTCGACGCCGAGATCGATCGCGCCCACCTCGGCCACCGCTGGGTCATCATGTTGCTGCACAGCCTGGGCCCGACCAGCTTCGCCTGGTACATGACCGTCGACGTCTCGGCCGTCACCGGCAGCATCGCCCACGCCAAGTCGCTGGGCGACGTCTGGATCGATTCGCTGGCCAACGTCGGCGCCTACTGGCGCGGCCAGAAGCTGCTCGCCGCGGTCACGCCCGAGGTCGAAACGACGGCCGCCGGCACGACGCAGACCTGGAGCTGGACGCTTCCCCCGCACTTCCCGCCCGGGAAGACCCTGCGCGTGCGCGTCGACGGCGGCACGCTGTCGCAGAACGGCAAGGCGCTCGAGTGGAACGGCCACGGCTATTACGAGATCGCGCTCGACGCCGGCTCGCTGACGCTGTCGCCCTGAC
>DATNDC010000065.1:0-18096 GCA_035607055.1 Polyangia bacterium
ATGATCGCGCTCCGCCGCGATCACGACGCCGCGCGCGCGGGCCGCCTGCTCGACCAGTATCTCGGCGCTCACCCGCGCGGTGCGCTCCGCGAGGAGGCGCTCGTGCTGGCCATCGAGGCCGCCACCGCCCGGGGCGACGCCGCCTCGGCGCGACGCTGGGCCGCCGCCTACGGCAATGCCTACCCGAACGGCCGCTTCGGCAAGTTCGCGCGCGAGACGCTCGAAGCGGACGCGCCCTAGCGACTTACCGACTGCAGCCAGGAGACGACCTCGCCGTCGCGGTTGGCGACGAACGAGACGCCGCCGTCGTGCGAGATGACGATGGCCAGGCCGCGCGGGTGCTGGCGGACGAAGCGGTACGCGGCGCGGTGGCGCGTGCCGACGTCCTCGACGGCGTTCACCTCGCGGTCGGCGCCTTCGGGATCGAGGGCCCGCCAGACGCGCGCCGGGGCGGGGATCTCGCTCGACACCTCGGCGCCGAAGCCGAGCAGGGAGAATCCCTTGTCCAGGACCACGGCCCCGTCGATGGCGGCGAGGCCGGTGATCACCCGGCTCATCTCGAAGACGGCGTTCTCCAGCTTCTCGAGATCCAGGCTGGTGTCGCCCGCGAAGTCGGACCAGTCGACCGAGGGGTTGGTCGACCCGCTCGCCAGCCGATCGAGCATCTGCAAGAGCAGCGTCCGATAACGGTGCGCCGGCTCGGTCTGATCGAAGCGGTACTTGAGGCTCAGACCCGCGAGGCCGGCGAACGGTGCGCCGGGGACGGAGTCGGCGATCAAGATGAGGCCGCCGTGCCGCGCGCCCAGGACCAACTGGATCACCCGGCGGAGCATGTGCTGGCCGACGAGCCCCACCAGCGACGGCGCGGCGTCGGTCGGGATCGGGGCGCGCGCCTGGTGCGCGGCGTGCTCGCGCCGGACCTCCTCGCGCTCCTGATCGAACATAGCCGGCAGCCATTCGGAGTCGAACACGTCCATGAGCGCGTCGACCAGCGCCCCCTGTTCGAGCGCGCCGATCAGCTTGCCCGCACAGCGCACGGCGACGTGTCCCGGCCCGGTCACGTGGACGATTGGATCGTAGGTCCAGTTCGGCACCACGCTGCGGCCGCCCCAGGTGGGGGCCAGCCAGGCCGGGCCCGAGTGCGCCAGCCCCCAGATGCGCAGCTTCCCCTCGACGGGCGCCAGCCCGATCAGCGAGGTCTCGAACGGTGCCGACGGCGCCAGCTGCCGGAGCTCGTCGGCCGTCGCGGCCCGGGTGCGGTCGAAGACCAGGCGCAACACCCCTTCGTTGGGCGCGCCCCGCTCGGGGAGCGCGTCGGGAGACATGAGCAGCAGGCGAAATCGCGTCGGCCGCGCCTCCTCGGAGGTGAGCGAGGCGTGGAAGGCGATCGACAGCGCCTCGCGCAGCAGCTCCTCGGAGAGGGCCAGCGTCCGCCCCTCCGGCCAATGCTCGCGCACGTAGCGCGCGAGGTCGGGCGGGTAATGGTACCGAGGGGACATCCCCTACAGCATGCCTCGTTTCCGAGATGGTGGCTGGCCCGCTCTTTTGGCCGTGGGGCTGCGGCCGAGCTGGTCCTCGATCTCAGATCTCGAGCTGGATCTGCGGGACGAACACGGTCGCGCTGTTCGAGAGGACGCCGGGCGGCGAGGTCGTCTTCGACGTCCCCGCCTGGACCTACGAGGGCGTGACCTGCGCGGGCGGCGCCGCCGCGCGGTCGGGCGAGCTCCCCTCGTCGGGCGGCGCCACGCCGGCGTCGGGAAAGAGCGGCGGCGCCTCTCCCACGTCGGGCTCGGGGAGGGGGTTGGGCGCCGGGCTCTCCTGGGCAAACGCGCGCGCGCCCAAGAAGAAGAACAAGAAGAGGAGCGCGACGACGGCGAGCGACCAGGCCCAGCGCACCTGTTCCGACGTAAGGATCAGCCTCCCGCGCGGCAAGCGACGGCGGACACACGTCAGAATCGAACCAAGAGCTGCACCGGAAACAGCAGCCCGGTCTGCCCCGACGAGTAAATGTAGAGGACGCTGGTGTAGGGACAGTTTTTGATCGCGATCACCTCCGCGCTGAGCCAGACCTGCCGCGTGTGGAACGGGTAGACGTGCGAACCGACCGCCTCCTCGTACGCGGTGGCGAACGGCCCGTGCACCAGCGAGCTGCGAAAGTAGGGCTCCCACCGCTTGCTGATGGCGAAGTAGCCGAGCGAGGCGTCGTAGCCCCAATCGAACATGCTGGCGAGCGGGAGCGGGCCGTCGGCCTCGAGCTTGTCGAGCCAGCGCGCCATCCACTCGGTGTTGAAGGCGAGCCCGCGGTACTTGATCCCGAAGTCGACCTCGGCGATGTAGACGCTGGCCAGCGAGACGGTGACCCCCGGGGCCAGCGTGCCGCCCCCGAACAGCAGCGTGCCGTCGGACATGTAGGTCGAGTTGTTCTCCGGATTCGACTGCGAGAGATCGGAGAGGCGATCCTCGCGCGCGTAGGTGAACGCCGTGCCGGCGCGGATCGCGGGCGCCTGGTGATCCTCGTAGTCGTTCCAGGCTTTGCCGAACTCGTGGAGGTCGTACCACAGCGAGGCGGCGTAGGCGAAGCGGTAGTCGATCCGCGAGGCGGCGATGTTGAGCGTGTTGAGCGAGTTGCCGACCATGGCGATGTAGTTGAGGCCCGGGACGAGCTCGCCGTTGGCCCACACCCCCTGGGTGAACCCCGGGCGCATGTAGTTGACCGACATGCTGCGGTCGGTGCCGGCGAAGTAGGGATAGGTGCCGGTCATCTCGCGCAGCGAGGGGAGCGAGAAGAACCCGGCGCGCAGCGCGAAGGCCCGGCTGAACACGTACCCCACGTAGCCGGCCGCCGCCGCGGTCAGGTCGGCGGTGGAGGTGTAGAGGATGATGTTGTAGTCGAGCCGCTCGTCGAAGACGTAGCCGCTGAAATAGAAGACGTCGCGGGTGAGCTGGAAGTCGTTCCGCTTGTTGACGTCGGTGACCACGCCGAGGTGCGTGGTGTACGTGTCGTGCACCAACATCGTGTTGGTGTACTTGAACTGCGAGACGTGATTGAGCTTGAGACGGTACGGCAGCGGCGCGCTCTTGGGCGTGGAGACCAGCACGAACCCCTCGTCGTAATGCGGGGGCTCCCAGATCCCTTCCGGCTGGTCGCCGTCGGGAGACGGCGGCGCTTGAGGCTGCTCCGGCGGCGCGGGTGACCCGCTCTGGGCGGCCGGCGCCTGCGCCAACAACGCCGCGCAGACCAGCGGCCCCGCCGCCAGGCCCAGCATCAGGCGTGCCTTCGGGCGTGGACCTGCTCGGCGTTGTCGTTCGCACCGGTCGCCGCCAGCGGCGGGAAGGCGGCGGCATCCAGCTCGGCCAGGAAGGCGTTGGCCTGGCGCTCGCCGTCGGCGATCAGCCGGTCGATGTGTGCCGGGATGCGCGAGAGCTTGCTCGGGTAGTCGAGCCCGCGGGCCAGCCCTTTGGACATGCGGATGAAACGCACCGCGATCCGCTCGGTGGTGTCGAACCCGAAGCGCGCGCGAAAGGCGGGCGTGAGCGCTCCTTCCTGCAGCAGCATGTTCACCATCTCCAGCACCTGCAGCTCGTGTTGCAGGCTCAGGTTGCCGGCCAGGTGGTTGCGCCGGTCGCTGATCTCGTCGGGCGCCTCTGGCACCTCGTCGTGCTGCGCCGGGTTGACCTGAATGATCCAGATCTCCTCCGGCGCCTTCCCCTCCCCCATCAGCGGCTTGCGCAGGAAGGAGATGACCGGCGGGTTGGAGGCGAAGATCCCGTCCCAGTAGGCGTGCCCCTCGACCCACACCGCGGGAAACAGGTTGGGGATGGCCGCGGAGGCGAGGAGCGCCTCGGCCGAGATCTCGGCGCGCGCCGAGGTGAAGATCTTGAAGCTCCCCTCGAGCACGTCGCCCGCCCCCAGGAGCAGCGTCGGGCTCTGCGGCTCCACCAACCCCGGGAGGGCGTCGAAGTCGATGTGTTTGGTGACGAGGGCCCGAAGATCGGTGAACTCGGGGCGCCCCAGCGCGAGCGACGCCGCCTGCTGCCAGAGCCGAAACTGCAGCGACGACGGGCTGCGCGCGAGGGTGGGAACGAAGCCGTACTCCACCAGGCGGACCAGCTGCGTGCAGACGCCGTCGAACAGGACCTCGCGCGGCGTCTGCGCCGAGAGGTCCCGCCACAGGGCGACGATCCGATCGGAGATCGACGATCGTTCACCCCGGGCGCTTCGCAAGAGGCCGTTCCAGGCCAGCGCCGCGGTGATGGCCCCCCCCGACGTCCCGCTGAGGCCGACGATCTGAAATCGCTCGTGGACCCCGCGATCGAAGAGCGCCTTCAACGCGCCCGCCACGAAGGCGCACTGGCTGCCGCCCCCCTGACAAGCGATGGCGATCCGTTTGGTGTTCATGGGCGCCGCCGGAGTCGAACCGGAGGCCCGTTCCCTTGTAGGGCCGGCGCGGCGACTGTCAACGAACCGAAACGACATTGCGCCGTCGGATGACGTTAGCGGGGTTTGCCTGATCTGGTCTCGGCGCCGGGCGACGCCATGGTTGTCGGCTCGAAGGGAGCGGCGAGATGAGCGGACAGATCTTCGACACCTATCGGAAGGCCTCCGAATCCTGGTTCCAGATGCAGCAGGATCTGTTTCGAAGCGCGGCGCAGGGACCGTTCTCCGGGCCGGCCGCCTGGGGGCCGACGTTCGGGCCGGCGGCAGCACCTTGGCCGCCCGAGGCTCGAAAACGCTGGGTCGACCTGATGGTGGAGATCATGCACCGTCACCGGGAATCGGTCGATGCGCTCTACCGATCCGTGATTCACGTCGTCGAGAAGGCCTCCCAGATCCCCGAAGCGCAGTCCTCCGAGGAGGCCCGGCACGCGACCGAGGATCTCTGGAACAGCTGGCTGGAGAGCGTGAAGAATCAATCCGAGAGTCAGCTCCGCGACGCGCGACGGTTCAGCGAAAAGACGCTCGAGATCGTGCAGGGCGGCCAAACCTGGGAAATAGGTAACGTTCCCTAATTGCCGTCGAGTTTGCCGACACTACCATCCGACCCGCCAACGACACGCGCAACGCGAACAACGGGAGAATCCAATGGTCGATCAAATCTTCGACAGCTTTCGAAAGGCCTCGGAGTCCTCGCTGCACATGCAGCAGGAGATGTTCAAGCAGTGGACACAGCACTGGAACGCGGTCCCGCAGGCCAGCACCGCCTCGGGCGACGCCGCCCGCAACGTCCAGAAGCGGTGGGTCGAGCTGGGGGTCGAGCTGCTGGACAAACACCGGGCCTCGCTCGACTCCACCTACGCGGCCGGGATCCAGCTCATCGAGCAGGCGTTCCACACCAGCGAGGCCAAGTCGCCCGAGGACTATCGGCGCCTGGCCGAGGAGCTCTGGCGCAAGCTGTTCGACACCTACAAGAGCCAGAGCGAGGCGCAGTGGAACGCCTTCCAGCAGTGGTCGACGAAGTCGGCAGAAGTCGTTCGCGATGCCCGAGCCTAGTCCCCCGGGCGCTCTCCTCGCGCAGTGGCTCGACTCCTGGCGGTGGGCGGGCGCGCTCGGCTGGGAGTACCTGGAGACCTTGTGGAGCCTCCGCCCACCCGAGGGGTTGCGCACGCGGCTCCTCGCAGAAGCGAGGCACACGACGGCCGAGTATTTGAGGTCGCCGGCTTTTCTCGAGTTGATGCGCGCCAATCTCAGCGCAATGACGCTTTCACAACGTTTGATGTCGCCATTCCGAATTCACTAGGAGACGTGCCATGACGGTCGCAATCCAGGAAACCCTTCCCTCCGTGGTGCTCCCGAGCTTCAGCGTGCTCGGCAAGAAGGCCTTCGTCACCGGCGGGTCGCGCGGCATCGGCCGCGCCTGCGCGCTGGCGCTGGCCGCCGCCGGCGCCGACGTGGCGGTCGGCTCCAGCCCCCACGGCGTCGAGTCGGCCCAGGCCGTTTGCGGAGAGATCCGCGATCTCGGTCGCCGGGCCGAAGCCTACCCCTGCGACGTCGGAACCCGCGGCGCGGTGGGCGCCATGTGCGCCCGCGTCCTGCAGGATCTGGGGACGATCGACATCCTGGTCAACAACGCGGGCGTCACCCGTGACGGCCTCTTCCGCCGGATGGATCGCGAGGCCTGGGACGAGGTGATCAACACCAACCTCAACAGCGTCTTCGAGATCACCCAGGACTTCATCGAACCGATGGCCGCGCGCGGCTGGGGGCGGATCATCAACATCTCCAGCATCGTGGGGCAGATCGGGAACTTTGGTCAGGCCAACTACGCGGCCGCCAAGGCGGGGCTCATCGGGCTGACCAAGACGCTGGCCCGCGAGTACGCGCGCAAGGGAGTGACGGTCAACGCCATCGCGCCCGGCTTCGTCAAGACGCGCATGCTCGACGGCGTCCCCGAAAAGGCGCTCCAGACAGTCCTCGACATCACGCCCGTCGGACGCCTCGGCGACCCGATGGAGATCGGGGCCAGCGTCGTCTACCTCGCCTCCCCCTCCGCCAGCTTCGTCACCGGCCACGTGCTCGACGTCAACGGCGGGATGGCCATGTAGAGGCTCGAGGGAACCAACGGGCGGACAGCGCACGAACGGGCAGGAGGCAAAACGTGGGGACCACAGAAGGGGCGGCGGCGGGCGGTCCGTCCTTGTTCGCCGAACAGCAGCGCCTCTGGCGCCGCATGTTGAGCGCGCCGTCGGTCTTCACCCTGGCGCAGACGACGCGCGTCGGCACCTCGCCCGCCGAGGTGGTGCTGGCCGAAGGGACGCACCGGCTCCTGCACTACCGGCGCGAGACGACGGCCACCTACGCCGAGCCGATCCTCTTCTGTTACGCGCTGGTCAACCGCCCGACCATCCTCGATCTCCAGCCCGACAAGAGCGTCGTCCAGCAGTATCTGAAGCGCGGCTTCGAGGTTTATCTCATCGACTGGGGCGTGCCGAGCGACGCTGACCGGACGCTCACCCTCGAGCACTACGTGGGCGACTTCCTGGCACGCGCCGCCGCCGCCGTGCTCGACCGGCAGGGCGCCGACAAGCTGCACCTCCTCGGCTACTGCATGGGGGGGACGATGGCGGCGATTCACGCGGCGCTTCGCCCGCAGCGCGTCGCCAGCCTCACCCTCCTGGCCGCGCCCATCGACTTCGGGGGAGAGCAGACGCTGCTCAACCTCTGGACCGACCCGCGGCACTTCAACGTCGACGCGATGGTCGACGCCTACGGCAACTGCCCGCCCTGGTTCCTGCAGACCTGCTTTCTGCTGATGAATCCGGTGGCGAACCTGATCGAAAAGAACGTCGCCTTCTACGAGCAGATGGACAACCCGCGCGTGATGACCAACCACTTCGCGCTGGAGAGCTGGATCAACGACAACATTCCGGTGGCGGGCGAGACCTTCCGCCGGTTCGTCAAGGGGCTCTACCAGGAGAACCTCCTGGTGAAGGGGCTGTTCGAGCTCGCCGGCGAGCGCGTCGACCTCGGGCGCATCACCGCTCCGCTCCTGCTGCTCACCGCCAAGAACGACCACCTGGTGGCGCCGTCCTCGACCGAGGGGATCCGTCCCCACGTCGGCGCGCGCGACGTCCAGTCGATGGAGATCGAGGCCGGGCACGTCGGCCTGGTGGTGAGCGGCAAGGCACACCAGAGCTTCTGGCCAGCGGCGACCCGCTGGCTCTCCGATCGCTCGACACCGGCCAGCGACGCGGCCGGCCGCGAGCGCCACACGAGCACCTAGGAGCATCCCATGGCGATTCGGATATCGGGCATTGGCGGGTACGTCCCGGAGCGAACGGTCACCAACCAGGAGCTCGCCATGCGCGTCGATACCTCGCACGATTGGATCATCGCCAAGACGGGGATCGTCGAGCGGCGGCTGGCGGCCGACGACGAGGCGCCCAGCGACATGGGCTGGCAGGCGGCCGAGCGCTGCCTCACCGACGCCGGCGTCGACAAGTCGGCCGTCGATCTGATCGTCGTCGCCTGCGCTACGCCCGACCACTCGCAGCCGGCCACGGCCTGCCTCATCCAGGAGAAGCTGGGCGTCGCCGAGCGCCAGTGCCCGGCCTTCGACGTCAACTCGGTCTGCGCGGGCTTCGTCTTCGCGCTCAACGTCGCGCAGAGCATGATGCTGACCTCGCCCGAGCGGTACCGCCACGCGTTGGTCATCGGCACCGACGCGTTCTCGAAGATCATGAACTGGCACGACCGCCGGACCTGCGTCTTCTTCGGCGACGGCGCGGGCGCGGTGCTGCTCTCGCAGGCCGACGAGGCGTCGGGGCGCATTCACTTTCACCTGGGGAGCGACGGCCGCGGCAGCCGGCACATCCAGGTGCCGGGGGGCGGCACCAAGCTCCCCATCAGCCCCGAGGTGCTGGAGAAGCGGCTCAACACCTTCGTCATGAACGGACCCAAGGTGTGGGACTTCGCGGTCGACACGGTTCCCCGGGTGATCCGCACGCTGCTCGGCGAGCACGACCTTTCGCCCGGCGACGTCGACCTCTTGGTGTTGCACCAGAGCAACCTGCGGATGTTGGAAGCGATCATGAAATCGCTGGAGCTGCCGATGGAGCGGACCGTCACCACCGTCGAGAGCTACGGCAACACGGCGGCGGCCAGCATTCCGCTCACGCTGGAGAAGGCGGCCCGCGCCGGCAAGCTGCAGGCCGGATCGAAGGTCGTCCTGTGCGGATTCGGAGGCGGCCTCTCCTGGGGCGCCGCGCTCCTCGACTGGTGAGCGCGCCATGCCGACGAGGAGCGTCCTCATCACCGGCGCCGCCAGCGGGATCGGCGCTGGCCTGGCCGCCGAGCTGGCGCGCGCCGGCGACCACGTGGTGGTCAGCGATCTGAACGTCGCCGGAGCGGGCGAGGTGGCCGGGCGGATCAAGGCCCAAGGGGGCTCGGCCGAGGTGGTGGCGCTCGACGTGACCTCGGAAAAGAGCGTCGCCGACGCGATCGGCTCCGTCTCGCGGCCGGTCGAGGTCCTGGTCAACAACGCCGGGTTGCAGTTCGTCGCGCCGCTGGAGGAGTTCCCGCTGGCCAAGTGGGAGCACTTGCTCCACGTCATGCTCACGGGGGCGGTAACGCTGACCCGCGCCGTGTTGCCGGGCATGCGGGCGCGCGGGTTCGGGCGCATCGTCAACATGGGGAGCATCCACTCGCTGGTGGGGAGCCCCTTCAAGAGCGCCTACGTCGCCGCCAAGCACGCCTTGGTCGGATTCTCCAAGGTCATCGCGCTCGAGACGGCGAACACCGACATCACCATCAACACGCTCTGCCCGAGCTACGTGAAGACGCCGCTCGTCGACAAGCAGATCGCCGATCAGGCGCGCGTGCACGGCATGGCCGAGTCGGAGATCATCTCGCAGATCATGCTCAAGCCGATGCCCAAGGGGGTCTTCATCGGCATCGACGAGCTGGCCGGGATCACGGAGTTTCTGATCTCGTCCGCGGCCCGCAACATCACCGGGCAGACGATCGTCGTCGACGGCGGCTGGACGGCGCAATAGACGATCGCGCCGCCACGGTCGAGCTCCACCCGCGGCGCGATCGCGGCTCATCCGTTGTTCCAAGCTCGTCGCTGGACGTTTCATTGCCCATCGTTGTCACATTCGACAATCGACCCGCCGGAGGTTGTCCAACTTCCAGGATGAATCGTCTATAATGAACAGGTGCTCTATCGTCTCCTCGAATACAACCGGGCCCTCCTGACGCCGGCGATCGAAATGGCCGAGGCGGGGGCCAAGATGTTCTCCGACCCCGGAAGCTGGCTCTCCCAGCTACCCGGCGCCAACAGCGTCGCCGCCGGCTACGAGCTGCTCTACCGGCTGGGCAAGACCTACGACAAGCCCGAGTTCAACATCCGGGAGGTGACGATCGAGGGCGCGCGGGTGCCGGTCGTCGAGCAGGTCGCCCTGGAGAAGCCGTTCTGCCGGTTGTTGCGCTTCAAGCGCTACAGCGATCAGGCCGAGGTGGTCGGCAAGCTCAAGCGGCAGCCGGTGGTGCTGATCGTGGCGCCGCTCTCGGGCCATCACGCCACCCTGCTCCGCGACACCGTGCGCACGCTGCTCGTCGGTCACAAGGTCTACGTCACCGACTGGACCGACGCGCGGACCGTTCCGGTCGATGCGGGCGCCTTCACGCTCGACGACTACGTCGGCTACGTGCGCGAGTTCATCCGCACCATCGGCGCCGACCATCTGCACGTCATCGCCGTCTGCCAGCCGGCGGTGCCCGTGCTGGCGGCCACCGCGCTCATGGCCGCCGCCGGCGAGCCGCAGCCGCGCAGCCTCATCCTGATGGGCGGCTCGATCGACGCCCGCTGCAGCCCGACGCGCGTCAACGACTTCGCCAGCGGCAAGCCGTTGCGCTGGTTCGAAACCCACCTCATTCAAGAGGTGCCCGAGAGCTACCCTGGCCGCGGCCGCCGCGTCTATCCGGGCTTCCTGCAGCACGCCGGCTTCATGGCGCTGAACCCGGTCCGGCACATCGGCTCGCACTGGGACTTCTACCTGCACCTGGTCGAGGGCGACCTGGCCAGCGCCGAGGAGCACCGCCGGTTCTACGACGAGTACAACGCCGTGCTCGACATGCCGGCCGAGTACTACCTCGACTGCATCCGCGTCGTCTTCCAGCAGCACCTCCTGCCGCGCGGGCTCTGGCAGGTCGACGGCCAGCGCGTGGCGCCCGAGGCGATCGACCGGGCGGCGCTGCTCACCATCGAGGGCGAGCTGGACGACATCTCCGGCATCGGCCAGACGCGCGCGGCGCTGGATCTCTGCACCGGCATCCCCGCCGACCGCAAGCGGCACCTGACCATCTACGGCGCGGGCCACTACGGCATCTTCAGCGGACGCCGCTGGCGGGAGACCGTCTACCCGCAGGTCCGCGACTTCATCGCCCGCTCTGACAACGGCTGAGATCGACCGCTTCGGCCGCGAGCGAAGCGCTCGTCACGGGCGCCGCGCGCTCGCGGATCGTCAGCCAGACGTCGAGCACGAACAGCGCCACCGCCAGATCGTTGAACAGCGTCGCCTGTGCGAGATCCGGCCACCATTGGTTGGCCGACCAGAAGAGGAACGCGGCCGCCAGCAACCCGGTTCGGGCCAGCTCGGAGAGCCTCGGCCGCGCCGCCAGACGGTGCAAGAAGCAAGCGACCGCGATCAAGGCCAAGGGCAAGGCCGAGAGCGCCTGGTGGGCGTGGGCCGGGAAGCGCGCCGGGACGACGTCCCAGAGCAGCAGGAGAACGAGGCCCACCAGCGTGAGGTGCCCGAGGAGGACGGCGACAGAGCGGAGGCTCGGAACGGGCTGGGGGGAGAGCGACATGGCGCCAAGCTACGGTTCGCGGCGCGGCTCTGCAACGATGCGCTCCGATTTCGACGGCGATTTCAAGATGCGAGCGGCAGCCCGGCGCTTCGCAAAGTCCCCCGCGATGTGGAGTAAGGTTCGCGCATGGCCTGGATCAAGGTTCCAGCGGAGAACCATCCCCTGTTTCTCTCGGCGCTGCCGCAGGACCCGCGCGTCGAGACGATGAAGATGTTCGGCGGCGTGGCGGCCAAGGTGAACGGCCATATCTTCGCCGGTCTGTTCGGGCTCTCCACCATGATCTGGCTGCCCGAAGACGAGCGCGCGGAAGCGCTCGCGCTGCCGGGCGCGGCACCGTTCGATCCGATGGGCGACGGACGCGCCCGCAGCGACAAGGTGATGCTCCCCGAACGCATGATGCGCGATCGGAAGGCGCTCCGGGCCTGGATCGGGCGCGCGTTCGCCGGCGCGGCGCGGCTGCCGCCGAAAGCCCCGAAATCGAGCGCCAAGAAGCGGGCCCCGAAGTGATCACCTTCGAGCGCCTGGGCCCCGATCGCGAAGCGCTCTCGCAGAACCTGTACCAGCTCTACATCCACGACATGAGCGAGTGGCTCGAGCTCGAGGCCGGACCCGACGGCCGGTTCGAATTCGACACCGACTGGCTCTGGCACGACGGCGTGGCGGTCACGTTGGCCCGCTTCTCCGGCGCGCCCGCCGGGTTCGCCGTCGTTCATTCGGCCAAACTTTGGCTGGGGAACGAGGCGGCGCGCGACGTGAAGGACTTCTTCGTGCTCCGCCGCTACCGGCGTCAGGGCGTCGGGCGCGCGCTCGCGCAGCACCTCTGGAGCGAGCGCCCGACCGAATGGCTGATCCGGGTGCTCGCCGCCAACGCGCCCGCGGTGCCGTTCTGGCGCGCCGCCGTACGCGCGTTTCGGGGCCGCGGCTACCAGGAGACGGTGGTGGCCGAGCGCGGCCGCGATTGGGTCCGCCTCCGCTTCGACAATTCGCGCTGACGCGGCCGAGAGGTTGCGACCTCAGCGCCGCCGCCTGCTCCGGTGCCACCCGTCGCACCGCCACCACCCCGCCCCCCCGTTCCCGAGCTCCCGGACGAGCTGCCGCTGCACTTCCGAACGGTGCAGCAAGGCGCGGACCAGGCAGCGTCCCGTCCACGGACGAAAAGCGAGGACGGTCTCAGAATTCTGACGTATTCGCCGGCGTCCACGGATCCGCATGCCCTGGTGAGGGCGTCCCGGCGGCGAATTTGCCGCTGGTCCACCCTTTGCGTGATCATCGCGCCATGAACCGAATCGCGGGCTTCGCCACGGCTCTCCTCCTTCTCCTCGCCGGCGTCGGATGCGGCTCCGTCTCCGGCAACCCTGACGCGGCCGCCACCGGCGGCTCCTCCCCGAGCGGCGGCGCGACCGGCACCGGCGGCTCGGGGGGAGCCGCGGTTCACGTCTGTAGCGCGGACGCGACGTGCTCGCGTTGTCCGAGCGCGGTCTGCTGCGGCTCGACCTGTTGCGGCCCCGGCGAATGGTGCGACACCAGCGGGACGGCGCCGATCTGCCGCTGCGGCGGCGGCGACGCCTGCACCGACGGTAACAGCTGCAGCGCGCCGGTGGTGAACACCTCGAACCCCTGCGGCGTCGTCTGCTGCCAAGGGAGTGGATGCCCTGTGTCACGCCGGGCGTACAAGCGCGACATCCAGCCGCTCGACCGCGCGGAGATCGATCGCGTTTACGCCCAGCTCCGCGACATCAAGCTGACCACCTACCAGTACAAGAGCGAGCCACCGTCCGCGCCGCGCCGCCTCGGGTTCATCATCGACGACACCAAGTCGTCGTACCCGGTCAACGGCGACGGAAACTCGGTCAACCTCTATGGCTATGTGAGCATGGCGGTGGCCGCAATTCAGGCGCAAAGCGAGGAGATCGCCGCGCTGCGGGCCGAGGTGGTCCAGCTCCGCAGGGACGCGCGGCGGGCCGCGGCCTCGCAGACCCGAAAGAGGCCATGAAACCGAACGCCGTCTTGATTGCAGCCCTGGGCGCCCTGCTCGTCGCCTCCTGCGGATCGTCGTCGCCGGGATCCGACGGGAGCCCGACGGGCGCGGGCGGCGGCGCCGGAAGCAGCGCGACCGGCGGCGCCGGGGGCAAGGGCGCCGGGGGAGCGACCGGCAGCGGCGGAGCGCCCGACGCGGGCACGATCTCCTGCACGATCGACGGCGGTCAGTGCCCGGCCGGGACCCGCTGCGCGTGCGGCGGTCCCGGCATCGGGACGTGCGCCTGTCACGCCGAATGCAGCAGCGACAACGACTGCGCGGCGCCGAACACGATGTGCGGCTGCTCGGCGAACGATCCGCTCAAGATCTGCGTGAACGCCTGCTTCTGCCTTTGCGGCTGACGCCCGGACGCCGCCGGGTCAGCCCGGCGCGTCCGGTTCGTCCGAGGACCGAAACAGGCTGCTCGCGAGCGCGCCGAGGGTCACGATCCCGATCGTGGTCGTCAACGCCCCCAGCACACCGAGCACGATGGCTGTTCGAAACGGCTCGCGATACGGCGCCGGCGCGACCGCCGGCGGCTGTACGCGCCCGCCGCTCGCCGACGCGAGGCGGGCCCCGAGGTCGCGGTTCTGGGCCCGCAACGTCTGCTCCCGTTCCTTCTGCACCGACAGATCGCCGAGCAACGCCAGGGCGCCGGCATAATTCCCTTCCCCGTCAAAAACGGGATTGACGGAGGACAGAACCCAAACGCCCCGGCCGTCCTTGCCAACCAACTGAACCTCTTGCCTGTCTTCCACCCCCAACGCCCGCTGCGCGAGGTTGCGCTCCGTCATCGGCCAGCGCTGCCGGTCCAGGAAATCGAACACCGGACGTCCGACCATCTCCTCCTCGGTGTATCCGAGCAAATCCGCCAAACGGCGGTTCACGAACGTGGTCCGCGCGTCCGCGTCGATCAACCAGATCCCTTCGACCGTCGTCTCCAGGACGAGATCGGCCAGCGCGCGGCGCAGGGGCTCGGAGAGCGCCCGGCTCTCGACCCGCGCCGGCCGCGACAAGGTGAAGCCGCCCTGTTCGGAATCTTTGGCTGATCTCATGGGCTGCGGTGCCATCATAGACTGGAGTCAATCCGCGCGCCGGCAATGGGCTCCGATTGATCCAGATCACGCCCAAGTCGCGTTTGGCTCGGCGCGCACCGCATCGACGGGCGTTCGGGAGCCGGTCGACCCGCGCTCAGTACGTGAACTCGAGGCCGCCCTCGACGACGTTGGGATTGAGCTCATACGGTTGGACCGCGGAGTACGTGTACCTCACGTAGAAGGTGCCTTGCACCGGCAGCGTGGCGCCGGCACCCGGGGTCGGTTGGCAATTGCCTTGATCGAAGGCGCAGGAGTCGCAGATCTCGGTTCCTCCCAAAAGCTGTAGCTTCGCAGGGGCGGCCACCTGCGCCTGAAGGTAGACGGTCATCGGTCCCGATGACGTCCGGCTGACGTCGAACTGCACGATTCCGACTCCCGCGCCGTTCATGAGCCCCGCCGGCACGGCGTAGGGGGTCGTCGACGCGCAGTCGTCCGAGAGATAGGCGCCGGGCGTCGCGCCCGCGACCGGCTGCAGGTAAACGCCCGTCATCGCCGCCAGGTCCGCGATCAGCGGGGCCCCTCCCGGGGCCCTGATCGTCGGCGTGAGGCCGGCGCAGTCTTCCAGCACGACTTGGGAGCTGTTCCCCAAGGGCGCGATGGCGATGGCTTGGCCCGGCGTGGCGGGGAGAGTCCAGTAGGGGTTGGTGTCGACGTCATACGGAACGGGCTGCCCACCGGCGACCAGCGCGGGGAGCGAACAGGGACATATCGGCTCGTCCGTGCCGACGCTGCCCGTGGGCGGCACGTGCATCGCGGCCCACACCGCATCGATCGGCGTTCCCCAGAACGCTTGAAAGTTCGCGCCGAATACAGCCGGGTCGCGCAGCGCGGGCGCCTGCCGGTAGTAGCGGAGCCAGGCGTCGATTCCCTGCGTCCGAATCAGGTAGCGCGCCAGCAGCCCCCCTTGGTCGTAAACGTCGCCGCTCACTTCGGGCGTGTGGGTGACGACATCCTCCCAGGCAGGATCGTCATCGAAGGGCGTCCCCTGGAACGTCGAGCAGCCGAGCGATTGCGCGGCGCCCTCGGCGATCATCGAGAGCGGCGAGTGACCGGCGGCCAGCAGATCCATGTAGGCGTGCATGAGCTCATGCTGATGTGGCAGTTGCGCCGCGTCGATCTCCAACGTATTCGACCAGGTGCACCCTGCTTCGAAGTCGAACGACTCGGGGAGCGAACAGGCCGTCCCCACGTCGGCCGGCGTCAGCAGGTAGTAGTCGATCTTGCCGTCCGGCGTCTTGAGCATCGACGCCTTGTCGGCCCAATCGGTCTCCAGCGCGTCGAGCCCGTTTTGCCCCTGCGCCTCGGGCGGAACGTCGGTCAACGCCGGATCGACGAACAGCCGAAAGTGCGCCGATTCACCGACGAAGACCCCCGGCGTGGGGCCCCGACAGCCGGTCAGGAGCGGCAGGAGGAGGATCTTCCAGGCGCTCGCCCGCCTCATCATGCCGGGCGGTCGTCGCGCTCGGTGTCGGCAAAGGCGTCGAGCTGCTTCGCGTAGCGCGCGAACAAGGTCTCGGGCACGCGCACCTTTCGCCCGCGCAGCATCCCCGCGATCATCGCGCCGTTGGCCGGGGCCTTGCCGAGATTGTGGTTGTTGGTGACGGCGTACATCTCCTTCGTCGTCGGGCGGGCGGCGATCTCCTGGATGCGCTCGACCCAGGGGCGGAGCTCGTCGGCGGTGTAGAGGTAGTCGTAGCGGGCGTTGCGGTCGGCGGCCTTGCGGAACCACTCGTGGTAGTTGCGGCCGTGCAGGCGGACGTAGCCGACGGACGACGTGGCGCGCGCGGCCGGTTCGATCGAATTGTCGAACAGCGGCTGGTCGACGTTGACGATGCCGACGCCGCGCTCGGCGAGCTCGGCGAGCACCTCCTCGCTGTTCCAGCTGGCGTGGCGGACCTCGAGGACCAGCGGGAGCTCGGCGAAGGCCGCGCAGAGATCGCGCAGCCACTCCTCGGCGGCGGCGTCGCGCTTGAACGACCAGGGGAACTGCAGCAGCACGGCGCCCAAGCGCCCGGCCGCCTGCAACACGTCGAACGCCGCCCGCGCGGTCCTCACGTCGTCGGCGGTCCAGGCGGTCTGGCGCTCGTGCGTGAACCGACGCCAGAGCTTGGCGGTGAACTTGAACTCGGGATTGCCGGCGACGCGGGCCACCCAGTCGGCGGCCGTCTTGGCACTGCCGGGCCCGTAGAACGTGGTGTTGATCTCGACCGTGTCGAAGAAGCGCGCCAGGTAGGCGAGCTCGTCGAACGACTTCGTCTTCCTGGCGTTCGGATAGACGATGCCGCGCCAGTCGGGGTAGTCCCACCCCGCCGTCCCCACCCGGATCTTCGCGGTCATGCGAGGGGCCTCAAACACTGCAGCGCCACCCACAGACGGTAGCACTACGCGGGAACGGCGCCGGGCGCCCGCCGGTGGGCGGCCACCTCACTCCGTTCCGCAGGTCACCTGCGACCCGCTCACGATCAGACAGGCGCCGTTACCTTGGCACACGCCGATCGTCAGGCATCCGCAGCTGGGCGTCCCCGCGCAAGCGACGGGCACGTCGGCGCAGTGGGGCGGCGGTGGCTCGCAGGGGGGCGGCTCGCATCCGGGACCGATTCCGGAGGCGCACTGGTCGACGCGCGTCCACCCGGAGGCGCACTGGCCACCGTCGGGGAGCGGCGTGCAGACCGCGGCCGGACCGCCGCAGGTCTGATGCACGCAGACCTGTCCCGCCGTACACGGGGTGCTGCTCCCGGCGCAGGGGACGCCGCCGCTCCCGCCGTCACCACCCGTGTCGCCGCCCCCGCCCCCGCCCCCGCTCCCGCCGGTGTTGGCCGGGCTTCCGCCGAAGTCGCCGCCCCCGCCCCCGCTCCCGCCGGCGTTGGCCGGGCTCCCGCCGAAGTCGCCGCCCCCGCCCCCATTCCCGCCGGCGTTGGCCGGGCTCCCGCCGGAGTCGCCACCCCCGCCGTTGCCACCCCGGCCACCGCTCCCCGTCCCGCCGAGCGAGCCGCCACAACCGGCGGCGATCGCCAAAGCGACTGCCCAGACACGAATTCCTTCGAGCCCCGTTCCCTTCATCGCGCGCGCCTCCAAGGTCCGCCGTCGCTTGAAGCAACCCGTGGACCAGCCCCGAATCTCGCGGATCTCCGAGGCTCACGCCAGCCCCAGCTCCCGAAAAGCAGGGCACGGCGATCATACGTCGGCCGGTCCCTTCCGACGCCGCACCGGTCCATCGTTCGGCACTGGCGCCAGGAGAGTGCCCGACGGGACTTGTGTCGACGGAGCGCGGCACTAACCTCTTGTACAACTGCACCATGTGGATGACTCATGTCTGAGTCGCGGCCATCGCGCCCCCAAGAGGTCGTCCTCATCGTCGACGACGACCATTCGGTGCGGGAAAGCGTCTCCGGACTTCTCGCCGACGAAGGCTTCTCGCCGGTCGGATTCGCCGACGGCGTCGATGCCCTGGCCGCCATCCGGGCCGGGCTCAAACCGTCGGTCATCTTGCTCGACATCTCGATGCCCCGCATGGACGGGTGGGACTTCCGCAACGCCCAGCGGGGCGATCCGGCGCTCAAGGATCTTCCGGTGGCACTCATCACGGCAGCCGGGTTCAGCGAGGGGACGATTCGATTGCAGTTCGGCGAGATCCCGCTCCTGCGCAAGCCGATCCGACCGGCCGAGCTGCTGGA
>DATNDC010000111.1:0-18739 GCA_035607055.1 Polyangia bacterium
CGTCGCGATGTCGGTCTTGGCGCGCGCGCCCTTCACGAAGAGGTTGGCGAAGTTGCCGCTGAAGTTCTTCATGAAGTGGCGGAAGGTGACGCCCAGCCCTTCGGCGATGGCGGGCAGGTAGGCCTGCTGCGCCAGGCTTCCCGGGCGGTTGACGACTTTGACTCCGACGGCCATCGGTTCTCCTAGCTCTGGGAGGCCCAGAGGATGACGAGCGCGGTCGCCAACACGTTGGCGATCGAGATGGGCAAGAGGCGCTGCCACCCGAGGCGCATCAGCTGGTCCGAGCGAAAGCGCGGCAACGACCAGCGAATCAGCAGCTGGAAGGCGCAGAAGGCGAACACTTTGATGCTCCAGAGGAGCAGCGTCAGCAGCGAGAACACCAGGCTGCGCGGGATCGTGAAGAGGGTGAAGTGGGGCAGGATCGGGATGTTCGGAACTTGCGCCAGCACCTGGTCGAACGCGCCCCAGTGCCAGCCGCCGAAGAACAGCGTGACGATGATGGCGCTGGAGGTGACGATCTCCAGGAACTCCCCCAGAAAGAAAAGGCCGAAGCGCAGCCCGGAATACTCGACGAAGTAGCCGATGATCTCCGGTTCGCCCTCGGGGATGTCGAACGGTGTCCGCTTGGTCTCGGCGATGGCCGCGGTGAGGAAGAGGACGAAGCCGACCGGCTGCGTGAAGATCCCCCAGCTCGAGCCGTAGTGCGCGGTGCTGAAGAAGTGCGCCTGCTGGTCGGCGATGGCCCCCGGTTCCAGCGTCCCGTAAACGAGGAAGGCGCCCAGCACCGCCATGCCGAGCGTCACCTCGTAGGACATCATCTGCGAGCTGGCGCGCAGCCCGCCCATCATCGACCACTTGTTGTGGGACGCCCAGCCAGCCAGCGTCGCCCCGTAGACCGAGAGCGACGCGATCGCGAAGTAGAAGAGGAGACCGACGTTGAGTTGCGAGATCTGAAGGCCGACCGGATTCGAGCAAGCGCCGGGAAGCCCGACCTTGTCGTACATCTCGCCCCAGCAGAGCGGGGCCCCGAAGGGGATGATGGCCGCGACGATGAGCGCCGGCGCCATGGCCATGATCGGCGCCCACATGAAGAGGAACTTGTGCGCCTTGCCGGGGACGTAGTCCTCCTTCCCCATGAACTTGAGCGCGTCGGCGACGAAGTGGAGGATGCCGAACAGCTTGAGGGGCCCGATGTTGGCGCGATTGGGGCCCAGGCGATCCTGCATCATCGCCGACTGCCGCCGCTCCATCCAGGTGAGGATCGACGCCAGCGGCATCAGGAAGCCGAGGATCATGAAGGCGATCTTGATGACCGCGGAGATGACGTTGAACCCGAGCGAACCGTATTCCATCGTCAGCCTCGAGACCCGGCGAAGCGGAGCTGCACGGGGAGCTGCACGCGCCCCCAGTCGGCCTCCTTCATGAACGGCAGCTTGGACTTGGCCTCGGCGAAGACCGCCTTCGCCTCGGTGAAGTCCATGGTGGCGCCGAGCTTGCGCGCCAGGTGCGAGAGGATCTCCCAGCCGGGGAGGGCGTCGCCGGCCGCGGGGACCGCGGCGCGCACGCGCTGCACCATTCCCAGCCGGTTGGTGAACGTCCCGTCGCTCTCGGCCCACTCGGAGAGCGGCATCGCCACCTGCGCAACCTCGGTCAAATGTCCCCGGTGGGTGCCGATCACCACCAGCCGCTTGAGCTTGTCGAGCGGCAGCGCCGACGGCGCATCGGTCGCCAGCACGCCGTGCGTCCCGACCACCAGGAGCGTGGTGACCGCGCCCGACTTGAGGTCGTTGGCCAGGTCGAGCAGCGTGCGCAGCCGCCCGGCGCCGATGGCCATGGCGCCCGCGGTGTTGGGGTTCTTGTCGGCGCTGACCAGGATGTCGTCGCTCCACCCCTGGTCGAGCCCGGCCAGGTACGCCTTGCCGAGCCCCAGGTGATCGAAGGTCAGCTTGGCCAGCGCGTAGAGATCCTCGTTGGTCGACTGCGCGTTCATCACCACGCCGACCTCGAGCGGGTTGGCGTCGAGCGCGGCGCGCAGCAGCTTGCCGGCGTCGTCGAGCGCCCTGTCCCACTCGACCGGGGCGCCGGCCGAGAACGGGGCGGCGAGGCGTTGGGCGTGCACGCGCTTGTAGGTGAAGCGCCCCTCGTCGCACATCCACTGCTTGTTGACCGCCAGGTTCTCGCGCGGGACCAGGCGGTGGATCTTGCCGCGCGAGTGGTGGACCTCGACGTTGCAGCCGGTGGCGCAGCCCGGACAGATCGACGGCGTCGTGTAGAGCTCCCAGACGCGCATCGAGAACCGGAAGTCCTTGGCGGTGAGCGCGCCGACCGGGCAGACGTCGACGGTGTTGAGCGAGTAGGGGTTGTCGAGCTGGTGGCCGGGCGCCGTGGTCAGCACTTCATGATCACCGCGCTGGGCCATCTCGAGTTGGTGGTTCTTGGCCACCTCGTCGCAGACGCGGATGCAGCGGGTGCAGAGGATGCAGCGCTCCTGGTCGAGGACGATGTGCGGCCCGATGTCGACGACCTTGGCCTTGTGCACCTTGATGCCGTCGTTGCGCGCCAGCTTGGCGTCCCAGTCGAAGTACTGCTTCTGCAGCATGCACTCGCCGGCCTTGTCGCAGATCGGGCAGTCGATCGGGTGGTTGACGAGGGTGAACTCCAGCATCTGGCGGCGGACATCGACCGCGCGCGGCGAGCGGGTCATCACCTCCATCTTGTCGGCCACCGGCGTGTAGCAGGAGGGCACCGGCTTCGGCTGCCCCTTGACGTCGACCAGGCACTGGCGGCAGACGGCGGGCGAAGAGAGGCCGGGGTGGTAACAGAAGAAGGGGACCTCGGCGCCGACGGCGTTGCAGGCCTCGAGCAGCACCGTCCCCTTGGGGAACTGGTGGGTCTTGCCGTCGATGGTGATGGTCACCATTTCGGGCGTGGTCGTGCTGGGCGGCGTCGTGGTGGTCATCGGTCTTGCCTCATCTGTCACACTCGCCGCCGATCATGTTGATCATGCCGAAGGTCGGGACGACGTCGGCGATGAAGAGCCCGGGCAGCACCTTGGTGAGGACTTCGGTGGCCGAGAAGCAGGGGGGCCGCACGCGGCACTTCCAGGGCCGGCCCGTCCCGTCGGAGACGAGGTAAAAGCCGAGCTCGCCGTTGCCCGCCTCGGTGAAGGAGTACACCTCGCCCGAGGGGACGTGGATGCCGTCCATGATGTTCTTGAAGTGGGCGATCATCGCCTCGATCGAGTTGTAGACCTCGTTCTTGGGCGGTAGCGAGATGCGCGGATCGGGGTGCATGAAGGGCCCGGCCGGGATTTGCTTGAGCGCCTGGTCGAGGATCCGGATCGACTGGTGGATCTCCTCGACGCGCACGGCGTAACGGTCGAAGTTGTCGCCCACCGAGCCGACCGGCACGTCGAAGTCGAACCGGTCGTAAACGAGGTAGGGGTGGTCCTTGCGGACGTCGTACGCGAGGCCGGTCGAGCGCCCCACCGGCCCGGTGATCCCGTAGGCCACCGCGTCTTCCCGGGTGATGATCCCGATGCCGTCCATCCGGTCGCGGAAGATCCGGTTGCGGTCGAGCAGCTTGGAGATGTCCGAGAGGACCACCTGCGTCCGCTCGACGATGCTGCGCAGCTTGGCGTCGAACTCGGGCGGCAGGTCGTAGGCGACGCCGCCGATGCGGAGATAGGTCGAGGTCAGCCGGGCGCCGCAGACCTCCTCGAGCAGCTCGAACAGCCACTCGCGGGCCTTGAGCGCATAGAGAAAAACGGTGAACGCCCCCAGCTCCATCGCCGAGGCGCCGAGGCAGGTGAGGTGGTCGGTGATGCGCGAGACCTCGCCCACGATCACCCGGATGAACTGCGCGCGCTCGGGGATCTCCTTGGTGATCCCCAGCAGCTTCTCGACCGCCATCGCGTAGCCGACGTTGTTGAGCATCGGCGAGATGTAGTTGAGGCGATCGGTGTAGGGGAAGACCTGGGTCCAGGTGGCGCTCTCCGACTCCTTCTCGAAGCAGCGGTGCAGATAGCCGATCTGGATGTCGGCGCTCGAGATGCGCTCCCCCTCGACCTCCAGCACCATGCGCACGGTTCCGTGCATGGCCGGGTGCGAGGGGCCCATGTTCAAGGGGAGCGGCTCGGTCGGCAGATCGGGCGCGGTCAGGTCCTCAACGTCCTGAAAGCCCAACACCACCTTGCGAGGCAACGTGGAAGGGGCGAGCGTCGAATCGTGGTTGTCGTCCAAGTGTTTTTACTCTCGGCTTCCGGCCTGGCGGCGCACCAGCGGCTGCCGCTTCTCTTTCGGGTAGTCCTTGCGCAGTGGGTGCCCGACGAACTCCGGGTACATCAGGATGCGCCGCAGATCGGGGTGCCCTTTGAAGCGGACGCCGTAAAGATCGTAGGCCTCGCGCTCGTACCAGTTGGCCCCCGCCCACACGTTGCACAGCGTGTCGACCCAGGCGTCGTCCTCGTTGGCCCCGCAGTAGAGCCGCACCCGGTGCTTGTGGCTCACCGAATAGAGGTGCACCACCACGTCGAAGCGCGGCGCGTCCGGCTTGCCGCCGCGGATCCCCAGCCGATCGACGCAGGTCAGATCGATGAACATCTCCATCTTGGTGGCCGGGTCGTCGCGCAGGAAGGTGGCCGCGGCGATCCAGGCGTCGCGGCGGATGCGTGCCCACTCGTCGCCGTGCGTGGTGCCGCTCTCGAGGATCTCGCCGCCGGTGAACTTGGCGTTCAGCTGATCGAGGACGATCTGGGCCATTAGGGCGTCTCCGCTTTCTGGCCGATCGCTCGAATCCGGGCCAGCGGGACGTCGATCCCCTTGCGCTCGGCCGCCTCGACGGCGATGGCGACCTGGTTGTGCCCCTCGTTGCGCTGGATCCGCTCCTGAAGCAGGATCAGGCCGTCGAGCACCTGCTCGGGCCGCGGCGGGCAGCCGGGGATGTAGACGTCGACCGGAACCACCTGATCGGCGCCCGGCATGGTCGAGTAGTTCTGGTAGAAGCCGCCGGTCGAGGCGCAGACGCCGAACGCCACCACCCACTTGGGCTCGCACATCTGGTCGTAGATGCGGCGCAGGGCCGGCCCCTGTCGCTCGGTGATGGTCCCCACGATGATCAGCAGGTCGGCCTGGCGGGGCGAGAAGCGCGGGAACTCGGCGCCGAAGCGGGCGATGTCGTACTTGGGCGCCGCCACGGACATGAACTCCATCCCGCAGCAGGCGGTCACGAACGGGTACTGGAACAGCGAGAACTTCCGCGCCCAGTTGGTGGCGTCGGTCAGCTTGGTGGTCACCCAGTCGAGCGCGCCCATCGCTACTCCCATCCGATGGCGCGCTTGCGCCAGACGTAGGCCAGCCCGACGATCAGGATCCCCATGAAGACGAGGATCTCGCCGAGGCCGAAGAAGGAGACGCCGCCCGCGCACTTCCCGGCGGCGACGGCGCCGGCACAGGAGAGGTCGCGGTACTTGAGCGCCCAGGGGTAGAGGAACGCCGTCTCGATGTCGAACACCAGGAAGACGATGGCCACCTGGTAGAACTTCACGTCGAACCGGGCGCGCGGGCTTCCGATGACCTCGGATCCGCACTCGTACGGATAGTCCTTGGCGGCGCTGGGCCGGTGCGGGCCGAGGTACTTGGCGGCCGCGGTCAGGAGCAGCGCGAACCCGACCCCGCACAGGATCATGAGCGCCGCGGACAGATAATCTGATGTCATGGGCCCCTAGTCGGGGAAGAACTACACCGACGCCGCGATTTATAGAAGGTGCGTGCGAATGAGTCAATCAACCCGTTGAGCCTGGTCGGTCATCGGGACGAGCCATGAACCATCCCGGACGTTTGACTTGCGGGCGCCGGGTTTCTATATCTAGACGCCCCATGCGTCGCGCCTCTTCGCTGCTCCTGCTCGTGGGTGTGATCGGCGCGCTGTTGACGGCCGCCGCTTGCGCCAAGTCGCCGGCTGAGGCCCACCCGGCCGAGGCGTCGGCGGTCAAGACGACGGGCGCTCCGTCCGGGGAGAGCACGGCGCCCCCGGGCGTGGACATCTCGAAGCTCGACGACTTCGGCAAGAAGGTCTTCTTCCGCATCGGCAACAGCGAGCCGTCGGTCTGCGGGCAGGCGCAGAGCCTGCTCGCCTCGGCCAAGGCGACCAGGAACGGCTGCGCCCGGTCGGTGAGCGCGCTCCGCTACGTCGTGCGCCTGGTCGACCAGGGCTTCACCGACTCCGAGGTCTCGGAGGCGCTCGCCAAGCGCTACCGGCCGGTCAGCCCCAAGCAGATCGACGTCTCCGACGCCCCGATGAAGGGGAACCCGAACGCGCGCGTCACGCTGGTCGAGTTCGCCGACTACGAGTGCCCGCACTGCAAGAACTTCCAGCCGGTGCTGCACCAGATCCTCGACGAGTTCCCCAACGACGTGAAGCTCTACTTCAAGCACTACCCGCTGCCGCAGCACACCGAGGCGCGGCTGGCGGCCGAGGCGGCGGTGGCGGCCCAGAAGCAGGGGAAGTTCTGGTCCTTCCAGGACAAGCTCTGGGAGCATCAAGATGAGCTCGGTCCTGCCGAGATCGAGAAGGTGGCCAAGGAGTCCGGGCTCGACGTCGCCAAGTTCCGCCAGGACGTGGCCTCCTCGGCGGTGAAGGCCAAGGTCGAGAAGGACCACAACCAGGGATCGGCCATCGGCCTGCAGGCGACGCCCACGCTCTACATCAACGGTCGCGAGTACACCGACGCGCGCAACGCCGAGAGCCTCAGCGAATGGATCAAGGACGCTCTCGGTACAAGCTAGCCGTCGCGTTGCTGGTGCTGGCGCTCGGCTGCGCGACCACCGGCGGCGACGCGGGCGCGTCCGGGTCCGCCGTGGGCGCGCCGCTGCCGCCGCTCAAGGTCGACGGGCTCTCGGGGAAGACGATCAACGTCGCTTCCTACAAGGGGCGCGTCCTCCTGCTCGACGTCTGGGCCTCCTGGTGCGACCCCTGCAAGCAAGAGCTGCCGGTCCTCAACGAGATGGCGCGCCGGCTCAAGGCGCAGGGGATCGACATCCTGGCGGTCTCGGTCGACCAGCAGCGGGCCAACGTGGAAAAGTTCCTGCGTGACCACGGCGGCCGCTGGTCGCTGACGGTGGCGCACGATCCGCGCGGCGAGATCGCGGAGCTGCTCCAGCCCGACAAGATGCCGACCTCCTACGTGGTCGATCGCGCCGGGATCGTCCGCTACGTCAACGCCGGGTTCGTCCCCGGCGACGCCTCGACCATCGAGCAGCACCTGCTCGAGGTCGCCGGCCACTGAAGTCCGCCGCGGAACATTTCAGGCCGCGCGCCGTTCGTTCGATGAAAACGTTCGTAGCATGTTGCGCGCCGCGTTTCCGGTCGTCCTGATTTGCGCTCTCGGGGGCGCGCCCGCGCACGCGCAAGTCAGCGTCGCCGCGCCCTCGGCCGCGCAGCGGGCACAGGCCGAGCAGGATCTGACCGCCGGGCAGAGCCTGCTCAAGGACGGGCGCTACGAGGCCGCGCTGGCGAGACTGCAGGCGGCCTACGCCGTCGTGCCGTCGGCGGCAGCGCTGCAGGGGATCGGCGCCGCCGACCGGGCGCTCGACCGCCCCGCCGAGGCCTACCGGGCCTACGAAAAGCTGCTGGCCCGCCCGGCCGCCGAGCTGACCGCTGACGATCGCGCCGCGGCCGAGCGGTCGCTCGCCGACCTGGACGTCGTCACCGGCACGGTGAAGCTGACCCTCGCCGTCCCCGACGCGGCCTACACCCTCGACGACCGCCCGATCGACACCGACCTCCTGGCCCACCCGTTCCACCTGCTCGCCGGCCGCCACGTCTTCGGCGCCAGCAAGCCCGGCTTCGCGCCGCTGGCTTTCCCGGTCTGGATCACCGTCGGCAAGTCCCTCGAGACCTCGCTCGTCCTCAAGCCCCTCCCCGGAACAGCACCCCCGCCCGCACCCCCGAGCCCGCCGCCGCCCGTACCGGCCCCCGCACCCCCAGCCCCCGCAGCCACGCCGCCTCCGCCGGCTGCCGCGGTCGCCCCACGACCCACGCCGCCCGCGCCAGCCGTGCCGCCCGCGCCAGCCGCCCCTGCGACTCTGCCCGCGCCGCAACTCCCTGCGCCCGCCACGCCTTCGCCCCCACCACCTCCCGAGCCTTCACCGCTCCCCCCGCCGCCACCCCTGGCGCCCCTCGCGCCGGTGCCGCCCCCGGTCTCCGCCTCCGCCCCGCCGTTCCCCGAATCGATGACCCCACCTTCCGAGCCGTCGCCCCCGGCCAACCCCTTCGCCGACGGGATGCACCTCGGCCTGATGCTGGGCGTGATCGCCTTGCCGCGCCCCCTCGAAGGCGAGGTGGTCGTGAAGCTAAACAGCGCCTTCGCCCTCAGCCTCAAGGGGAGCCTGCTCCCCGAGCTGTCGATCCCCGGCGCCGACGTCAAGCTGGGCATGAAGGCGGTCACCGGGATCCTCCGCTGGTTCCCCTTCCAAGGCATCTTCTACCTGGGCGGCGGCCTCGGCTACCAGAGCTTCATCGCCTCCATCGGCCAATCGCTGGACAACGCCGAGCTGACCACCACCGCCGACATGTCCAGCTTCTTCCTGGCCCCCGAGATCGGCGTCCTGTGGGTGTCGTCATCCGGAGTCTCGCTCGGCTTCGGCATCGGCGTGCAGATCCCGATCCCCAAAGACCCCGTCGTGACCTCGACCTACAACGGCCAGCCCGTTCCCCCCCAATCGACGTCCTCCGTCCCCCCGGACGTCATCGCCCAAGCCCAATCCTCCGCCAGCACCGTCCACTCCATCGCCAGCTTCCTCATCAAATACCCCCTGCCGACGCTGGATCTGCTGCGCATCGGGATCTTCTTCTAGCGCGCGCGGCGGTGGCGCTCGCCCGGACAGCGCCGAATCGGCCGCTCGGTCGGTTTTAGCTATTCGCGGCCGAACGGAAGAAACGCGTTCTCCATCCGCGAGCGAACCTCGGACCGAAAGTAATGCCGAGGGCTGCACCCGAGCGTCTGCTGGAACGCACGGTGGCACTGCGAGTAACTGCCGAAGCCAGCCTCGAGGGCCGCGAACAAGAAGCTCGATCCCCCGGCGCAGGCAGAATCGATGAACCGCAATAGTCGCAGGCGCGTCCGGTACGCGGTCAGGGTCAGGCCGACGTCCTGGTGAAAGTGACGGCTCAATTCGGTCGGATAGCCTCGAACCATCGAGGCGACCTCGCTCCGCCGCAGCTCGGGCCGCTCGATCAGCGACGGCAGCGCCCGGCTGGTGAACGTGTGCTTATCGGGCACGGCGAGGCGGAGAGAGTGAGCGTCGCGCCAAAACTCGCCGACCCGTTGCTCGGCCGTGCTCGCGTCCTCGGCGACTGGCCTTTCGCAGAATGAACGAAGGCGCGCGAACGCCCCCGGATCGAGCCGGGTTCGCGTGGCGCCAGCGAACGCCGTCGGGCCGTCGTCTGCGAGAACCCGCGCCGACAGCTCCGGCGTCAGGCCGATCACGAACAGATCGAAGTCCGCAGAAGCATCGAGCAGAACGTGATCTTGTCCGGGCGCCCACCAAAGCAGGTGGCCGGCCGTCGCGAAGATGGTCATGTCGCCGACGCCGAAGGTGGCGCTGCCCGCGGCGATGAGGTTCAGCTCCGGCTCGCTGTGAAAATGCCGCGGCCGGCGGGTCTCGGGAACGTGGTGCCAGACGTGGGCCCGGGCGGCGCCGGGCAGGGGAAACGGCTGGTACAGCGCCTCCGGCACCTGGTGATGCTACCAAGGCGCGCCGGAGACAGCACGCCCACAAAATGCGAAGTCGTCAGCCGCCGGCAGAGCCGAGGCCGGTCCAGTCGTAGACCTTGATCCAGTCGATGTCCGCGCTGGTGGGCGCGGAGGTCGACGTCAGGGGGCCTGCCCACGACGCGGCGCTCGACGCCCAGATCGTGAAGAGCACGGTCTCCGGTAGGTCGAGCAGGTCCGCGTGCGCCGTCCAGGTCCGGAGCAGCGTACCGTCGATGAAGGTGCTGACGCCGGCCGGCGTCCATTCGATGTCGTACTGGTGGAAGTCGGTCTCCGCGTTCAGACCCAGGTTCACGAGCTGAGGGTCCTGGGTCGGCGACACGGAGGTGGTGCAGCCGGGCGTCGGCGTCCCCAGATACACCTGGCAGTTGAGCTGCGAGGTATTGCTCGCGTCGCCGAGGTGCTCGATGTCGATCTCGTTCCAGTTGCAGTTGGGATACGGCGTGTAGAACAATACCAGCCCGGACACGACGCCCGACCCGGTAGCGAACCGCATGCGCGCCGAGACCTTGCCGTAAGTGAGCGTCTTGGCCGACCGCATCTCGACGCCCCAGTAGGGCTCCGTCGTGCTGTTCGGATTCGCCGTCAGGCTGATGGTGAGGATGCCGTTCGCGACCGCGGCGTTCTGCGGCGTGAACTGAGCTTCGTTTCCTCCGAAAGTGAAGGTTTGCAACTGCCAAGCCGAGGTGTCCAGCGCGTCGAAGTCGTCCTGCCAGGAAAGGACAAACGGATCGCCGCCGGCGTCGGCCGCGCCGTCGACACTGCCGGACGTCCCCCCTGTCGCGGGTGCGCCCCCGGTACCGCCGGGCTGAGCCGCCTCCGGCCCACAGGCGGCGAGAGTCACGAGAAGCAGGCAGGAGGATGCGAAGAGGGTGGGCCGAGGTCCGCGGCGCATGAGGAATGGACTACCTGGATCGGGAGGGCACGTCTTCGCATCTGGTGGTGTTTCGGTCCCCTCGCCGGCCGGCGTCTGGCTCATGCCTTGGCGAGCGTCGCCCAGTTGTCGGACGACGCATGACCGTTCTCGACCCCGGGCAAACTCCGCTCGACAGTCCGCGAGGGGATCCTCGGCTTCGTTGCGCCTGCGCCGGGTCAGACCACGGGCCCGTCCCCGCGGGCGATCACCGTGTCGCGGGCCAGCCGCGCGTCGTGGTCCGGGTGGTCGAGCGTGTAGTGCAGCCCCCGGCTCTCCGGCCGGCGGCGCGCCGATTCGATGATCAGGTCGGCGACGAGCGCGATGTTGCGCAGCTCGACGAGGTCGCCGGTGATCGTCACGTTCCAGTAGTAGTCGCGGATCTCGGAGCGGATGAGCTCGATGCGGCGGGCGGCGCGTTCGAGGCGGCGGTCGGTGCGGACGATGCCGACGTAGTTCCACATCAGGCGGCGGATCTCGTCCCAGTTGTGGCTCACCACCACGGCGTCGTCGGGCGAGGCGGCGTCGCCGGAGTACCAGGGGGCCACCTGGGCGGGGCGCTCGCTGCGGACGCCGCGGACGTCGTCGGCGGCGCGGGCGCCGAAGACCATCGCCTCGAGCAGCGAGTTCGAGGCCAGGCGGCAGGCGCCGTGCAGGCCGGTCATCGCCACCTCGCCGATGGCGTAGAGGTTCTTCACCGACGAGCGGCCGTGCTCGTCGACCAGAACGCCGCCGCAGCTGTAGTGGGCGGCCGGCACCACCGGGATCGGTTGCTGGCGCATGTCGATCCCCAGCTCCAGGCAGCGGCGGTGGATGTTGGGAAAACGCGCCACCACGAAATCGCCCGCAAGGTGCGTCATGTCCAGGCCGACGTGGTCGTCGCCCGTGCGCTTCATCTCGGCGTCGATGGCGCGCGAGACGACGTCGCGCGGGGCGAGGTCCTTCATCTCGTGGTAGCGCGGCATGAAGGCCGTGCCGTCGCGCAGGCGCAGGATGCCGCCCTCGCCGCGCAAGGCCTCGCTGATGAGGAACGACTTGGCCGCCGGGTGGTAGAGCACCGTGGGGTGAAATTGAAAAAACTCCATGTTGGCGATGCGCGCGCCGACCCGGTAGGCCATCGCCACGCCGTCGCCCGTCGCCACGTCGGGGTTCGAGGTGTAGAGGTAGACCTTGCCCGAGCCGCCGGTGGCCAGCACGACCGCGCGGGCGGCGACGGTGACCACCTCGCCCGTTCGCTGGTCGAGCAGGTAGGCGCCGAACACCGCGTTCGGGCCGCCGTACTTGGCGGTGGTCAGCAGATCGATCGCCAGGTGGTCGGGGAGAACCGTGATGCGGTCGGCGCGCTTGGCGACCGCCGCCAGCAGGCCTTCCTGGATGGCCCAGCCGGTCGAGTCCTTGACGTGGACGATCCGGCGCGCCGTGTGGCCCCCCTCGCGGCCGAGCTCGAGGTGGCCGGCCGCGTCGCGGTCGAAGGGGACGCCCAGCTCGTTGGCCAACCAGAGGATGTGCTCCGGCCCCTCGCGCGCGCAGATCTCCACGATGTCGCGGTGGCAGAGGCCGTCGCCGACGCGCAGCGTGTCCTCGACGTGCGCCGCGACGCCATCCTCGGGATCGAGCGCGCCCGCCACGCCGCCCTGGGCGTAGGCGGTGTTGGCGTCGGCGGGCGCCCGCTTGGTCGCCACCACCACCCGGCCGTGCGCCGAGGCGCGCAAGGCGAAGGTCAGCCCGGCCAGCCCCGACCCGATCACCAGGTAGTCGGTCTCGATCACCGGCGAAGTCTAGCGCAGTTCGAACCGTCGACCCCGCTCGTGTTACGATCGTTGGTGCGCATGAAGCGAGGTGTGCTCACTCTGCTCCTCGGGGCGGCGGCCGTGCTCGGCCTGCCGGCGCACGCGGGCACCTTCTGGTCGCGCGAGCGGGGCGACGGGATCGTGGAGTTCACCAACAAGCAGCCGGCCGGCGGCCACTGGAAGGTCCTGTTCAAGACCGGCCCCGGCAAGGCGGCGGCGCTGCGCGGGTCGACCGACATCGTTCCCCCCCGCGACGTCTCGCCGGTGCGCTACACCCGGTTCGATCGCGACATCCTCGACGGGCAGGCGTTCTACGGGATCCCCGAGGCGTTCATCCGGGCGATCATCAAGACCGAGTCGGACTTCGACCCGCGCGTCGTCTCCAGCGCCGGCGCCGAGGGGCTGATGCAGCTTTTGCCGGGGACCGCGCGCCTCATGGGCGTGACCGACATCTTCGATCCGCGGCAGAACATCATGGGCGGCACGCGCTACCTCCAGATTCTGGCCCGGCGATTCTGCAAGACGCCGGCGGCGGGCGAGGCGGGCACGCCGCTCACCGTCTGCTCGCCCGACGAGAAGGTGAAGGTGATCGCCGGCTACCAGGCCGGGCCGGCGTCGGTCGAGAAGTACGGCGGCATCCCCCCCTACGAGACCACGCACGCCTACGTGGCGATGGTCCTGCGCCGGTACGACCAGTACCGGACGGTGGCGGGAGCCACCGCGGAAAAATGAGCGCCGCCCCCTTCGTCGCCCACCTGGCCAGCGCCGGCGAGCTGGTCGCCTCCAAGAAGTTCGGCGAGGCCGAGGGGGAGATCCTGCGGGCGCTGTCGGTCTCGCCGAGCGACGCCAAGGCGCTCACGCTGCTGGCGCTGGTGCGCTACAAGCTGGGGCGCCTCGAGGAGGCGCACGCCACCTACCGCGAGATCGCCGGCGTCTCGCCGCACGACGCCGGCGCCCGCCGCAACCTGGGTCTTCTGGCCCTGAAGCTGGGGCGGTTCGACGACGCGCTCCCCGAGCTGGAGATGGCCGTCCGCATCGCGCCCGGCGACACGCGCGCCTGGAGCTACCTCGGCTACGCCTACGCCAAGAAGGGCGAGGTGGTGCAGGCGGCGGCGGCCTTCCGCCGCGCGGGCCAAGACGCGCTGGCCGGCGAGCTCGATCAGGCGGCCAAGCTGGCCCGTCCGCCCACGCCGATTTTCGGCGGCGCGAGCGGCCGCCCGGTGGCGCTGGCGCCCCCCTTGCCGCCGATTCCGTCCGCCGCGGCCACCGAAAGGCGCCCCGCCGCGCGCCGCCCGGACGAGCCGGTCGAGGTCCGCGCCGAGGCGGCCGCCCACGTCGTGCGTCCGGCCGCCGCGGAAGCGCTGGAGCCGCCCCAGCCGCGCGAGGTCCAGCCCGTGCCGCTGCTGTCGTTCGTGCTGGCGCGCCTCGGGCAGGCGTCGTCGCCGGCCATCGCCCCCGGCGCCTTTCGGCTGACCATCGCCGACGAGGCGCATGCCCGCGCCGACGCCATCCTGGCCGGCGCGGGCGCGGTCCAGTGGGAGCCGGGCGTCCGCCGCGCGCAGGGGCGCATCACCAGCGAGCCGCTCGGGTGCGAGGGCGGGGCGCCGTACTTCCGGCTCACCGGCGGGGGCGACGTCTGGATCGCCGGGCCGGCGGGGGCCTGGCTGCCGCTGCGCCTGGCCGACGACGTGCTCTACGTCCGCGAGGATAGGGTCCTGGCGTTCGAAGGATCGCTCACCTGGGAGGCCGGCGAGGTCCCCAACACCGGCCTGCGCATGTTGCAGTTCCGCGGCCGCGGGACGGTGGCGCTGCAGCTGCCGAGCGACGCCATCGCCATCAAGGTCACCGACGACAAACCGACGCTCATCTCGGCCGCGCGGCTCTACGGCTGGGTGGGGCGCCTCGTCCCGCACGGCGACCGGATGCCGGGCGCGGCGCCGTTCCAGCTCGGCTGTCAGGGCGAAGGGGTGGTGCTGCTCGAGGCGATGTTGCCGGCGGGCGTTCCAACCACGGCGACGGCGGGGTAGCGACAGCGATGGCCAGCCTCCGGCGCGAGCTCACCAACGTCCCCAACCTGGTGACCATGGGGCGGGTGCTGCTGATCCCGCTGGTGCTCTGGCTCATCGACAACTTCAGCCCGCTGCGCAGCTTCGTGGCCAGCCTGCTCTATCTCGTCAGCGCGGCGGGCGACGGGCTCGACGGCTACCTCGCCCGCAAGCGCGGCGAGGTGAGCACGCTGGGGAAGTTCCTCGACCCGCTGGCCGACAAGTTGACGGTGAACGCCGTGCTGGTGTTCATGGTGGCGCTGGCGCGCGTGCCGGCCTGGGTGGTGGTGGTGATCATCGCCCGCGACCTGGCGGTCAACGGGCTGCGCAGCATCGCCTCGGCCCAGGGGCTGATCATCTCGGCCAGCGACAGCGGCAAGATCAAGACCGCGCTGCAGCTGGTGGCGATCATGATGCTGCTCATCTATTTCCGGTACCCGATCCTGGGGACCAGCAAGACGATCGACTATCACCTGGCGGGGCTCATCGTCCTCTACGTCTCGACGGTGGTGTCGCTGGTGTCGATGGGGCAGTACATGCGCAGCTTCCTGCGCGCGGCGCTGGCCGAGGCGCGCGCGCAGGCGTGATCGCCGTCCCCGCCGTCCCCCTGACGCCGGCCGAGGCAGCCCGGCGCGCGGCCGCCGCGCCCGGCGCGTTCTGGCTGTCGTCGCCCGGCCGCGACGAAGCGCGGATCGCCCGCGATTTCGTGGGCGCGCGTCCGATCGAGGTGCTGCGCGGCGCGCGCCCGGGAGATCTGACCGGGCTCGAGCGCGCCTGGAACGTCGCGCGCGCCGCCTGGTGCGACCGCCCGGATCCGCCGGCGGGTATTCCCGTGGCCGTCGGGTGGCTCTCCTACGAGCTCGGCCGGCAGCTGGTCGGCCTGCCGCCCCGGGCGCCGGGAGAAGACGGGCGGTCGCCGGAGCCGCTGTTCCAGTTTCAGCTCCACGACGCCGTCTGGGTGCGCGAGGCCGACGGCGCGGCGCGCATCTTGGCCCGGGACGAGGCGGCCGCGGCGCGACTCGCCGAGCTGCTCGCGCGCGAGCCGGCGACCGTGGCGACCGAATTTGCGCGCATGGGTCCGCTCCGGCCGGTCCATCCGGAGGCGACGTTCACCGCCGGGGTCCGGCGGATCGTCGACTACCTGCACGCGGGCGACGCCTATCAGGTCAATCTCTCCCGCCGCCTCTCGGCGTCGGTCGAGGGGGCGGACGCGGTCTTCCTGGCCGCGCAGCTGCGCGCGGCCGCGGCGGCGCCTCACGCGGCGTTCATCGCCGGCACGGACGGCGGCCCGACCATCCTCGGAAACTCGCCCGAACGGTTTCTCTCCCTGGCGCCCGACGGAGCCCTCGAGACACGGCCGATCAAGGGGACGCGCCCGCGCGGCGCCGACGCGGCCGCCGACGGCGCGGCCGCGCGCGAGCTGACCGGCGCGGCCAAGGATCGCGCCGAGCACGTCATGATCGTCGATCTCGAACGGAACGATCTGGGCCGCGTCTGCCGCGCCGGCAGCGTCGAGGTGGCCTCCGTGGCGCGCCTCGTCTCGTTGCCGACGGTGCATCACCTGGTCTCGACCGTGCGCGGCCAGCTGCGGCCCGAAGTGGGGTTGGCGGAGCTCCTGGCCGCCACCTTCCCCGGCGGCTCGGTCACCGGGGCCCCCAAGCGCCGGGCCATGCAGATCATCGACGAGCTCGAGCGGTCGCCGCGCGGGCCTTATACCGGCGCCACCGGCTGGCTGGGCGCCGCCGGGGATCTCGATCTGGCGATCGCCATCCGGACCGCCGTCGTGCGGGGCGGCGTGCTGGAGATCTCCGTGGGCGGCGGCATCGTGGCCGACTCGACGCCGGAGGCCGAGCTGGCCGAGACCGAGGTCAAGGCGCGGGCGTTCGCCGCGCTCGCGTCCGATAGACCAGCGCCGCCGCCACCGCCGCGAAGGTGAGCAGGCTGCCGAGCTGCCCGGCCGAGAAGAAGATCGGCTCGGCCGGCGGCAGACCGAGCCAGCCGGCCAGGCGCGGGGTGGCGATCTCGAGCGGGAAGCCGCGCAGGACGTCGCCGCGGAAGATCTCCACCACGAAGCGGAGGAGGGCGTAGAGGCCGAGGTAGCAGAGCAGGAGGGCGCCCGGCTGCCGGCGCAGCCGCGGGCGCAGCACCAGCAGCAGCGCGAAGATCGCCGCCTCGCCGGCCGCCTCGTAGAGCTGCGTGGGGTGGAGCGGCGGCGTCTCGCCGGCGCCGGTGGGCACCGCGCCCGCGCGCTGCAGGACCTCGAAGGCGACGCTGCCGCGCGGGAACGCGACGCCGATGCGCGCGGTGGTCTCCTTGCCGAAGCAGCAACCGGCGGTGAAGCAGCCGAGCCGCCCGAACGCATGGCCGATCGCCAGCGCGGGGGCGAAGAGATCGCCCACCTCGCCGAACGACCAGCCCTGCCGCCGCGCGAAGGCCAGGGCCGCCAGCGCGGCGGCCGCGACGCCGCCGTAGAAGACCAGCCCCCCCTCCCAGACCTTCAATAGGCTGGTGCAGTCGCGCCACCAGGGACCATTGCCGTCGACGCAGGCATGGAAAAAGCTGCGCGCGTTGACCATCCCGTAGGTCAGGCGCGAGCCGCAGAGACCGGCGACGACCAGCCAGAACGCCAGATCGAGGACCCGGCCCCCGTCGAGCCCCCGGCGGACGGCCTCGCGGTGGGCCATCCAGATGCCCACCGCCAGCCCGACCGCGATCAGGATCCCGTAGCTGTGCAGCGCGAGCTCGCGCCGGCCGAAGGGGAGGGTGATGAGGACCGGGTGCAAGACGACTCCCGACGCGGCCGCGTCACGCCGTCGCGCGCTCGTTTCGCCAGGCGATGATCATGTCGAGGAGCATGAGCCCCACGCCCACGCAGAGCGCCGCGTCCGCGATGTTGAAGGCGGGCCACTCGTGGATCCCCTTCTTCCAGACGATGAAGTCGGTGACCTTGCCGTACAGGGCGCGATCGATGAGGTTCCCGATCGCGCCGCCGCCCACCAGCCCCAGCGCCACGTGCAGGCGCCCGTTGTCGAGCGGGGTCTTGCGCAGGTAGGCGATGACCAGCACGAACGCCGCCACCGCCAGCAAGGTCAGCAGCAGCCGGCCCCCCGGCAGATCCTGCAGCATGCTGAAGGCGACGCCCGGGTTCTCCGCGTAGCGCAGATCGAAGAAGCCGGGGATGATCACCTTCGGGTTGAACGGTCCGCGCGGGCGGAGGACCTGCCGGGCCAGGATCTTCGTCCACTGGTCGAGCGCCAGGCTCAGCGCCATGAACACGGTGAACAGCAGGTACTTGCGGCGCGTCGGGGTCATGAGGCGCTCCTGGCGGCGGCGAGGACGCCGGCGCAGCGCCGGCAGAGGTGCGGATCGGGGGCGCCGGGCGTCGGCGGATCGCCGGTGCGCCGCCAGCAGCGCGGGCAGGTCGATCCCGGCGCCTCGTCGATGACGATGCTGGTCGCCGCCCCGGCCGGCGCGTCGGCCGGGTCGAGCTCGATGCGCGAGACCACGCAGAGCTCGGTCAGGTGGTCGAGGTTCCATTGCCAGTGCGGGCGCTCGGCGGCGGTCGGCGTGACGCGCGCCCGCGCGTCGAGCGACTTGTGCCCCTCGGCCCGGAACTTCTCCAGCGGCCGCAGGATCGCCTCCCGGCGCGGGCGGATCTCCTCGACCCAGCGCTTGTTGGGGTTGGCGGGCGCTTTCCCGGGCGGATAAATTTCTTCGTGGAGGCCGCCGTGCACGTCGAACGGCTCGCCGGTCACGCGCCCGAGCTCGTCGGCCACGTCCTGCGCGGTGAAGCAGAGGATGGGCGCCATCCAGGTGCCGAGCGTCCGGATCATCTCGTAGAAGGCGGTCTGCACGCTCCGGCGCGCCGGCGCCCCGGCCGCCTCGCAGTAGAGCGCGTCCTTGACCGGATCGGCGTACTCCGCGGAGACGGTGATCGCGTAGTCGTTGATGAGGCGCACCACCTCGTGGAAGGCGTAGCGCTTGTAGGCCTCGAAGATCTGATGGTCGCGCTCGCGCAGGAGGCCCAGCGCCAGCAGGTCCAGCTCGCGCAGCTGGTCGTCGTCGAGGCGGTCGCGCGCCGGCACGAAGTCGTACAAGTTCGAGAGCAGGTAGCGGCAGGTGTTGCGGATCTTGCGGTACGACTCGGAGAGCTGGTTGAGGATCGCCTCGGAGAAGACGACGTCGCTCTGGTAGTCGCCGGCCGCCGTCCAGAGGCGCA
>DATNDC010000179.1:0-35015 GCA_035607055.1 Polyangia bacterium
GGTGATGCGTCACGCCGCCAGATGAGCCGGCGCGGCCTCGCGCACGTCGCGCCCGCGCTGCGGGAGCGGGGTGCGCAGGCGCAGCATCGGGGCGAAGGCGGCCCGGTAGGTCCAGGCCAGGTAGAGCTCGGCGGCCAGCAGCGCCAGAGGGATCGGCAGCCCCGAGGGCGCCAGGAAAAGATGGAAGCCGATGATGTTGACCAGCACGGGCGCCAGGACCGCCAGCGCCAGCGGCACGAAGAGGCCGCTCAGCAAGAGCAGGCCGGCGGTGACCTCGATCGACTTGAGCAGCGGGAAGAGGGAGCCGCTGCCGAACAGCGCGCCGGCGAAGGCGAGGGCGCGCGGCGGCTCCGGCGGGGTGGGCAGGAAGTGCAGGAAGAAGTTCAGGCCGAAGACGGTGAAGATCAGGCCCATGAAGAGACGGGCCGCGGTGGGGACCACTTTCTGGAAGGTGTGCATGAGCAAGTCCTTTCGCCCCTCAGTGTGGTCGTTTCTTGGCGGACAACTAGACTCGACCATGGCAACCTATCGTTGCTATGGCAGCAACAACCGGCCTCGACCTCAATCTGGTGAACGCCTTCGTCCGCGTGGTGGAGGAGGAGAGCTTCACGGGCGCGGCGCGACAGCTGGGGTTGCCGAAGTCGTCGGTGAGCCGGCGGGTGACGGCGCTCGAGCGGACGCTGCGCGTGCGGCTGCTCCAGCGCAGCACGCGCAAGCTGGTGCTGACCGAGGCAGGGCGGCTCTACTTCGAGCGGGCGCGCGCCGCGCTGGGCGGCCTGGCGGACGCCAGCGCGGCGGTCACCGATCTGAGCGGCGAGGTCGCGGGGCCGATCCGCTTCACCACCGCCGGCGACAGCACGGGGTGGCTGGCCAGCATGCTCGCCGAGTTCTTGACCAAGTATCCGAAGGTCGAGCTCGACGTCGTGCTGACGCCGCGGCGGGTCGACCTGGTGGCGGAGGGGTTCGACCTCGCGCTGCGGGCGGGGCCGCTGGTCGATTCGGCGCTCATCGCGCGGCGGCTCGGGCGCTCCGAGCTGGGGCTGTTCGCCTCGCGCGGCTACCTGCGCAAGGCGGGGCGGCCGCAGCGGATCGCCGACCTGGCCCAGCACCGGTTCCTCCTCTTCGGCGAGCCGCACGAGCGCGCGAACCTGCGCCTGACCGGTCCGCGCGGCGAAGAGACGGTCAAGGTCTCGGGGCCGCTGGTCGTCCACGAGATGTCGTTCATGGCCGACGCGATCTCGACCGGGCTCGGCATCGGTCTCCTGCCCGATCTCTATCTCGGGTGGATCGCCAAGGGGGGGCTGCGCAAAGGCGGGCGCGATCTGGTGCGCGTCCTCCCCGACTACGGCATCGTCGGCGCCGAGCTGAGCCTGGTCTCACCGCCCATGGCGTACGAGCCGACGCGCGTCGCGTTGCTGCGCGACTTCCTGACCGAACGGCTGCGCCCCATGATCCAGGCCTGCACCCTGGCGCTGGGCGCCGAGAAGAAGGCGCGCCAAGAAGCGGAGGCGCGGGCCGAGGCGAAGGCGCGCGCGCGGCGCGGAGCGCGGGCGGTGACCGGTTGAGCACGTCACGGCCCTCGCAGCTTGCCCGGCCGCGCGCGATCGCCTAGCGTCTCGGCCATGTCGCTGCACAGCCTGACCGCCGAGACCATCGATCACAAACCTCAGCCGCTCGCCGTCTACAAGGGGAAGGTGCTCTTGGTGGTGAACACCGCCTCCGAGTGCGGATTCACGCCGCAGTACGCCGGTCTCGAACGGCTCTGGCGGGAGTACCGGGGGAAGGGGCTGGCGGTGCTCGGGTTCCCCTCCAACGAGTTCGGGGCGCAGGAACCGGGCAGCGAAGCGGAGATCCAGACCTTCTGCAGCACCAAGTATCAGGTCAGCTTTCCGATGTTCGCCAAGGTGGGGACCAAGGGGCAGGGGCAGTCGCCGGTCTACAAGTTCCTCACCGCCAAGCACGGCGAGCCGAAATGGAACTTCCACAAGTACCTGGTCGGGAAGAACGGCGAGGTGATCCGCGCCTTCGAGTCGAACGTCGAGCCCGACGACGCCGGCCTGCGCGCCGCCATCGATGCCGCGCTCGCTTCCGCTTGAACAGCGCCCGACTTCGTTAGCCTGGAGGTGAACCACATGCAGGTACGACGCAGGCGCTCGGTCGCGCTCGCCGGGCTGCTCTCGGCGGCGGTCATTTCGCTCGGGTGCAACGAAGGGGGCGTGGCCCCGCCGACCGGCGCGGGCGGCGCGGGCGGCGGCCCGGCGCCGACGGCGGTCACCATCTCGACCACCACGCGCACGCCGCGCACGACGACTTGGTCGGTCAACTACTGGGACTGGATGCCGGACTTCGGCGACGCCGTCACGGGAACCGAGTCGCTGGTGGCCGCCCTGCGGCCGGCGTACCTGCGCGTGGGCGGCTACAACAACGACGCCAACACGCCCAACGCCTTCGACGACACGCAGTTCGACGCGATGGTCACCTATGCGCGGGCGGTCGGCGCCGAGCCGATCGTGCAGGTGCCGCTGCTGGCCGATGCGGCGGGCAATCCGCCGACGGCCGATACGGCCGCGGCGATGGTTCAGTACGGGGTCACGCAGGGCTACGGCATCAAGTACTTCTCCATCGGCAACGAGCCCGACATCTACGACACGCCGGGGCAGCCGAGCTGGCCGCAGGTGATGGGGTACACGCCCGAAGACTACTGCGCGGCCGTGAGCGCCGACGTGGCGGCGATGAAGGCCGTCGACCCCACCATCAAGATCGTGGGGCCCGACCTGGCCTACAAGTATCAGGCGGGCGGGGGCACCGCCACCGACTGGCTGACGCCGATCCTCGAGACCTGCGGCGATCAATTCGACGTCATCTCGATCCACCGCTATCCGTTCGAGTCGATGATGGCGACGCTGCCGGCGGTGGAGGCCGACCCGGTGCAGTTCCGCCAGGTGATGACCTCGGTGCTGGGGATCCTGCAGCAGACGGGGCAGGGGGAGAAGCCGCTGGCGCTCACCGAGATGAACGTCGCCTACGACGCCACCGCCTGCGTGCTGGGGGGCTCGCCGGGGACGGTGGGGTCGGCGCTCTGGATGGCCGACATCCTCGGCTCGGCGATCGAGCTGCAGCTCTGGACCTCGGCGGTGTGGGACATCAGCGACCCGGACGACTGGTCGCTGGGCCTGATCGGCCTGCCGCCCGGGCACGTCCCGCGCCCCGAGTACTACGCCTATCTGTTCTACGCCGAGCACTTCGGGCCCACCGTCCTGCCGACGCCGGCCGGTCTGCCGAGCGGCGTGTCCGCCTACTCCAGCCGCGATGCCGGCGACGACGCGACGGAGATCATCCTCGTCAACTGGAACCCGAAGCCGGTCGCGCTCACGCTGCAGGTCGCCGGGCTCAAGGTACCGCCCGCGGCGCCGACCTATCTCTTCCCGGCGACGTCACTGGCGGCGGTGGAGATCACCGACACGAGCAAGTCGACCGCCTGGGTCTACGGCGAGGATCAGCGCCGGGCGGCGGCCGGGCCGCAGCTCATCGCGCAGGGGACCGCGCCCGCGGCCAGCCCCGACGGCGGCGCCGCCGGCAGCGGCGGCGCGGGCCAGGCCGTGGGACACAACTGCTCCGTCGACGGCGCCGCCCCGGCCTGCCCGACCACCCCGGTCGTGAGCCAGGTGATCACCACCGGCGGCAAGGCGGCCACCAGCGGCGTCATGTTCGGCACCGGCCTCAACGCCTGGGGCTCGTACACCTACGCCGGGTCGGGGCAGACCGCGCCCACGGTGGGGGTCACCAGCGACGGCAACGGCCTCCAGATCGCCGGCGGGTTCGTCCCGCCCATCGCGGCCGGCAACGACTACCAGGGGGCCGGCCTCTTTTACGGCAGCAGCGAGTGCCTCGACGCCACGGGCATGACCGGGGTCGAGTTCGACTTCTCGGGGACGCTCGGCGGCTGCGCGCTGGCGCTGGGGATCGGCTTCAGCGGCGACTCCAGCACGACGGACGGAACGCGCGGCGGTTGCACAGCGCCTGCCGGCATGTGCTATCCGCCCTCGGCTGACGTGACCGCGGCGGCGGGGAGCGCCACCGCCGCGTCGCCCACGATCGAGGTTCCGTTCGCCTCGCTCGGCGGTGGGTCGCCGATCTCCACCGTCGACCCGAGCACCATCGTCGGCGTGCAGTGGCAGCTCACTTCGCCGTCAGGCGCTCCCGACGGGGGGGCCTGCTCGGCGAGCTTCACCGTCTCGAACGTCAAGTTCTACTAGCCCCTTGGGGGGCTTTCGGCGTGCCCGCGCGTCTCGCTGTGAAGGCGGCCTGGGGCCGTCTAAGGCGGTCTGGCGCCCGGCGGCCGCTACTGGAAGGTGATGTTGCTGACGTACGCGTTGATGTCCCAGTCGCCGGCCGAATCGGTTTGACTGGTTAGCTTGTGGCCTTGAACCGTGAAGTTGTTGAAGTGGACGCCGGGGACGTTCACGGTTGATTTCAATCCGTGCAGTTGAATCGTCTGCTTGACGTTCGACGACACGTTCGTGAAGTAGGTGTCCTTGGGGATCGACGTGTTGGGCGCCACGCGCCAGGTCGGCGCCTGGTCCGATTCGATGTCGATCAGCATGCTGTCCGCGGCTTCAACCCGGATGTTCTCGTAGGTGGTGCCCGTGATCAGAGCCGTGTCGTTGGCGTCGATGACCAGGGCGCGCCCGGCCTTCACGATGTCGATGTCGTTGAAGACGATCCCGGTCATGGTCGGGTTCGCGGTGGTCCCGAAGGTCTTCGTTCCGATCTTGCAGCCGCCCGAGTTGCTGTAGAGCACCGACTTCTGGTAGGTGATGTTCGAGCTGTTCATGTTCGCCTCTTGCTCGGTCTTGGGCGAGAGGTTGTCGTCCCCGCTGTAGACGAAGGTGTTGAAGGCGGTGCAGTTGTTGGAGGCGTCGATGTCGATGCCGTCCGTCTGGTTGTAGGTCGTCGTGGTGGGCCGGCGGTTGATGACCTTGTAGTTCTGGATCGTGACCTGGGAGCTCATGTAGGCGAGCGTGTTCCAGAAGACCGGGTCGCGGACCAGGATGCCGTCGATCGTCACCATGGAGCTGGAGTCGATCCGCAGGACGTTGATCTTGAACGCCGGGGTGTCGTTGCTCCCCTTGTTGATCGCGGTCCCTTCGCCGTCGATGACCCCGCGGCCCAGGATCTTGGTGTTGGTGCAGTTGTAGAGGTGGACGACGCCGTGCTGGGTGCTCTCCACCGCGGGCGTGCCGGTGGCGGCGTAGTCGCTGGTGCTGGTCGAGCCGTCCAGGATCGCGCCCGCCGCGAGGTAGAGGGTCATGTTGCTCTTCAGCATGAGCTCGCCGGTCTTGTACTTCCCCGGCGGGACGTAGAGGATGTTCTGCGTCGCCCCCGAGGCGGCGTTGATGGCCGACTGGATCTTCGACGTCACGACCGTGCCGCCCGTGTTGTCCACGGTGTAGTCGGCCAGGTTCTTCACGTTGGCGTCGCCCACCTTCGGCGGGTTCGATTCCTGGTCGTCGATCAGGATGAAGAGCAGCTCCTGGTTGGGGATCTGCAGGATCAGGTAGTTGGGGCCGCTGGTGAAGGTGAGCGTGTTGCCGCTCTTGCTGACGGCGATGTTTTTGCTCTGCGGGCTCAGCGTGTACGAGGTGAAGCTCGTGCTGAGCGTGACGGCGACGGTCGCGCTGCACCCGCTGGCGACCCCGAAGTAGGCGTAATGCACCTGCATCTCAGGCGAGAACTTGGTCAGCTTCTCGACGAACTGCGAGACGCCGTTGGCCGTCACCGTGTAAAGGGGGCTCTTCGTCGCGCCGGGCAAGGTGGGGAAGGTGATGACTCCGGCGCTCGAGGAACAGGCCACGGTCGAGGAGCCGCCGGCGCCTCCGGTGGCGGTGCCGCCAGCCGCGCCGCCGGTTCCCGCCGGCGCGCCGGCCATGCCGCCGGTGCCCGTGCCGCTCGTGCCGCCGGAGCTCGTCTGGCCGCCCGCGCCACCGGTCGCCGACGTCGTGCCGCCCGTACCGCTGACACCACCCGTGCTGCCGCCGCCCGTGCCGGTCGTGCCGCCCGAGCCTGTCGGGTTGCTGCCGCCGCTCCCGGTCGCGCCGCCGGACCCCGTCGTCTTGCTGCCGCCGCTTCCGGTGGTGCCCCCGGAGCCGGTGCTCCCGCCGGCACCGGTGCTGCCGCCCGTGCTGGTGGTGGTTCCACCGGAGCCGGTGCTGCCGCCCGTTCCGCCGTCGCTGGTCCCGGAAGCGCACCCGAGCCCGCCCAGCGAAAGCGCCGCCGCAAGACCCAGTGACAGAGCCGATACGTGTCTCATGATCCCCGTGTATTCCCGGTTCAGACGAATTGGATCCCCGCGGCGAAGGGCCGAGGGGCGATGCATCAATTCAGCTCAGCTCAGGGGAACTTGGTAGTCGCGGGGGACGGGTTGCCCGTGTAGACCGGCGCGCAGCGAGGTTTCGTCGGCTCGGGCGGGCAGACCTTGTCGTTCTCCAGGTGGATATAGAATGGGAGGCTGTGCTGCGGCGGCGCGTAGCCGCTCGGCAGCGCCAGGTGGTTAACGCTCATGAAGTAGCTCAAGCAGGCGTCGCGCCACCAGCGCGCCTCGTGGTGCTGGATCTGCAGGAAGCCGGCGACGTCCGCGAAGCGCCTCTCGTCGATGTAGCCCCGCACCGTCGCCCACTGGTCGCGCATCGTCCGCACGGCGTCGACGCCCAGGCTGTAGCGGTGGACCAGCTCATCCCACACGGTGCGACCCGAGGAGGCGACCGTGTCGGTCCACTTCCGCCGGTGGAAGAAGAGCAAGAGGTCGTCGGGCACCGTGCCGAGGTTGGCGAACGCGTTGGCCACCGGCGCCGCGTACTGGGCCACGGTGTCGCTGCCCGTCGAGGTCCGATCGAACCCGATCCCCGTCGCGTCGGCCTGGTGGAAGTAGGTGGGGTTCCAGTCCTTCCGCGGCAGGCCGTCGACCCAGGGGGCCGGGCCGTAGTGGTGGTTCGTCCCCATCAGGTGGACGAGGCCGAGCGGCTCCATGTAGCTCACCAGGCTCTGGCGCGAATCCATCATCATCTGCGTGACCGGCGCCCGCACCGCCGGATCGTTGGAGAACGTCTGCCGGATCCACTCGTCGGCGATCTCCCGCGCCGCGAGGTCGGGGTTCCAGGCCAGGCGGCCGAAGGCGTACCAGTTCGCCTGGTTGAAGGGCGACCCCATCCAGTTGGCGTCGCTCCCGATCCCGGAGACGCCGGCCATCGCCTCGATCACCCGCGCGACCGGCCAGCCTGGCCCCCGGGCATAGGTGTCGGATCGCAGGACCTCCTGCCACATCGTCCCCAGGTACGCGAGGTGCGTGTCCGCGCCCAGGTACTCCTTGGTGATTTGCACCTCCAGCGCCAACGGCGTGTGGGGCATGGCGCCGAACAGCGGGTGGAACGGTTCGCGCGGCTGGAAGTCGAGCGGGCCGTTCTTCACCTGCACCATCGTGCCGGCGCCGAACTGGCCGTCGAGCGGGCGGAACTCGCGATACGCCTGGCCGACGCGGTCGGTGCCGTCGTCACGGTAGACGAAGGCGCGCCACAGCACGACGCCGCCGTGCGGGGCGAGTGCCGCCGCCAGCATGTTGGCGCCCTGGGCGTGCGTGCGGCCGTAATCGCCGGGGCCCGGCTGCCCCTCCGAGCCGGCCTTCACCAGGAAGCCGCCGAAGTCGGGGATCCGCGCGTAGATCAGGTCGGCCTCGGCGACCCACCAGCGCGCGACCCTCCCATCGAGCGGGTCGGCGGTGCCGAGGCCGCCGATCTGCTTGGGCGCCCCGAACTGAGCCGACAGATAGACGGTGATGCCGTAGGTGCGGAAGACGTCGGCCAGCGCGGCCACCTTGGCGATGTATGGCGCGGTGAGGATTCTCGAATCGGCGTTGACGTTGTTGAGGACGACGCCGTTGATCCCGATCGAGGCGTTGGCGCGCGCGTAATCGATGATGCGGGGCGAGAGCGTCTCCGGAAGCTCGCTCCACCGCCAGAGCGACCGGCCGGCGTAGCCGCGCTCGACGGTCCCGTCCAGGTTGTCCCAGTGGTCGAGGATGCGGCGCTGGACCTTGGGCGACTCGGCCAGCGAGAGGCCGTCGAGCGGCTGGTGGCGCTGCAACCAGCGCAGGAAGGCGAAGGTGCCGTGCAGGACCCCCAGGTCGGTGTTGCCGGCGATGACGATCGCCCGGTCGCCTCCGATGGTGGTGGCCTCGACGAGGTAGCCCTCGTTGCCGACGGCGGTGAGCGCGCTGCCGAGCGCGAGGCCGCGCACGAAGGCCGAGGAGGCCGGGGTGCCGAGGACCACCGCGCCGGCGCGGTGGAGCCCGCTCTGGACGGGGATGGTCGTCTCCAGGAGACCCGCCAGGCCCCGGGTCAGCTCGCGCTCGGCCGCCTGCAGCGTCGCCGAGCTCCCCGCCTTCACGATCTGGGTGATGCCCGCCTGGTACTCGGCGAGCCGGCTCGGCAGAAGAACCTTCAGGTAGCGCAGCCAGAGCTGCGAGCCGTCTTCGTCCGCGGGGGGCGTCGCCGGCTTCGTGTAGCGATCGCTCGCGCCGCCGGTTCCGGTCGCCGCGGCCCCTTTCGACGCGCGATCGCCCGCGGCCACCGAGGCACAGCCCAGCGAGGCCCAGGCGGCGACCGCGAAGCCCACGAGGACATGGCTTCTGCCCATCTCCGGTCTTTCTTATTCCCTTTCGGTCCTCGCTGTCACCCCTGGCCGTAAATCGACTTCTTGTGCAGCGGCCGGGCCAGGGCGGTGGCGGTCGCCGTGGTGATGAACAGCGGCAGCACGATCGCGTAGTCGCCCGAGAGCTCGAACCCGAGCACGCTGGCCATGATCGGAGCGCGCGTCGTCGCGGCGATGGCGCCGGCCATCCCGCAGAGGGCGTAGCCGCCGGGGAACCCCGGGGCGTGCCAGATCGCGCGCGCGCCGGCGCCGACGATGCCGCCCATCGCGGCGCCCAGGAACAGCGACGGCGTGAAGACGCCGCCCGGGCTCCCCGAGCCGACGGTGGCGGCGGTGCCGAACGCCTTGACGATCAGGAGGACGGCCATCATCGCCACGCCGACGCGCGCGTCGAGCATGAGCTGGATGACCTCGTAGCCGTTGCCCGTCACCTCAGCGAAGCGGAGCGCGCAGAGGCCGACCAGCAGGCCGCCGAGCGCGCCGCGCGCGACGGGGGGAGCGGGGAGGCGGGCGAACGTGCGGCGTCCCAGCGAGACCAGCGCCGTGAAGCCGGCGCCGCCCACACCGGTGATCACGCCCAGCGCCAAGTAACCGAGCAGCTCGCTGCGCGCCGCCAGCGAGAAGTTCCGCAGGCCGTAGAGCGGCCCCGGGCCGAGCGCCCAGCGCGAGAGCAGCGTCGCCACGGTCACGGCGATGAGCGCCGGCAGGGCCAGCTCGAGCGCGGTGGTCCCGGCGACGATCTCCACCACGAACAGCACGGCGGCGATCGGCGTGTTGTAGGCGGCGGCGAACCCGGCCGCCGTCCCGGCGGCGATCAGCGTGCGGACGCGGCGCGGGTCGAGAAAGGCGCGCCGCCCGACCGCCGAGGCGATCGCCGCCCCGAAGTGCAGCAGCGGCCCCTCGCGCCCCAGCGATCCACCGCTGGAGATGGCGGCGAACGACGCGCCCGCCTTCCCCAGCGCCGCCGGCACCGAGATCCGGCGGCCGGCCACGGCGACCGCTTCCATGATCTCGGCCATGCTGCGCCCACCGCCGATCCAGGCGGAGAGCCCCGCGGCCAGCGCGCCGCCGGCGGCCGGAATCGCCACGCGCAACCCCGCCGGTAGCCGTTCGAACGCCAGGAGGACGTTGGGCGCCCGGTAGAGATGGACGAACACCAGGGCCTGCGCCGCGCGGAACGCGACGGCGAACCCGCCCGCCAGCAGGCCGACGATCGCCGCCGCCATCCCGACGTGGACGGGCAGACGGAGGTGGTGCAGGGCGTGCCGAACCCGCGCGTGCGTCACGCCATTGTGGGCCTGCGCCGGCGCGGGTCAATGGCGGTCAGCGCCGGTCATCTCTTCTTATCGCGCGGCGAGGCGCGCGGCGCCCCAGCGGGCGACCGCCGCGCGCGCGTCAGCTTCCGGGAACTGGGGGTCGGCCTGTTTTCAGCGGACGCAGCGGACCAGCGCGGCGGTCTGGTTGTACTCGGTGAACCCGTCCTCGTAGTTGATGACCCACGGAGGGTGCGCCGCGACGGTCATCCCCTGGAAGAGCGTGGACGACCAGTAGGGGGTCATGGCGGCGGTGTCGGAGAACGTTTTGGTGTCGATGGCCGGCGAAACCTTGCTGATGGGCGGGACCTCGTCGACCAGCGTCGACAGCTCTTTGATGCTGGGCGTGCGCCAGGTGTGGCCGTTGAGGCCGAGGCCGCTGCAGGTCGTCTGCGCGGTGGCGAAGTCGGTGGTGGTGGTGGTCGCCGTCGTCGCCCAGATGAGCCCGGTGTCGACGTCCTGCGCCTCGCCGGTCGCGACCTGCGTGTAGCGCGGGCTCGGCAGCGGACCTTCGTCGGGGGCGGAGACGCAGCGGGCGTATTCGGCGTCGGCGCGATTGCCGGCGTTGCTGGTCAGCCCCTCGGAGAAGTTCACGATCCAGGTGTCCTGCGCCTTGGTGGCGATCTGCGAGACGACCCAGGGCGACGACGTCCAGTGGTACTTGCCGCCGGGGAGGCCGGGGAAGGCCGTGGTGTCGATGGCCGGGTTCGCGCGCGTAAAATCGACCAGCGACAGAAGCTCGATGCGCGTCGGCAGCCGCCAGGTCCGTCCCGCCAGCGTCAGCGTCGCGCAGTAGTTGATGGCGTCGCACCAGGCGAAGGCCTGGGAGGAGGTGACCGCCTTCTGCCAGACCAGCTTGGTCACGTTGTCGGTGACGGTCCCGTCGCCGTTGTCGGTGTAGCTGGCGGGGTTGGGAAGCCCGGCGCTGGCGGGGTTCGGCATCGGCCAGCGCGCATAGATGAACTCGCTCGGCGGCTGGTAGCTGCAACCGACGCCGCCGTCCACCGTCGTCGCGCCGCCCGTCCCGGTGCCGCCGCCGGTTCCCGGGGCGCCGCCTGCCCCGGTGGCGCCGCCTGTTCCCGTTGCGCCTCCCTTGCCGGTCAGGCCGCCGGTGCCAGTGACGCCGCCCGAGCCGGGGGGACCGCCCGTGCCGGCCGCGCCGCCGGAGGCCCTGGCTCCTCCGCTCCCGACGTTGCCGCCAGTCGCCGCCGGGCCGCCGCCGGTGGCGCCCCCGGCTCCCGTCGTTCCGCCCGAGCCGGATCCGCCCCCCGAGCTGCCCGAGCAGGCACCGAGCAGCAGGCCGCAGGAAAAGACGACCAGGCGTCGGCGAAGGATCTCCATCGGGACTTCAAGGGTCCCGCCACCAAGAACTGGTGCCTAGCGCGATCGACCGACCCAAAGTTCCGAAGATCACGGGCGGGCCGGCTCGTCGACCTTGCGGGCGACGGCCGCCGGGGCGGCGGCGGGGGGCGCCGCGGGCGCGCTGCAGACGCAGGCGGGACAGGCCGGCGCCGGGCGCTCGGCGAGCTCCTTGACCGACCGCTGGAGCGCGGCGAGGGCGGCGTTCGCCTCGGCGAGCTTGTCGTTGGCGGTGGCCAGCCTGTCGCTCGCCGCGGCGGCTCGCCCGTCGACGCCGGCCAGCGTGGCGCCGAGCGCGCGCACGTCGGCCGGGAGGGTCTTGAGGCTCCCCACGTCGGTCTCGAGCGTGCCGAGCCCGCGCTCGATCGACTGCGCGCGGTTGCTGAGCGCGAGGGTCGTGTCCTCCGACCGCTGCAGGTGCTCGGAGATGACCCGCCGCTCGCGCCCGACGGCGTCGTCCATGTGGTTGATGATCTCCGAGGCCTTGGCCTGCTCGTCGGGCGGCAGCTTGTCGATGAGCTGCCGGATGGCGCCCGCCGTCTCGTGGATCGACGACAGGTTCTGCCGCTGCTCGTCGAGCGCCTGCTTCTCGTCGGCGGTGCGCAGCGCGAGGTGGCAGAACTGCAGCGCGCCCAGCGCCCGCTCGCTCGCCCGCTTGTCGGCGTCGCAATAGATGTAGAGGCCGCCGGCGGCGATCAACATGCCGACGCTCGCCGCCAGCAGCGCGAAGTACCGCACCGGGTGGAAGCGGTAGCGATCGACGAGCGCCTCGAGCCGCGCGCCCATCCCGGGCCCGTCGCGGCGCGCCGAGAACAGCATGACCAGCCGCTCGACGTAGCCGATGCCCGCCAGCGAGACGATCGCCACGGTGATCGCCACCAGCCACGGCTGCAGGCTGGCGATCCGGTGCTGGACGGCGGCTTCGCGCGCCTCCACGTGCGCCAGATCGGCGCGCCGGCCGTCGATCGTGCAGCCGTCCTGGTTGAAGCGGATCTCGCCCGGCCCGGAACAGCCGGCCGTGATCGCCATCAACGTGGCGGCGAGACCGGCGGAACGGATGAGGCGCGCGGGACGGACGGTCCACCTGGTCATGGGTCGCTCCGATGCAGGCGACGTTCCGGTCGCACCGCGCCGGGAGGAGCCCGCGCGGCCCGCGACGCTGTTCGGAAAACGAACGCGGGACCCGGCGCGCGATCAGGTTTTCCACGGCGGCGTCGCGCCCGCCCGCCGGTGCTCACGGCTCCGCGCGGCACGGCGATTGCCTTTGTCGCCAGCATGTCGACGGGTCGTTTGTCGCGCGGGCTCCTGCTCGCGCTGGCGCCTTTGTTGGCCGGCGGTTGCGCGCCGGAGGTCTTCGCCATGACGGTGGGAAATCCGGCGCGGGGCGGCGACGTCGCGGGCGCGATGCAGTCCTACGAGGTGCCGCCGTATCGGAACGACCACCGCTACGAGGTGACGCTCTCCGGGTGGACGCCGTCGGCGCTGGCGTTTCGTATCCATCTGGTGAACGCCGACCGCTGCGGGCTGCCGTCCAGCTACTCCTTCGACCTGGTCGACGACCAGGGTCATCATTATCCGTTCCAGGCCGCCGGGCCGGTTCACGAAGGGACGGCGCAAGGGCACCTGGGGGCCACGCTGCACGACGACTCGATCGACGGCGCCTTCCCCGTCACGGTGGGCGCCGCCACCCGATTCGTGGTGCTGCAGATCCGCCCGGTCGCGGACCGCGGTTGCACCGCCGTGAATTTCCGCTGGGATTTTTCGGCCTGACGGCGCGGCCTTCGGCGCCTTCACACTTCTTCACAGTGGCGCACGAACGTTCTTAACGAGCGGTTCGTACTGTCGTCTCCGCGAGGCAAGGAGCCCCGCGCCAACAAGGAGACGACGATGATTGGATGTCTGATTTTCGGAAGCTTGGCAGCGATGGGGATCGCGCGGGCGATTCACCACCGGCGGTTCTGCGGGGGCGGCTGGCACGGCGGCGGGTGGCACGGCCACCGGCACTGGCATCACGGAGGGTTCGGTGGGTATGGGAGCCCCTTCCCCGGCGACGAATGGGGGGCGTACGACCGCGAAGACGGCGGTGAGTTCCGTTCGCCGTTCGCGGACGCCGACTTCCGCAGCCTGGGTGGCTTTCCGCCGGGACGCGGGTTCGGCGGCAAGCGGTTCTTCGTGCGCCGCATCCTCGAGCACGTCCGCGCCACGCCGGCCCAGGAGCGGGTCGTCGGCGCCGCGGTCGAGGAGTTCCGCGACGAGATGAAGAAGCAGACCGGCGGCGAGGGGCGGCGCACCCGCAAGGAGATCGTGGACGCGCTCCGGCGCAGCACGTTCGACGGCGTGCTGCTCGGCGAGCAGTTCGCGCGCCACGACACCATCCTGGAGAACGGGCGCAAGGCGTTCGTGGGTCTGGTGGCCAAGGTCCACGACGCGCTCGAGCCCGAGCAGCGCGAGCGGCTGGCCGATCTGCTCGAGCAGGGTCCCCGGTTCGGCTGGATGCGCGGCGCCTGGTAAGATCGGGTCCACGATGCTTGGCGAGAACGCGTCGAGGGCGGACGGGCTTTGCCCTGCCGATCTCATCGCGGGAGGCTCGGAACCCTCTCAGGGTTCCGGGGTGAACTGATGTTGCGGGTCCTCTGCGTCGACGACGACGTCCGCCTCTACGAGCTCTTGGCGGCCTACCTCGAGCCGAACGGCGTGAGCCTGGTGCACGCCGCCGACGGCCCGAAGGGGCTGGCGGCGCTCGGGGCGGACGTCTTCGACGCCGTGCTGCTCGACGTGATGATGCCGGGGATGGATGGCCTCACCGTCTGCCGGCGCATCCGCGAGCAGAGCCGGGTGCCGATCATCATGCTCACCGCGCGCGGCGACGAGGCCGACCGGGTGGTGGGGCTCGAGCTCGGCGCCGACGACTACGTGCCGAAGCCGTTCTCGCCGCGCGAGCTCTTGGCTCGCCTGCGGGCGGTCCTGCGGCGCACCCAGCCGGCGCAGAGCGGCGCCGAGATCGTCTTCGGGCGGGTGGCCATCGACGTCGGCGCGCGCCAGGTGCGCGTCGGCAACGAGCCGGCCGATTTGACGGGGCTGGAGTTCGACATCTTGCTGGCGCTGGCGCGGCGGCCGGGGCGGGTGGTCCCGCGCGAGACGCTGCTCGGCGAGGCGGGGCGCCAGGACGTGACGGTCAGCGACCGGACCGTCGACGTCCACGTCTCGCACCTGCGCCGCAAGCTGGGCGACGACCCGAAGACGCCCCGCCTCATCAAGACGGTGCGCGGCGTCGGCTACGTGCTGGCGCGGGAGGACGACGCCGCATGAAGCGGGATTGTCCCCCGCACAGGCACGGATGGCCGCCCTGGCACGGCCCCTGGCGGCTGTGGGCGCACCTCGAGCCGGCGGTGCGCGAGCGGATCGTCGCCGAGCTGCGGACCGCCTACGGCGAGCGGTTCGGCCGGCGCCATCCCTGGGACCGCGTCCTGCACGAGGCGATGGGACGGCGGCCGGGTTGGCAGCAGCGGATCGGCTGGGAGCTGCGGCTGCATTACGGCGCGCACCTGCACCGGCGCCTCTACCTCTGGTTCGGCGCGGCGATCTTCATGACGGTGGTCATCACGCTCGCCGCCGCGCACTTCGGCCAGGGGCGTTGGACGGCGCACCCGCTGCGGGCGCTGCTGCTGTTCGGCGTGCCGGCGGTGGTGCTCTGGTTCGCCGCCGGGCGCGTGGCGCGCCGGATCGCGCGGCCGCTCTACGAGGTGACGCGCGCCGCGCAGGAGCTGGGCGCGGGGAACTTGAAGGCCCGCGTGTCGGCGACCGGGTTCGGGTTCGACGAGACGGCCGTGCTGTCGTCCGCCTTCAACGAGATGGCGGCTCGGCTCGAGCGGCAGCTGGCCGAGGAACGGGAGCTGCTGGCGTCGGTCTCGCACGAGCTGCGCACGCCCCTGGCCCGCATTCGCTTGCTGGTGGAGATCGCCCGGCAGAGTGCGGCCTCCGGCGAACGAACCGACGCGCGGACGCTGGACGAGATCGAGCACGAGGCGATCGAGATCGACGCGCTGGTGGGCGAGCTCCTGGCCAGCGCGCGGATCGAGTTCCAGGCGGTGGCGCCGAAGCCGCTGGAGGCGATCGAGGTCGCGCGGCGGGCGCTCGAGCGGGCGGGCGAGCCACCGGGCAAGCTGGAGGCCCCGCCGCCGCCCATTCCCTTCGCCGCCGATCCGACCCTGGTCGGGCGGGCGCTGGCGAACCTCGTCGACAACGCGCGCAAGCACGGCAGCGGCCTCGATCGGTTGATCGTGCGCGTGGGCGGAGCCGGGCTTCGCCCGGCGGAGCCCGTCGCGGGAGGGGGCGGGGACCCGTCCCGGGTTCCCGCGCCGGGAGGTCCGGGCGGAGCCGAGGCCTCGACCGTGGCGTTCGAGGTGATCGATCGCGGCCGCGGCTTCGCGCCCGGGGACGAGACCCGGGTGTTCGAACGTTTCTACCAGGGCGCCGGCGCCGACGCCGGGTCGCACGGATCGCTCGGGCTCGGCCTGGCGCTGGTCAAGCGAATAGCCGACGCGCACGGCGGGCGCGTCTTCGCCGCCAACCAACCGGGCGGTGGCGCGCGCGTCGTCGTCGAGCTTCCCATCGCCCCACCGGCGCGACCTCGAGCGCGCGATTCGGCCGGCTGAAGCACGATTTCTGGGCGGGCCGCGCCCGAGATCGGCGTACTGTGACGCACCCGTTGCACGACCGGTGCGCGGCTCCGAGGCACTCGAAGAGGAGTTGAAGTTGAAAAGTGCATCGCTGCGTGACGCTGCAGCACGAACGTCTCCGAGCGCGGTGTTGGCTGGGCTGGCGGTGGTGACAGTCCTGACCGCAGGTTGCGGTTTCAAGATGGCCGGTGCTCCCAGGGGCGCCGGCAGCGGCGGCGCCAACGCCGGCGCGACCGGGGGCAGCGGCGCCACGGGCGGAACGCGGGCCACCGGCGGCTCGGGGAGCAGCCTCGGTGGCGCTGGCGGCAGCGCGGTCGCGCCGTGCAATCCGTGCACGGACTTCCCGGCAATCCCCGTCATCGACACCCCGGCGGGCGGCTCGGCGCCGCCGTCCGACGTCGGCGCGAAGTTCGGTTCCGCCGGGAGCGGGAGCTCCTCGGGTGGCCCGTGCCTGACCGACCCCGAGGACGGCTCCCTGTTCCCCAAGAACTGGTTACGGCCGCGCTTCGCGCTGACGCCCGGGACGGGCGAAGACACCTTCGAGATCCGGGTGCACGCCGACGTCGAGGCGAACGATCTGGTCGTCTACACCACCGCCCAGGTCTGGACCATGCCGGGCACGATCTGGTCGGCGCTGTCGGCCAACGTGGTCGACCAGCCGATCACGGTCTCGGTGCGCGGTCTCGACTCGAGCACGGGGGCCGTCGCGCAGGGGCCGAGGGCGACGTTCCGCATCGCGCCAGCCGACGCGCAGGGGACGATCGTCTACTGGACGACCTCCGGGGGCTCCGCCCTGAAAGGATTCGCGGTCGGCGATGAGAGCGTCGTGACCGTCATCACCCCCGCGGACACGCCGGGCCAGTGCGTCGGCTGCCACAGCTCGACGCCCGGGGGCGAGTTCATCGGCTTGTCGAACAGCTCGGCGTCCGACAACGGCGATCTCGCCCACATCGAGATCCGCTCGGGGAAGAGCCCGGCGATGCAGCCGTCGTTCCTCACGGCCAGCGCCCTGACGTTGCTCCAGCGCGTCTCGCAGGAGTTGCCCGTCTTCTCGCCCGCCCACTGGACGACCGGCGACCACGTGACGGTCTTCATGAGCGCCGACAGCACCTCGGAATCGGGGCAGAACACCCACCTCGACTGGATCGATCTCGAGGCGGCGTCGCAGACGCAGGGAGTCGGCTGGGGCGAGTTCACCCGCACCGGCGATCCCAACCCCGCGGCCGCCTACCCGTTCATCAGCCACGACGGGACGAAGATCGTCTACGCCTCGGCGCCGTCGGCCAACCCGAGCGGCATCCTGCAACACGGCGACCTCTACACCGTCGAGTGGGGGAACCGGATGGGCGGTCGGGCGACGTCACTGGCGGGCGCCGACACCACGACCTACAGCGAGTTCTACCCGGCCTTCTCGCCCGACGACGCGCTGGTCGCCTATACGCGGCTCCCCGACGGGGAGAACAGCAAGAGTAACCCGCTGTCGGAGTTCTTCGTCATCAACGCGAGCGGCGGCACGCCGGTCCGGCACGCGGCCAACGATCCGGGGACCTGCCTCGGCACGACCAGCCCGGGGATCACCAACAGCTGGCCCAAGTGGTCGCCGGTGGCCACCACGGTCGGCGACAAGACCTACTACTGGATCATCTTCTCCTCGACGCGCAGCGGGAACCCGCAGCTCTACGTGGCGGCCGTCATCCACACCGAGCTCGGCCTGCAGACGACGCCGGCGCTCTACCTCTGGAACCAGCCGGCCGCGGAGAACAACCACACGCCGGCCTGGGACACCTTCTCCATCCCGCTCCCCTGACCGGCGTCAGGAGCGCGGCGCCACCGAGAGCGCGGCCCGGCCGAGTCCGATCCAGGTCTTGCCGTACCAGGGCCAGTTGCGAAGGCTGCGGACGAACTCTTGCCGGGCCTCGCCGAACTGCCGGGCGCAGAGGTAGTTGTAGCCGAACTGGAAGTGGTGGCGTCCCAGCCGCTCGCCGAAGCGCGCGCGAAACGCGGGCCGGGCGTTGCGGGCGAGCGCGCGCTCCAGCACTTCCCGTTCGCCGCGGTAGAGGCGCACGAAGTTTCGGCTCAGGCTGGCGTCGGTGATGCGGTAGGAGCCGACTTCGCCGTCGATCGCCACCCCGTCGTGACGCTCGGCCAGGCGGAGCCAGAGATCGTAGTCCTCGACCGAGATCAGCGCCGGTGACTCGTCGAAGCCGCCCGCCTCGAGGAACGGCTGGCGGCGCGCCATCACGCTCGAAGCACTCACGAAGTTATACATGAAGAGCGGCTCCGCCACGTCGCCCGAGAGCTGCTTCTTCTGCACGCGCGAGCGCGGCCGCCCCTGGCCGTCGATGCCGCGGAGGCTGCCGTAGGCGAAGGCGGCGCGCGGGTTGGCCTCCAGCGCCCGGACCTGGCGTTCGATCTTCGTCGCGTCCCACAGATCGTCCGCGTCGAGGAAGGCCACGAATTCGCCGCGGGCCAGCTTCACGCCCAGGTTGCGCGCGCTGGCCGGGCCACCGTTCTCCTTGGCGTGGTAGCGAACGCGCTGCGGATCGAGCTCGGTGATCCAGGGAACCGGCTGCTTCGAGCCGTCCTCGACCACCACCACCTCCAGCGCCGCGAAGGTCTGTCCCAGTGCCGACGAGACGGTTTCCCGGATGAACTCGCCTGCGTTGTAGGCGGGCACGATCGCGCTCACGCGGATGTCGTCTCTCATGGGAACCCTGGGAGGGTTCCCCAACCCTCCCGCGACGAAGCTCCGGCAAGCAAAGCTTGCCTACGCCTCACGCGATCGCTGGCCGTCATCGAAGGCATCCCCGGACGCAAATTGTGGGAGAACCCCCCTCGACGGTCAAGTCGACCGCGGGCTCGCCAGCTTCAGCGAAACTGCTTCTGCAGCTCGTCGAGCGCGGCGCTGCCGGGACAGAGCTTCTCGAAGGGGACCTGGGAGAGCGGGACCTCGGTGGTGCCGGAGAGGTCGTGCATGTCGCGCGACTTGGGATCGACGAAAAATAGTCCGGTGGGGACCTCGCCCTTTGCGCGGTGGCGCTCCACCTCGGCGGCGGCCGCCTGGCGGTCGCCGGTGTCGTAGTCCTCGGCCAGCTTCCGCAGGCGCACCGTGCTGCCGTCGTGCAGCTGCACGCTGACCGCCGAGCCGGGCGGGTAGGCGGTGGTGATCTCGGCGGCGGGCGGCACGAAGTCGGCCGGGACGAAGTCCGCACTGACCACCGGGAGCATCTTCTTGCGCGTCGCGAGGTAGCTCTTGGTCGAGCCCTCGTGGTCGTTGAAGGTCACGCAGGGGGAGATGACGTCGATGAGGGCGAACCCCTTGTGGGAGAGGCCGGCCTTGAGGATGGGGACCAGCTGCGCCTTGTCGCCCGAGAAGGCGCGGGCCACGAACCCGGCCCCCAGCTCGAGCGCCAGCGAGACGGGATCGATGGGGCTGAACTGGTTGGCCTCGCCGCGCTTGCTCTTGGTGCCCACATCCGCGGAAGCGGAGAACTGTCCTTTCGTGAGGCCGTAGACGCCGTTGTTCTCGATGACGTACAGCATGTCGAGGTTGCGGCGGATGGCGTGCACCAGCTGCCCGATGCCGATCGACAGCGAATCACCGTCGCCCGAGATGCCGATGTAGGTCAGCGATCGGTTGGCGGCGTTGGCGCCGGTGGCGATGGAGGGCATGCGTCCGTGCGCCGAGTTGAAGCCGTGCGCCCCCCCCACGAAGTAGGTCGGCGTCTTGGACGAGCAGCCGATGCCGGAGAGCTTGGCGATCATGTGCGGCGGCGTCTCGAGCTCGTAGAACGCGCGCACGATCGCCGCGGTGACCGAGTCGTGACCGCAGCCCGCGCAGAGGGTCGACGGCGACCCCTCGTAGTCGCGGATGGTCAACCCCAGCTTGTTGGGGCGGAGGTGCGGGTGGAGGACGGCCGGTTTCAGGGAAGGCATTACTGGTGTTCCATTACTTGTGCTCTTGGGCCAATTGGGCGGTGATCCCGTCGATCACGTGGCGGCTCGAGAGCGGGAAGCCGCCGTAGACCAAGAGCGGGCGGAGCTTCTCCTTGGGCGCGCTGGTCTCCATGGTGAGCAGCGTGCGCAGCTGGGCGTCGCGGTTCTGCTCGACCACGAACACCTTGTCGTGCGCGGCCAGAAACGCCTCCACCTCGGGGCCGAACGGAAACGCCCGCACGCGCAGGTAGTCGGCGATGACGCCGCGCTCGGCGAGCGCCGCCACCGCCTCGCGCACCGCCGGGTCGCAGCCGCCGAGCGAGATGATCCCGAACTTGGCGTCGACCTGCTTGTGGACGACCGCCGCCGGGACCGCCGCCGCCGCCGCCTTGTGCTTCCGCAACAGGCGGTCCATCACCTCCTGGTACTCGTCGGGGACCTCGGTGTAGCCGCCCAGCTTGTTGTGCCCCGAGCCGCGGGTGAAGAAGGCGCCCTTGCTGTTCACGCCGGGCAGCGTGCGGGCGGCCACGTGGTCTTCATTTTCGGGCGAGTAGCGAAAAAACTTGGTCATCTTCTGGAGATCGCCGGCGGAGAGCACGCGCCCGCGGTTCGGGCGGTAGCCGTCATCCCACTTGAGCCGCGGGCAGACCCAGTCGTTCATCCCGATGTCGAGGTCCGATAGGAGAAAAACCGGCGTCTGGAACCTTTCGGCCAGGTCGAACGCCGCCACGGAGAGGGTGAAGCACTCGGCGGGGTTGCTGGGGAAGAGCAGGATGTGCTTGGTGTCGCCGTGCGAGGCGTAAGCGCAGGCGAGGATGTCCCCCTGCTGCGTGCGGGTCGGCATCCCCGTCGAGGGCCCGGTGCGCTGCACGTCGATGAGCACCGCCGGGATCTCGGCGTAGTAAGCGAGGCCGATGAGCTCGCTCATGAGCGAGATGCCGGGGCCGGCCGTGGAGGTGAAGGCGCGGGCGCCGTTCCAGGAGGCGCCGATCACCATCCCGATGGCGGACAGCTCGTCCTCGGCCTGCACGATGCAGTAGTTGTTCTTTCCCGTCTCGGGGTCCTTGCGATACTCGGCGCAGAGCTCCTTGAACGAGTCCATCACGCTGGTGGCCGGCGTGATGGGGTACCAGGCCGCCACGGTGGCGCCGGCGTAGAGACAGCCAAGCGCGGTCGCCGTGTTGCCGTCGATCAGGATGCGGTCGTCGGTGGCGTGCATCTTCTCGAGCCGGATCGGCAGCGGGCAGTCGAAGTTGTCGGTGGCGTAGTCGTACCCGGCGCGGATCGCCTTGTGGTTCGAGTCGCGCAGCGCCTTCTTCTTGGAGAACTTCTCGTCCAGCAGCTCCTCGATGACGCCCATGTCGATGTCCAGCAGCGCCACCAGCGCGCCCAGGTAGGCGATGTTCTTCATCAGGATCCGCTCGCGCGAATCATTGAAAATCTCGTTGCAGAGCCTGGCCAGCGGCACGCCGATGAAGGTCACGTCGGGACGCGACAGCGCGTGGTCGAGCGGCCAGCTCGAGTCGTAGAGCAGCGCGCCGCCCGAGCGGACCTCCTTGACGTCGCGCGCGTAGGTCTCGGCGTTCATCGCCACCACCAGGTCGTAGTCGAGCGCGCGCGCCGTGTGGCCAGCCTTGCTGACGCGCACCTCGTACCAGGTCGGCAGCCCCTGGATGTTGGAGGGGAAGAGGTTCTTGCCCGAGACGGGGATCCCCATCCGGAAGATCGCCTGCATGAGCAGGCCGTTCGCGCTCGCCGACCCCGTGCCGTTGACGTTGGCCAGCTTGAGCGCGAAGTCGTTGGTCCGGATCACCTGCTTCTGATGCACGCGATTACCCCTGCTTTTGCCCCGCTGCTTGCCCCGCTTTCGGCAGGACCAGCTCGAGCCGCGCCATGTCCCAGGCGGCCGTCGGGCAGCGCTCGGCGCACAGCCCGCAGTGGACGCAGACGTCCTCGTCCTTGACCATCACCCGCCCGGTCTGCGGCAGCCCGCCCGACACGAACAGCGGCTGGGTGAGGTTCGCCGCCGGCACCGTCAGCCGCTGGCGCAGGTCGGGCTCGTCGCCGTTGCCGGTGATCGTGAGGCAGCTGGTCGGGCAGACGTCGACGCAGGCGTCGCACTCGATGCAGCGCTTGTCGGTGAACGCCGTCTGCACGTCGCAGTTGAGGCAGCGCTCGACCTCGTGCGCCGTCTGCGCGGGGTCGAAGCCGAGCTCGACCTCCAGTGACAGCTGCTTGAAGCGCTCGCGCAGATCGACGTGCTTCATCTTGGCGCGATGCGCGGGGTTGTAGTCGTTGCTGTAGCTCCACTCGGTGAGCCCCATCTTCTGCGGGATGAGGCGCATCGCCGGGGCCGGCCGCTCGGCGAGCGCCACGCCCTGGCAGTGGTTGTGGATCGAGATCGCCGCCTCGTGTCCGTGGGCCACGGCCCAGATGATGTTCTTCGGGCCCCAGGCGGCGTCGCCGCCGAAGAAGACGCCGGCTTTCGTGGAGGCCATCGTCTTCTCGTCGACCGTCGGCATGTCCCACTTGCCGAACTCGATCCCGATGTCGCGCTCGATGAAGGGGAAGGCGTTCTCCTGGCCGATGGCCACGATGACGTCGTCGGCGGGGAGCACGACCTTCTCGGGCTTCCCGTCTTTACCGGGCCGCTCGAACTCCATCCCGGCCAGCTTGCCGTTCTGGACGACGAAGCGGGTCGGGACGTGGTTGACCAAAATGTCGACCTGCTCCTCTTCGGCGTCCTCCAGCTCCCAGGGCGAGGCCTTGAAGTGCTGGCGGTCGCGGCGGGCCATCACCTTGACGTCCCTGCCGCCGAGGCGCCGCGCCGTCCGGCAGCAGTCCATCGCCGTATTGCCGACGCCGATGATGAGCACGCGCTCGCCGATCTTGTCGGTGTGCTCGAAGGCGACGCTCTCCAGCCAGTCGATGCCGATGTGGATGTGCTCGGCCGCCTCCTTGCGCCCCGGCAGCTCCAGATCCTTGCCGCGCGGCGCGCCCGAGCCGACGAACAGGGCGTCGAAGCGTTCGGAGTTGCTTGGCCCGAGCAGCGCCTTCAGGCTCTGCACCGGCGTGCCGTAGCGGACGTCGGCGCCCATGTCGACGATCATGGCGATCTCTTCGTCGAGCACGGGGGCCGGGAGCCGGAAGCTGGGGACGTTCGTCCGCATCAGACCGCCCGGCCGCGAGTTCTTCTCGAAGATCACCACTTCGTAGCCGAGCGGCAGCAGATCGTTGGCCACCGTCAGCGACGCCGGACCGGCGCCGATGCAGGCCACGCGCTTGCCGTTCTTCTTGGCCGGCGCCTTGGGCAGGCGATCGCGGATGTCACCCTTGAGGTCGGCGGCCACCCGCTTGATGCGGCAGATGGCGACCGGCTTCTCCTCGACGCGCGTGCGGCGGCAGGCCGGCTCGCACGGACGATCGCAGGTGCGCCCCAGGATCCCGGGGAACACGTTCGATTCGCGATTGAGGATGTAGGCGTCGTCGTAGCGTCCCTGCGCCACCATCCGGATGTACTCCGGCACGTTGGTGTGGGCCGGGCAGGCCCACTGGCAGTCGACGACTTTGTGAAAGTAGTCGGGGTTGCGTACGTCTGTGGGCTTCACTCGGACGAACTCACGAGCTCGGAAGAGGAAGAAAAGACAGGCGACCGGCGTGCATTTGCAGCGGGGCCGGATCTACGCCTATGGGGCCGCGAACGCAAGCGGGGGCCAAGCCGGACGATGCTACCACGGGCCGTCTGGCGCGCCATTTCTGCCCGGCCGGCATCTTCACTTGGGGCGCCTTGGGGGCCGGACCCGACCCTCTGGCGCCGGGGGCGATTCGCGCGCAAGCTTCGGCCCCGTCGACCTCAACCGGACAAGGAACAAAGGAGAACAAGTCATGGCTCTGCATATCGGCAGCTTGGCCCCGGACTTCGAGCAAGACTCGACCGAGGGAAGGATCAAATTTCACGAATTCCTGGGTGACAAATGGGGGGTCCTCTTCTCCCACCCGGCTGACTTCACGCCGGTTTGCACGACCGAGCTCGGCCGCGTCGCCAAGCTGAAGGGGGAGTTCGACAAGCGCAACGCCAAGGTGATCGCGCTCTCGGTCGACCCGCTGGCCTCTCACAAAGGCTGGGTCGGCGACATCGAGGAGACGCAAGGGACGAAGGTGAATTTCCCCATTCTTGCCGACGCCGACAAGAAGGTAGCGAAGCTCTACGACATGATCCACCCCGAGGCGAGCGACACGGCGACCGTGCGGTCGGTGTTCGTGATCGACCCCAAGAAGAAGATCCGCCTCATCATCACCTACCCGGCCAGCGCCGGGCGGAACTTCGACGAGATCCTGCGGGTCATCGACTCGCTCCAGCTGACCGACACCCACTCGGTGGCCACGCCGGTCGACTGGAAGGACGGTCAGGACGTGGTGATCGTCCCCTCGCTCAAGGACCCGGCGGTCATGAAGCAGAAGTTCCCCAAGGGCTGGAAAGAGCTGAAGCCCTACCTCCGCATGACGCCGCAGCCGAACAAGTAGCACGGGCGCGGGAGGGTTCCGCCCCTCCCGCCGCGCGCTCTACCCGGCGCGCGACGGATGCCGCCAAAGGGCCGCTCGTCTAACCGTGCGTCATGTTGACGGGCGCCATGTCGTTCGGCGCCCCGTCGTTGTTGTTGCTGCTGCTACCGCAGGCGATCGGAACGATCACCACGGCGAGACCAAGAAGCATCCAAAACACGAAACCGGAGACTTTGCGCATGGTTCCCTCGCCTACTTTTACGGGGCAGTATAGTGGCGTCTCCGGTCGAGTCCAGCGCAAATGTTTGCCCGGCCCGCGAAGCCAAGGCTGCAAAAAGCGAGGCTTTTTTCCTGTTACAACCTGGCCGGACCACGGATCGTGATCGCCGTCGCTCACGCTCGCGGCGAGCGCTCGGACCTGCTCCGGAGCCGTGCCTCCCCGGCGAGCCAGACCGGCAGCTCCTTCAACCCGGCCAGCATCCCGGCGGCGGCGGCGCGGTTCGGCAGGCGGCGTCCAGCCGCGATCCGACCGAGCGCTCGCAGCGAGGCGCGCGTCCGAAACTCGGCGTGCACGGTACGGGACAGCCGCTGGTAGAACGCCCGCGAAAAGACGCCGGGGAAGAGGGGATCGAGGTCGGCGCTCTCGTCCCAGTTGCGCTTGTCGCCGAGCTGCGCCTGGACGCGCTCGTGAAAGCGCGTGCCCGGAAGCGGATAACTGACGGAGATGCCGATGTCGTCGGGGACGAGCTCACGAACGAGTCGGCGCGTCATCTCGATCTCCGGCCACCCCTCGCCCGGATAGCCGAACTGCAGAAAGAACCCGATGCGCACGCCGGCCGCGCGCAGGCGGGCGACCGCCTGCCGGACCTGGTCAACCGTGATCCCCTTGTCCATGGCATCGAGCACCGTCTGCGCGCCGGACTCGACACCCATCCAGGCCTCGTCGCAGCCGGCGCGGGCCAGCGCCCCGACGTTCGCCTCGTTCATGAGGTCCGCGCGCGTCTGGCAGAGGAAGGGCATGGCCAGCCCTTCGCGCGCCATCCGCTCGGCGAACGGCTCCAGCCAGCGCGCCTTGAGACCGAAGATGTCGTCGCAGAACCAGAGGCGATCGGGCGCGTAGCGGTCACGCAGCAGGCGAATCTCCTCGATCACCCGGTCGGGCGAGCGGGTGTGGTACGTGTTGCCGTAGATCGGTTTCGCGCACCAGTTGCACTTGTACGGGCAGCCGCGGGTGGTCGCGACGTTGAGCGCGAACATGCCGTGGCGGGCGCGCCAGAACGCGCGGTAGCGGGGGATGTCGACCAGATCCCACGCCGCCATTGGTAGGTCGTCGAGCTCCTTCAACAACGGTCGGGGACCCGTCCGGCGGACGAGGCCGCGATCGCGAAAGACGAGCCCCGGGATTTCGCCGAGGGCCAGGCCCGGCGCGGGCGCGTCCGGGGCGAGCGTCGCGATCTGGCCGAGCAGCTCGCCCAGCGTCAGCTCCCCCTCACCGACGATGACGAAATCGGCGCCCGCTTGCAGATACGCTTCGGGCGCGTCCGCGGCGTCATGGCCCGAGACGATCGCGCGCACGCCCGAGGCCCGGGCCGCCCGCAGCATGTCGAAGGCGGCTTGCCGCATCCGACCGAGGCACATCTTGGTGAACCAGTTGAAGACGTCGTCGTAGATGACCACCACGTCGGGGCGAAAGCGCGCCAGCGCGGGCGCGAAGCCTCCGATGTCGTCATCCAGCATCGGGTCGTAGAGGGCGACCTCGTGCCCCAGGGCGCGCGCGTGGGCCGCGGCGGTGATGGTGGCGAGCGGCGGGTAAGGCTTGCCGATCGCGTATTGCTTGCGATCGAAGCGCAGCAAGTGGCCGTGTGCGAACAGGACGCGTCCCATGTGCTCTCGAGCGCTCAGTATAACGCTCGCTCCGGGGGGTGGCGGCGCCGCGCCATCACGCCCGCCGAGGTGGTAGAAACGACCGCTGGGCGCATGGACCACCAGACGGGCAGGGGCGATCCGTCCGGGGCGACGGCGTTCGACGCCATCGCCGACCGATACGACGCGCTGTTTTCACCGGAGGCCAACCCCCTCATTCCCCTGGTGCGCGAGCGCGTCTACCGGGCGCTCGGCCGCCACTTTCCGGCGGGGTCGACGCTGCTCGAGCTCGGCTGCGGCACCGGCGAGGACACCCTGGCCCTCGTCGAGCGCGGCTACCAGATCGTGGCCTGCGATCCGGCGCCCGCAATGCTCGCGCAGGCAGAGGCGAAGCTGCGCGCCGCCGGGCGGTCGGCGGCCGGCCGATTCGTGGGCCTCGGCGTGGAAGAGCTGGCGGCGCGCTGGCCCTCTCTCGGCGTGGCGGTGGACGGCGTGTTCTCGAACTTCGCGCCTCTCAACTGCGCGCTCTCCCTCGACCCGGTCCGACGCCTGCTCGAACAGGCGCTCGCCCCGGGCGGACGGTTCGTGGGGGTGGTCCTCCCGCGCGTCTGCCCGCTCGAGATCGCGCTCTTCCTGGCCCGGGGCGACCTGCGCACCGCGTTTCGCCGCTTTCGTCGCCATCCCATCGCCGACGTGGAGGGACGCCGGTTCGCGATGCGCTACTACGGGGCGGGCGACTTCGATCGCGCCCTCGCCGGGATGTTCGGGCGGGTCGAAACGCGGAGCCTCGGCCTCTGCCTGCCGCCGCTCAGCCTGGGCCCTTCGTTCGCCCGGGTCCCCGGGCTCTTGCCCGCGCTCGCGGCGCTGGAGGACGTGGTGGGCGGTTGGCCGGGGTTGCGGCGCGCCGGGGACCACGTGCTGCTCGCGTACGAGCGGGCCTGACAGGTGAGCGCTCTCCTGCTTACCGGTGCGATCGTTGTCCGGCCGGACGCGCCGGCGCGAGCGCCCCTCCATATCGTGGGTGACGTCATCGCCGGGGAAGCGGCTGCGGGCGCGAAGCAAATCGATCTCGCCGGCCACCTCGTCTTTCCCGGGCTGGTGAATGCGCACGATCATCTGGCGGTCAACGCGGTCACCCCCCTCCGCGCGAGGACCCCGTTCCCCAACAGTTACCTCTGGGCCGAAGCGTTCGCCGCCCACTTCCGTGACCCCGAGGTCGAGAAGGCGTTGGCCGTTCCGGCGGCGATCCGCTGTTGGCAAGGGGGGCTCAAGAACTTGCTCGCCGGCGCGACGACGGTGGCGCACCACGATCCGTGGGACCCGATTCTCGACGACCCACACTTTCCGGTTCGCCTGTTGCGCCGGTTCGGGTGGTGCCATTCGCTGGGCCAGGCGCCGCGCGACGGTCTCCTCGGCACGCTCCGCGATCGCCTCGGGCGGTTGGTCGGCCGCGCTTCTCCCTTCGGCCCCCCGCTGGTGAAGAGCTTCGCCGAGACGCCGCCGGGCGCTCCCTGGATCCTTCACCTCGGTGAAGGGACCGACCAGGTCGCGCGCGGCGAGCTGGCAGCGCTGGAAACCGTGGGTTGCCTGGCCGCCAACACAGTGCTGGTACACGGCGTGGGTCTCGGGCCGGCAGACATGGCGCGCGTCGTGGAGCGCGGTGCTGCGGTCGTCTGGTGCCCGTCGAGCAACCTGGCCCTCCTGGGCGCGACCATAGCGCCGCGCCGGCTGTTCGATGCCCGTCGGCTGGCATTGGGGACCGACTCGCGCCTCTCGGGCGGGCGCGATCTGCTCGACGAGCTGCGGGTGGCGGCGGCGCACGGGGACCTGACCCCCGCCGAGCTGGTTCAGCTGGCCACCGTCGACGGTGCGCGGATCTTGGCGATGCCCGGGGTCGGCGCCCTCGTTCCCGGTTGTCGCGCCGATGCCCTCATCGTGCGCGACGACGGATCCGCGCCGGCGTCCAGGCTCCTCGCTTGCCGGCGCGCCGACCTGTGCGCCGTCGTCCGGGACGGCCGCCCCGCTATCGCCGATCCCGATTTCGCCCCTTGGTTCGCGGCGACCGGCGTCGAAGCGGCGGCTGTGACGCTGGACGGCCGCCCCAAGCTCCTGGCCCGAGCGTTTGCGCGCCCCGAAGCCGCAGCGCTCGAGCCGGGGTTGCTCCTCGGCGGATAGCCTAGGGGACCCCGCAGTCCAGGTAGCCGTCCATGGCCAACGCCAACCGATGGGCCTGGTCCCACGACAGGCCGACGATCCGCTCGTCCTTCATCTTGCCGAAGAACGTGACGTACCAGTCGTGGTTCGCGTCCAGCGGTCCATAGAAGGCCGGCAGCGCGCGCACGCGGTTGTTGAGGTGGTGGTCCGAGAGCAGCTCCAGCTTCCAGAACAGGTAGACCGTCGGCCGCGCCGCCTCGCCCGCCGGCGTCTCGGGGCGGCAGCGAAGCTGTCCGACCGTCGACGGCCCGAGCGCCGCCGCGAGGCGCGGCGCGAGGCGGAACGGCGCGCGCGCGCGTAAGACGTCGCGGCGCAGATCCTCGACCACCGACGCCGGGCTGGTGAGCCGGATGCTGGCGGCGGCGCGAATCCCCCATACCGCGTTGGCGGCGAACCCGAGGACGACGCCAGCAAGGAATAGCCGGTGCGTGCGCGGCGACAGGCGCCCGGCGATGGTCGCCAGCCCGCCCGCGAAGAGCAACGCCAGCGTCGGGATCGCCGGCAGGTGGTTGCGCACGATCAACATGTGGTTGCTGGCTATGAAGACGAAGAACAGCAGTGCGCAACCCGCCCAGACCCGCACCGCGCGGTCGTCGCCGACCAGCCGCCAAGCTCCGACGGCAGCGAGGAGCGAGAACGCGACGGCGACCGGCACGAAGTGCGACGGAACCACGCCCAGCAGCCAGACCCCGGCCCGGTACGCATGCTCGAGGAAGCCGCTCACGAGGTACGCGCAGTTGGGTGGAACCTCGCTGTTGTAGTTGCGCTGCTCGTAGGCCATCGCCGCGTAGGTCCGCAGCGGATCGAGAAAGGTACCCGGCGACAGCGCGAAGGCGACGGCCGCATACGTTCCCGCCAGCGCGCCGCCCAAGCGCAGGCGCCCCTCGGCGGCGGTCCGCCGGCCCACCAGCACGAGCAGCGGCAGGATCGCGAACAACGCTGTGCTCTTGGTGGCCCACGCGGCGCCCGCCGCCGCCGCCGCGCCCAGCGCCCAGCGGCGCGCGGCCGGCCCCGGCGGCGCGTGCCAGGCGCGCAGAAAGAGCCACATCTCGAGCGCCACGAACTGCGTGACCAGCATGTCGACCGCCACGAAACGGGCGTGGTAGCCGACCTCCCACGACAGCGCCACGAACGCGGCCGCCGCCAACGCCCAGGTGCGGCGCGCTGGCAGGATGACCCGCGCGGCCAGGTAGACCCAGACGATGGCCAGCGACGACAGCACCAGACAAAGGCCGCGCACCGCGAGCAGGTAGCGGTCGGAGTCGACGTAGGCGGTCAAAACGCGCTGCAGCTCCGCGGTGACCGGCGCGCCCGCGAAGTCCTGCAGGCCGCCGAGGTCGCGATGCGCCAGTTCGTGCAGCACGCGCGGCGCGTAAGGCGCCGCCTTGAGCAGCAAGAACGGCAGGCCGACCAGCAGGTAGACGCCGTTGTAGATGTGCCCGGGCGGAAACCAGCTCAGCGTCGCGATGCAGTGCTTCATCATCCGCTGGTGGTACGACTCGTCCCAGTGCACGCCGAAATCGAGGCCCGCGAAGCCTGTCGCCAGGAAGTAGGCGACCAGCAGCGCCAGCGCCACGGCGGCCCGCGCGCGCGGCAGGTCTCCCGCCGCGTCTCCGCCCTGACCCGGGGCCCCGATCGTCATGCGGCGCCAGCCTACGGCAGGTCGGTCGTCGGCGGGTAGCCCTGGCCTCGCGACGGCGCGCTAAAGTGGACGCGGGTCGCGATGTTCCCATTTCTCCGCACCGTCTGGCGGCGCCTACGGCGGCGCGTGGACAGATACCGGACGTCGCGGCTGCCGGAGCTCGAGGTTCGTGAAGCGTACGCGTGCCTGGCCGACGTCTATCCGCCCGAGGCGCACAATCCTTTCATGCGCCTCGAGCAGGCCGCGGTGCTGGATCTCGTGCCCGACGTCGCTGGGAAAGCCGTGCTCGATGTCGCCTGTGGGACGGGGCGCTATCTCAAGATCCTTCGCGGCCGTGGTGCCGCATGTGTGGTGGGCGTCGACCTCTCGATCGAGATGCTGCGCAGGACATGCGCGCCGGGGTCGGTCGCGCGCGGCGATCTACGTGCGCTGCCGGTCGCCGGCGAGCGATTCGAGCTGGTCACCTGCGGCCTGGCGGTGGGTCATGTCGTGGAGCTGGACGCGGCCATCGCCGAGATGGCGCGGGTGCTGGTCCCCGGTGGGACGCTCGTCTACTCCGATTTTCACCCCTCGGCATTTCAGCAAGGACGGGCCCGAATCTTCCGGGTCGGCGATCGGGCGTTCGCCGTCGAGCACCACCCGCACCTTCCCGAGGCGCACCGGGCGGCCTGCCGCGCCGCGGGCCTGGAGATCGAAGAGATGCGCGACGTGTTCTCGGAGACTGGGCCTCGATTCCCCGCGGTCCTCGCCGTTCGCGCTCGGCGGCGATCGTGACGCCCTGATATCCTCAGCCAGGAATTCAGCGTCGCACCCGTGGACCTGGACGTGGCCCCGTTCACTCTGGTTTCTCACCTTCCTCCAGACCACGGACGGCTCCAATGGTCCGCCAGTTCGGCGGACCGGCGCGCCGCACGAGGGTTGTCACCTCCGCTCGCTGAACTTGGTCGGAACGAGGCCGAGCGATCTTAATCGAGTCGCGGGAGGACGCGTTGCCTGCTTCCAAGCCAGAGCCACATCGAGTCCCTCGGGGCGTACCTACAGAATCAGCTCGCTGAGAACGCGGACACTGCCAATGCCAGGGCAAGTTGCCGTCGCATACGGAATCGTCAGACTTCGTCCGCTGGTTCGAGCTGCCAGCGCCACAGCCTCCAATGCCTTAACCGTATCAACAGATGCATAACACGAGTTTGCCGCAGGCGTGCCAACGGCAAGAAAGTAATATGTGCTGTCGTTGCTGCATCCGATAATCAGCATATCGCTACCGGCGCCCGTGGGACTAATGTAGGCAGGAGCGTACGAGACGCTACCAACGGTACAGGTCTCGTTAGTGAAGGCCTCTGCGGCCCCGGCCGAGAACAGGACGCTTAAAAGCGACAGTATTGCGACAACGCCGATCTTCTTCATTTGAACCTCCTTCGCACGATGGTCTTGGAGCAGACGGAGAAATTCGCGTCATGCGTTCTCCCGGATTGCAGCGACATGTTGGCGAACTCGATGTATTGGTTGTCCCTCGTTCACGCCTTACATCGTGAGTATAGAAGTGTCGGCCGTTATCACAGCGGGCGGCAGACGCAAAGCGTACACACTTACGGTGTGAGATAATGACGCGAGGTACACGCGACCATTCGCGACTATGGGAATCGAGCCCTTTGAAAAGTTTCCGGGGGAATCGACGCCGGAGGACAAATTAGCGCTAGACCACAGTTCCTGGTTCAGAGCCTCGGCATTGAATGCGTATAAAGCACCGGGAACGGTGGCGTGATTAGCATCGCCCGACAGCGGCATGCTCGCCCACAAAATACCCGTCCCAGCTGAAGACCCGTTCGCCGACAATGTCATCATCCCACCGGGCATTCCAACCGGCGGCAAAATGCTCGTCGTGGATACCGCCGTGGTATTAACCGTGGTTCCGCCAATAAGGCGCCATGCCCGGCCGTAGTCATTTTCGCCCCAACTGTAGATGTTAACGCCTTCAGGGCTTTGCCACGACACCATGGAATTGTGCAAATGGTGGGTTTCTCCATTTGGTTGCAGGTGGTCAGGATCGACGCAGGTCCAGGGGGCCTGGCCTTCGGTCATGCCGTTCGTCAATACAACGTAGCAGTCGGCGTTCTTGCCCCCCATCATGAGCAAGGGCGCAACCCCGCTCCCAGGTATGATGATAGGACCAGAGGATCCGAAGTCATCGTCGAGGCTGTTCATATACGCTTGTGGCCTGAACGCGGCCGCATTACCTGCTATGCCACTCGGGAAATAGGACGGATCCAACTGGATGAGCGACTGCGCCAGGCCACTATAGGCATGGTTGCCGTTGCCACTCGCGTAGTAGACGTATCCCGCGGAATCGATGACCGGGCCGGCGCCTGCCATCCAGATGCCGGCCTCACTACCCGTCGGATCGTTGTAAGTCGCTGCGTCGAATGAGGCTATCGTTCCTATGCCGCCCACGTTTCGTATAGGCGTGAGAGGGGGAACCTCGAAAGACATGACGATGCCGTGCCAGGAATTTGCGTCGCAGTGTGAGCCCCAGGCGACGAAAAGATATCCCTGCGGAGACAAAGCCAGAGCGGCCCGCTGGTTGTTGTTTTTCGGGTCGATATAGTCACTTAGGATCGCGTAGGGCGACACGAGATCCTGACCCGTTGTGATATCCAGCACGTGCAATCGCTGGAAGAAGGTACCGTTTTCGTAGGTCCTGGCCACGACGTACATTGCGAGCGAATTCGTGTCTATGACCGGGGTCCCGATAATCCCGATGTTGCCGTCGAAATCTAGATAGGGACTGCATCCGACCTGGGTGTGGTTTACCGGTGGGAAACCACCGCCCAAATTGACGTGGTTATTCCCGGTGTGTGGGTCAGTCCAAAGCGCGGCTCCGGTACCGGCATCGAAGGCGTAAACGCTGTTGTTAACAGTGGCGACATAAATGACCTCGTGGGTGGCCCCCCCGATGGTTACCTGTGGCACGTACAGTAACCCCGCGTACACTTCGTCATCTACGTCCAGATCGAACAACTTCCCAAAGGTACCGGTCGCAACATTTGCCGTTGTGAGGGAAGTCTCAGTGACGTTTGCGCCGTCGCGCGTGTTGTCATAGTTCCGCGTAATTATGTTCGAAGAGGTCAGCGTGGCGGTAATCCGTTCTGTGCCCCCACTGGTCGGCCCAGTCGAGCATGCGGCGGTGCTGATTGCGATTCCGGCGACCACAAATAGCGCGAGACCAACACGCCCTACGGACGCAACCATGTCTTCCTCCGTCACTGTGGACTTGTCTGGCGCCGAAGCGTATACCAACAAAATCTGGTGTCAATGACTTATTCAGATCCGCGCAAACGAGAGCGTTGTGAGTTCGAAACCCGGAGCAGTGCTCCGAGCGGCGGTGCCGCGGCTTCATTGGCCCTACTAGCAGTGCTGTTAGGCACCAATTGCAAACGCTCGCAGCCAAGCAGTCCGACATCCCTATTGACGAGGAGCCCGCTGTCGGTGCCAGCTCCGGCGGATGTAGCCACACCGCCCGCAAATGCAACGAGAACGCCAACCGGTGTAGTGACGCTTGTCACCAAGCGGGGACACGGGATGGTTCGGCCGGAACGGAACGATTGCGTGAAGTTTCACTACACCGCCTGGACGCGAGATGGCTCACTGTTGGCGAGTACGGATCGATCGAAAGACCCTGCAGACAAGTGCCTGGCGGCGATTTTTCCCGGCGTTGTCGAGGCTTTAGAAAATATGGTTGTTGGCGAACAGCGAAGGGCCTGGGTACCTGCCGGACTTGCGTCGGCGACTGAGAATGGCGAGAAAGGGGAGGCAGCGACGTTCGATCTTGAGCTGGTGGAAATCATCAAGGCTCCAGCGATACCGGAAGATCTCCTGTCACCGCCCCGCGACGCAGTGAGGTTACCCTCCGGCCTCATCCTGGATGTTCTAAAGCCTGGCAGTGGGACCCAGCATCCGACCTCGCACAGCCGGGTGAAGCTCGATTTTTCCGGCTGGAAGCGGGACGGCACACTGTTCCAGTCGACGGTGATGGCCCACCACCCCGCGGTGTTTCACATGGTCGCGGTGATTCCCGGCTGGCGCGAAGCATTGGCAACCATGGTTACGGGAGAGAAGGTCCGGCTCTGGACACCCGCGAGCTTGGCCTACGGCCCCAGGCCCCGCCGAGGACAACCAGCGGGCGATTTGGTTTACGATCTCGAGCTGCTGTCGTTCGATCTTTGAACATTCAACGCATCCCTCGGCAGAGCTGGGGGGGCGAGTGTGAGCCGCTCAAAGCCGCACGACAATGGGGCTGCTCACGAGCGACCCTGTGAGCCAGCTGAAGGTGGCGGCGTCTACATCAGGTTCAGCTGATGCGTTTGTCCTCTACCTCTTGGTAGCGGATGTACCTGCGGATCATTTCTTTTTCATCTCGACCCATAGTCGAGACGGAGGCCCTCGCCCGGAAGTGCTGCCCCACGAGGTTTCGTTTCCCCTCCATGAACGTGCGCGCGATGTGGATCGCGCTTTTCCTTCCAGATGAAGCCGAGCACCTGCGCGACTGAGTACTTCGGCGGGGTCGACATCAGCATGTGGACGCGATTGGACATCTTGTGTCCCTCCTCGACGGTGCTGCCTGCTACTCCGTAAGCGCCCAGAATACCCCGCCGAAATGTCGTCTCAACTCCCCATAAGAAGGCCAAGCGACCGATTGAGCCCCCTCGATCACGGCGCAAGATCTGTAGGATCGTGAGAGGGCTGCCCTAGCCTAGAGGTGATCTCCCACGAGGTTGTCCCGTCGTAGTTGCTTGAGCGTTTCGACGG
>DATNDC010000199.1:0-23964 GCA_035607055.1 Polyangia bacterium
CCTGCTTGAGGGCGTTGCGGATCTCGGGATGCTCGTCGAGGAAGGCCTGGCGGCTCTCGCGGCTGATCTCGACGACCACCGTCACGTCGCGCAGGATCTTCGACTGGCAGCCGAGGCGCGAGTTCGACTTCACGTCGAACGCCTTGTCCATGATGTCCTCTTCGCGGTCGCTCGCCTCGGCCAGCGCGTCGAGCCCTTCCTTCACGTAGACGTGGCAGGTCGAGCAGGCGCAGACCCCGCCGCAGGCCGAACCGACCTGCGCGTGCGCCTTGTTCGAGGCCTCGAGGATGCTGGTCCCGACCGGCACCTCGATCTCGATCCCGTCCGGTTCGAATCTGACCTTGGGCATCAGTGCGAATGTCCCGCGTGGCTCCCCGCCCGCGAGGCCAGGTCGCGCTTGGGAGCAGTTTCATCGGCTTTCTTTTCGACCGCGTCGACGTCCTTGCCGCGCAGCCCGCGTTCGAAGGCGATGTTCATGCGGCGCCCGGCGAACTCTTTCGAGGCGACGTCGAGCGCCTCGACCGCTGCGCGGATCGCCAGGTGGTCGGTCCCGTCGCGCACCGTCGCCAGCGCGGCGAGCGCGCCGTCGATCGCCGCCTGGTCCTCGGGCGTGAGCAGCTCGGGCGTGTCGGCCATCGCCGCGCGCGCCGCGGCGGCGATGCGATCGGCCTCCACCCGCTGCTCGGTCAGAAGGCGAATCTTCACGTCCTCCTCGGCGTGGGCGAACGAGTCGAGCAGCATCTTTTCGACCTCCTCGTCGGTCAGACCGTAGCTCGGCTTGACCTCGATCTTGGTCTCCTGGCCGGTGGTCTCTTCGCGCGCGCTGACGCGTAGGATGCCGTCGGCATCCACGGTAAATGTGACCTCCAGGCGCGCCATCCCGGCCGGCATGGGGGGAATCCCCTTCAGCGTGAACCGCGCCAGCGAGCGGCCCTGATCGGCCAGCTCCCGTTCGCCCTGGACGACGTGCAGATCGAAGCCGGTCTGCTTGTCGGCGAAGGTGGTGAACGTCTGGGTGGCACCGCACGGCACCGTGGTGTTGCGGTGGATGATCTTCTCGACCACGCCCCCCATCGTCTCGAGCCCGAGCGACAGCGGCACCACGTCGAGCAGCAGCATGTCCCCCTGCCCGGCGCCGCCGGCCAGCACGTCGGCCTGCACCGCCGCGCCGAGCGCCACCACCTCGTCGGGATCGATGTCGCCGAGCGGCGGCCGCCCGAACAGCTTCTCCACGAACTGGCGCACGAGCGGCATGCGCGTCGCGCCGCCGACCAGAATGACACCCGACAGCGCCGCCGGTTCGATCGCCGCGTCCTTGAGCGCGCGCCGCACCGGCCCCGCGCAGCGCATGAGCACCGGCTCGACGAGGAGCTCCATCTCCGTCCGGGTCAGCTTCGCCGTCCGCCGCCCGTCGGGCAGAGCGAGATCGATCGAGACCTCCGCTTCGGTCGTGAGCCGCTCCTTGACCGCCCGTGCCCCGTCGAGGACGCGCCGGACCAACTTGGCGTCGTGCGCCGCCGCGTCGCCGAGGCCCCATCGTTCGAGCAGCGCGTCCGCGATCGCCCGATCGAAGTCGTCGCCGCCCAGCGCCGAGTCGCCGCCGGTCGCCTTCACCTCGAACACCCCGTCCTCGAGCTTCAGGATCGAGATGTCGAACGTGCCGCCGCCGAGGTCGAACACCGCGAACGTCCCTTCGGCCTGCTTGTCGAGCCCGTAGGCGATGGCCGCCGCCGTCGGCTCGTTGAGGAGGCGCAGCACCTCGAGCCCCGCCAGGCGCCCGGCGTCGCGCGTCGCCTGCCGCTGGCCGTCGTCGAAGTAGGCCGGGACCGTGATGACGGCGCCGTCGAGGGGCGCGCCCAGCTCGGCTTCGGCGCGCGCCTTCAGTACCTTCAAGATCTCCGCCGAGACCTCCATCGCCGTGACCGCCCGGCCGCCCGCGACGGCGAACCGCACGACGTTGCCGTCGCCGGCCGGTGGCGCGAACTGGTAGGGCGTCAGCTTGCGTGTCGCCTCCGCGTCGCGCGGCCCGCGCCCCATGAAGCGTTTGACCGAGGCGACGGTGTCGCGCGGAAACTCCGGGGCCAGCCGATCGTGCGCCTCCGCGCCGACCACGATCGTCCCGTCCGCCGCGTAGTGAACGACCGACGGCAAGATCGCCTGGTCGTCGGCGTCGCGCAGGCAGACGGGGCGCCCGCCGTCAACGATCGCCACCAGCGAGTTCGTGGTGCCGAGATCGATCCCGATCGCCCGCGTCTGACAGGCCCGCTTGGTCGGCGAGGCGCCCGGCTCCGAGATCTGCAAGAACGACTCAGCCATGGCCGCCTCCGGAGGCCGTGCGCTCCTCGTGTGCGGCGACCTCCTCGAGAAAACGCTGGTAGTAGCGCAGCGCCACCAGCGTCCGCGCCCCTTCCTCGAAATTCCCCGCCCCGAGCGCGGCGCCGAGCGTCTTCATCGTCTCGGCGGCGCGGGCGCGCATCTCCTCAGCCATGAACGCGACCTTCACCGCGTCCCCCGCGCGCTGCGCCTCGCCAAGCTCCTCGCGCAGCTCGAGAATCTCCATCAGGAACGTCGGCGGGGCCGCCACCTGCTTCGTCTTGCGGAGCTCGTCCTCCGTCTGGCGATCATCGCCCGCCAGACCGAACCCCGCCAACTCCAGCAGGTATTGAGCGCGCTTCACCGGATCCTTCACCGTCCGCCAGGCGTCATTGATTTCGACGGTGCGCCCCAACGCCGCCTTCCGCGCGCGCGGGTCGGCCTTGGCGAAGCGATCGGGATGGAGCTGTCGCGACAGCTCCTTGTAGGCCGCCTCCGCCGCGCCGAGGTCGATCTCGAACTTGCGCGGCAACCCGAGCACCGCGAATCGGTCATTCGCCGCGTCCGGCGGCAACACCGCCTTGCACGACGCGCAGAGCGGCCCCTTGCCGCCTTCCTTCTCGCACGACCAGCAGATCACGTTCTCACCTTGCGCGGAAGCGAGCTCGCGCTCGCTAGAACTGGACGCTCTCGCCGCAGCCGCAGGTCCCCTTGACGTTGGGGTTCTCGAACTTGAAGCCGCGGCCGACCATCGAGGTCGCGTACCCGAGCGTCGAGCCGTCCAGGTAGAGGTAGCTCTTCGGGTCGACGAACACCCGCACGGTGCCCTCCTCGAACGACAAGATCTTGTCCTCCGGGCGCGGCTCGCTGTCCGACCATTCGAAGAGGTACGAAAACCCGGTGCAGCCGCCGCCGCGGATGCCGACGCGCAGCCCCTTCGGCGGCGTCGTCCGCTGCGCGGCCGCCTTCTTGATCTCGGCGACCGCTCTGTCTGTCACGCCAATGGCCATCTCTCTCCTCAGCTGGCCGCCGCCTCTTCACGCGGCTTCGCGTCGGCCTTGGCCGCACGCTTGGCCTTGTAGTCGGCGATGGCGCCCTTGATGGCGTCCTCGGCCAGGACCGAGCAGTGGATCTTCACCGGCGGGAGGTTCAGCTCCTCGACGATCTGGGTGTTCTTGATCTCCATCGCCTGGTCGATGGTCATCCCCTTGACCCACTCCGTCGCCAGCGAAGACGAGGCGATGGCCGACCCGCAGCCGAAAGTCTTGAACTTCGCGTCCTCGATGATCCCCGCGTCGTTGATCTTGAGCTGCAGCTTCATCACGTCGCCGCAGGCAGGCGCGCCGACCAGACCGGTCCCGACGCTGGGATCGTCCTTGTCGAAGCTCCCCACGTTGCGCGGGTTCTCGTAGTGCTCGATGACCTTGTCGCTGTACGCCATGACGGTTACCTCTCGCTTAGTGGGCAGCCCACTGAATGCTTTTCAGATCGATTCCCTGCTGCGCCATCTCGTAGAGCGGCGACAGCTCACGCAACTTCTTGACCTTGCCGACCACCGTCTTGGTGACGAAGTCGACCTCTTCCTCGGTGTTGAAGCGCCCGAGGCCGAACCGGATCGAGGTGTGCGCCATCTCCTCGGCCACCCCGAGCGCGCGCAGCACGTACGACGGCTCGAGCGACGCCGAGGTGCAGGCCGAGCCCGACGACACCGCCACGTCCTTGAGGCCCATCAGCATCGCCTCGCCCTCCACGTAGGCGAAGCTGATGTTGAGGCTCCCCGGCAGCCGGTGCTCGAGCGATCCATTGACGAAGGTGTCGGTCACCTGGGACTGGATCCCCTCACGCAGCCGCTCGCGCAGCGCAAAGAGCCGCTTCGCCTCGGTCGCCATCTCGACCTGGCACAGCTCCGCCGCCTTGCCGAAGCCGACGATGGCCGGCACGTTCAGCGTCCCCGAGCGCATGCCGCGCTCGTGCCCGCCGCCGTCGATCTGCGCCGTGATGCGCACGCGCGGCTTGCGCCGCACGTAGAGCGCGCCGACCCCCTTGGGCCCGTACATCTTGTGCGCCGACACCGACACCAGGTCGGCCCGCGCCTTGTTGACGTCGAACGGGATCTTGCCGACGCCCTGGACGGCGTCGATGTGGAACAGCGCCCCCTTCTCTTTGACGATGGGGCCGATCTCCTCGACCGGGTTCACCGTCCCGATCTCGTTGTTGGCCAGCATGATCGAGACGAGGATCGTCTTGTCGGTCATCGCCGCCTTCACCGCCGCCGGGCTGACGCGCCCGTCCTGCTCGACCGGGAGGTAGGTGACCTCGAAGCCTTCTTTCTCCAGGCGCTTGCAGGTGTCGAGGACCGCCTTGTGCTCGGTCTGGGCGGTGATGATGTGGTTGCCGCGGTCCTTGTGGAACTCGGCCGCGCCCTTGATGGCCAGGTTGTCCGACTCGGTCGCGCCCGAGGTCCAGACGATCTCCTTGCCGCTGGCACCCATGAGCGCGCCGACTTGGTCGCGCGCCTTCTCCACCGCCTTCTCGGCCGTCCAGCCGAAGGCGTGCGAGCGGCTGGCGGCGTTGCCGAACACCTCGGTGAAGTACGGCAGCATCGCCTCGACCACGCGCGGGTCGACCGGCGTGGTGGCATGGTTGTCCATGTAGATCGGGAGCTTCAGGGTCATTTGGAGATTCCTTCGACCAGCAGCGGCGCCCGGCCGTCGTGGCCATGAATGTCGCAGGTGCCGCACTCGGTGGGGTTGTGGGTCGGTTCGCACGACCGGCAGCTGTTCATGTAGGCAAGCGTCTCGGTCAGGTCGCCGACCAGCCGCTGGAGCCGCGCCACCGTCTCCGTCGTCTCCCGCAGCTTGTCGGTGAAGATCTCGCGCACCCGCTCCATCGCCTTGGGGGCGGTCGCGGTCCCCTCCCAGTCCCGCAGCACGGCCTTGATCTCGGTCAGCGAGAACCCGAGGTCCTGCAGCTTCTGGATCCAGTCGATCCGCTTGAGCGCCTTGCCCGAATAGAGCCGGAACCCCCCCTTGGATCGCACGGCTGGGTCGAGAAGGCCGAGCTCCTCGTAGAGGTGCACCGCGCGGACCGTTTTGCCGGTCCGCTTGGCCAGCTCTCCCACTTTCAGGAGCGCGAGGTTCGGCGCAGAAAGGTCGTTGAAACCCTCACCCATACGTATGGGTTATATATCAGACTGTCCCGCTGACAAGGACCAACTTTCCGAAGGTTTCGCGAGACTCGAGCAGCCGATGCGCCGCGGCAACCTCCTCCAGTGGGAAAACCCGGTGGACGACGGGCTTGAGCCGCCCCGCCGCGACCAGGTCGACGATGTCGAACAGACGGCCCTTGGACGCCATGGTCGAGCCCAGGATGCTGAGCTGCCGCCAGAAGACGTGCCTCAGGTTCAGGACCGGCTCGAACCCGGCCGTCGCGCCGCAGGTGACGATACGGCCGCCCTTGGCGCAGGCGACCACCGACTTCGGAAAGGTCGCAGCACCCACATGCTCGACCACGATGTCCGCCCCGCGCCGGCCGGTCAGCCGCTTGACCTCCGCGACCAGATCGCCCGTGGCGTGGTTGATCGTCTCGTCCGCCCCCAGCGCGCGCGCCGCGGCCAGCTTGGCGTCCGTCGAGGCGGTGGCAATCACCCGCGCGCCATGGAGCTTGGCGACCTGGATCGCCGCCGTCCCGACGCCGGACCCGGCCGCCAGCACCAGCACCGTCTCGCCGAGTCGGATCTGCGCGCGCTCGACCAACATCTGCCAGACGGTCATGAACACCGTGGGCAACGCCGCCAGCTGCGCGTCGTCGAGCGCGATCCGGTCACGCGGCGCCGGCACCAGGTTCTGCGCGGGCACGACCAGGACCTCCGCCTCGCCGCCCCAGGTCTGCTCGCCGATCATCCGGTAGTCGGGGCAGAAGTTGTCGCGCCCGCTGAGGCAGGCCTGGCAGCGGCCACAGGAGAGCCCTGGGTTGACCAGCACCCGATCGCCCACCTCGCAGCCGGCGCGCGCGGCCACGCCGGGACCCAGCTCGGCGACCACGCCGCAGACGTCGCCGCCCGAAACGTGCGGCAGCGGGACCGGCAGCGCCGGCAACCCCTGGCGCAGCCAGAGATCGATGTGGTTCAGCGCCGCCGCGGTGACGCGGATCTGCACCGCGCCCGGCCCGGGCGTCGGCGTCGGGACCTCGCCGATCTCCATCACCTCGGGCCCGCCGTGCCGGCGGAACAGCGCCGCGCGCATCGCCGACGAGGTTAGCACCAGGAGGCGTCTTGCGAGCTCGTTCGTCGCGAGCGAGCTTCGACCGGTGGAGAGGAATATGATGGTGAGATGATCCGGGAGTGGCTGTGAAACGACTCATTCTCGTCATGCCCGGGATGATCCTGCTTGCTTCCTGCGGGAGCTCCGCCACCAGCGGAAACGACGGCGGCGGGGGCAAGGCCGGTGCGGGTGGCCGGAGCGGGCTTGGCGGCGTCTCCGGTTCTTCGGGCGGCGGGGGACCAGCGGGTGGCGCCGGTGGCGGAGGCGGCCATGCAGCCGTGAGCGGCACCGGAGGCGGCGGGGCCGCGGGCGGCGCGGCTGGGTCGAGCTCGGATGGCGGCGCCTGCACGACTCCACTGGCGCTCTTGCCTACAGCCATCTACGCGATGCTCGATCAGTCTTCCTCGATGTCGGATTCGTTGGCCGGTGGTCAAGCCACGAGATGGACGGCGGTGGGGAGCGGCATCGAAGGGTTCCTGGCGCAGCCGGGAAGCGCCTCGTTTGGTTTGCAGTATTTCGGGCTGGCGCAGAGCTGCCCGCTCACCTGCAACGTCGACGCGGACTGTGGCGGCTGCGGACCTTGTCAGACGGGCTTCTGCCTCGGCGGCGGCGACTCGTGCGCCCCTGCGGACTACGCGACACCGAACGTCGAAATCGGCCCCGTCCAGTCGGTGGCCACGAACGTCATGGCCTCTTTGGCGACGCATTCGCCGGACACCGGCTCACCGACGTCGGCGGCTCTGCAAGGCGCGGTCGACCACGCCGGGACCTACGCCGGCGCCCACGCCGAGGCCGATGTGGTCGCGCTCCTCATCACCGACGGCGACCCGGACGAGTGCGACGTGAACGCGGGCGACATAAACACGATCGCCTCAACGGCGCTCGACGGCGCCGAGCGCATCCGCACGGCCGTCATTTCCCTCGGCGCTTCGCAACCGTTCGTCGACGGGATCGCGCAGGCGGGCGGCACCGGCAGCGCCGCCGCGCCCACGACCGCCTCGGCCATCTCAGCGGCGATCACCGCCGTGGCAACCGGACGCTGCGCCCTGCCCATCCCGGCGAACGGCGATCCGACCACCCTGCGTCTTCAGACCGACGACCAGGGCACAATCGCGCCGCTCGGAAACGTCGCCTCCGCGGCAGCCTGCAACGGCGCGCCCGGGTTCTACGTTGACAGCGTCACCGCGCCCCGCCGGATCCTGCTTTGTCCTGCCAGTTGCACCGCACTCCGCTCGAGCGCCACGCTCACGATCGAGGCCTTGACCTGCCCGTAGCCACCGGCTCGGTCGACTCTCCGCTGCATGGCGAGCGCGCCGACGAGGAACGCACGGCCGAAGGCGCTAGACGGACTTGAGCGCCGGACGCGCCGCCGCCGGCTGCGCGCGGCGCGCCTCGGCGACCACCTCGGCGATGGCGGCCAGAAAGGCGTCGATGGTGGCGTCGGAGAGCTCGCCCATGTTGGCGATCTGGATGTAGCGGTCGGCGAACTCGCCCTTGGCGCGGTAGACGATGAAGCCGCGCGCCTTGGCGCCGTCGTAGAGGGCGTCGACGGTCAGGCCGGCCGGGAGGCGCAGCATGGAGATGGTGTGCGACTCGCGGCCGGTGTTGGTGAACGACTCGAAACCCAGGTCGGCGAACACCCGCCGGATGCGCAGCGCCCGCTTGCGGTAGGTCTCGCGGCGCGCCGGGACGCCCCCTTGCTCGCTGAGCTCGTCGAGCGCCGTCTCGAGCGCGAAGAACGATGACACGGCCGGCGTGAACGGCGTCTGCGACAGCTCGTCGAGGTAACGGCGGTGGCGCTTGAGGTCCAGGTAGTAGACGCGCGGCTCGACGGCCGCGATGCGCGGCCAGACCTCGGGCGCGACGCAGAGGAACGACACGCCCGACGTCGAGTGGAGGCACTTGTTCGCCGACGAGTAGCAGAGGTCGACGGCGTCGCGCACGACGTCGACGTCCTCCACGCCCAGCGCCGAGACCGCGTCGACGATCGACGTCACGCCGTGCTGCCGGCAGAGCCGGCCGAGCTCGCCGATCGGGTTCAGGAGCCCGACCGAGGTCTCGTGCTGGATCATCACCGCCGCGGCGATGTCAGGCTCGCGCTCCAGCGCCCGCGCCACGTCGCGCACGTTCGGCAGCTGGCCCCAGGCGTAGCGCAGCGTGACGCGCGGGATGCCGTGCAGCCCCGCGATCTCGTCCAGCCGATCGCCGAACGCGCCGTTGGCGATGACCAGGATCTTCTTCCCCGGCGGGACCACCGAGGCGATCGCCATCTCCATCGCCGAGGTCCCGGAGCCGGTCAGCAGGATCATCTCGTGCGCGGGCGTGGCGCCGAACACCGGGCGGAGCTTCTCCTGTAGGCGGCCGACGACGGCCGAATAGTCGCCGTCGCGGTGGCAGACGTCGTGGTGGACCAGCGCCGCCTTGACCCGCGCCGAGGTCATCACCGGCCCCGGGCTGAAAAGGACGTAGCCCGGTTGATCCTTCTCCGCGAGCAGCCGCTCGATGAGCGCCAGCGTCCCGGCGGCGCCGGCGTCACCGGCGGGACCCGCCTGCATCGTCGGTCGGGCCAGCTCGTCGCCGTAGACCCGCAGCAACCACTCGGCGTGCAGCAGCATCTGGGGCGAGTCGAGATCCTGCCAGAGCTTGGCGCCGACGTCGTGCGCCACCACCAGCCCCTGCCGCGCGGCGGCCGCCACCCCTTCGGTCAGCGACGGACGCGGTAACCGCTCGAGCACGGCGCCGAGCGACGGCGCCATCACGAACAGCCCCGCGCTGACCGCCTCGTAGGTCCCGAGGCCCTTGCCGATGTCGGCGAGCTGCGCGCCGGCGAGCTTCACCTTCGTCGCGTCGTCGATGTCGAACACGCGCGGCAGATCGCGATCGACCGCCAGCACCGTCGGGCCGGCGGCGGCCGGCAGCGCGCACATCTCCCGCACCAGCGCGGGCGCGGCGATCTGATCGGCCATCACCAGCAGCGTCCGCTCGGTCACGAAGGCGCGCGCCGCCAGCACCGAGAGCCCGTTCGGGCCGTCCCACTCGGGGTTCTCGAAAAAACTGACCCGGCGCTGCAGCCCCGGCGCCAGGCGCGCCGAGCGCGCGACGTGTCGCCGGACCGCTGCGCCGCCGTAGCCGACCGTGATGCCGATCTTCTGGATCCCGACCGTCTCGAGGAGCGCCAGCGTCCGTTCGAGGAGGCTCTGCCCCCCGACCGTCGCCAGGCAGTTCGGGACGCCTTCCTCGCCGATCGGGGTCCCCTTGCCGGCGGCCAGAATGAGGGCGCGTGTGATCATGCAGCAGACAACAGCAATTGCCGATCCAGAGGGGCTAGCCTACAAGCATTTCCGGCCCCGCGCGCGGTTCGTTTCGCGCAGCGGCGCCGCGACGCGGCCGCGCTAGTTCTTGCGCTGGCGGCTGCCCGTGATGGCCGCGAACGCGTGCGGCATCTGGCGCAACGGCTCAGCCCGGAACGTCAGCAGGTAGACCGAGTTCTCGGTTTCGACATAGATCTGGTCGCCGCCGGCGTCACCCAGCACGCGCCGCACCGGCGTGGTGACCATGCGGTGGCCGTTGGGGTCGCGGAAGATCACCATGCCGCGCCCGACGCTCGGATAGCTGATGAGGTAACCGGCATACGTCCTGCCGATGCCGAGAGAAGCACGCTCCCGACCGTGATCGCGGATTTTTCTGGCGGTGACGCTGACCACGAGAGATCCCAGTTAGAAGGTTACCACAATCGGTGAGAAATCGACGCACGCGGATTGCCGTCCGGGGTCGGGCGGCCGTTCCGCAGGGAGCTCCACAGAGGGACTTCGACGGTTTCGTCCCCAACTTGACCACCCGCCCCGACCCCAGGGAACGCTCCCGGGGGTTCTCGCCCGATCGTTCCTGTATAATGCCGCGCTCCCTATGGAAACGGCGAGACCGCGCGTCCGCGCTGGGAACCTGACGGCCGCGCTGGTCATCGTGGCGCTGCTCGAGCTCGGGCTCAATCGGCTGGCGGGACAGCTGTTTGTGCCCCACGCCACGCTGGCGGTGGGCGGGGGCTCGCGGGCCAGCGGTTTCCTGGCCGCCTCGGGTCCCTTTCTCTTCCAGCTGACGGCGGTGCTCGGGTGGGTGGTTCTGGTCGCGGCGTTCACCGGCCTGCTGCGGCGAGGCGAGCTCTATCCGCGAGCGATGCGCTTTTCGGTCGCCGTCATCGCGCTGGTCTTCGCGGTCCTCTCGGGGCAAGCGCTGCTGCGCGGCCAGCTGCCGCCCAGGTACTTCCTCTGGCTCGAGACCAGCTTCGGTTTTCTTTCGCTGCTGACGGCCATCGCCTTCGCCAGCACCGCAACGCGGGTCCGGGTGAAGATCGGCGTCGCTTTGCTGGCCCTGCCGGGGCTGCTGCACGCCACCGCCATCCTGGGCGCTGGCTGGGGACAGGGGAACGATTGGGCCACGCTGATGGCGGGCGTCGGCGAGGCGGCGCTGATCGCGGCCGCCGCCGGGGCGCCGTTCCTGCTGCCGCCGCGCGCCTGGGCGGAGCGCGCCTGGCGGCTGCCGCTGGCGACGGCGGCGGTCCTCACGTCCCTGTTCGTGGCCGGCCTTTCGGCCCGCTACGACCTCATGCAGGCGAGCGCCCTCTACGGCTTACGCATGGATCTTCCTCCGCTCGGTTCGGTGGCGGGGGTCGCCTACGTCATCGCGTTCTTCGGGTGGTCGTACGCGACGGTCCAGCTCGTCGCGGACAAGGGGGGGATGCGGCTGGTCGGGTACGGCCTCGGGCTCCTGGCGCTCGGCGGCTACGACGCCGGATCGCCGGTGGAGCTGACGCTCTCTCTCCTCGGCCTCTGCGCCGTCGCCGTCGGTGAGTTGCGCGCCGCCCCCTACGCCGACCTGCCCTCCCCTCGGATCACGCCGGCGGACTGGCGCAGCTTCGTGGGACGCCTGGCGACCGCGCTTGGCGACGGCACCGAGCCCGACGGAACGCCGCCGCAAGCGGTGATCGCCGAGGAGGAGGAGTTGGAGGTCAGCCGGATCCAGACCCACCGGCGCGGCTACCCCGTCGCCATGAAGCTCCTGCGCCGGCGAGGAACCTTGATCGAGCTCGAGGCCACGGCGGGCCCCCTCGGGCGCGAGCTGCCCCAGGCCAGCATCGAACGGCATCGCCGCTGGCTGGCGCGCAGCCCCGACCATCGGCTCAAGCTCGCGCGCATGAAGACGGGCGACGCCGTGTTCGACCAGAAGTTCAGCGTGCACGGCGCGGCGCCACTGGCGGACACCGAGCTGCGCAACCGCGTCGCGCGCCAGCAGGGGGACGGCGTCCTGACGCTCTGGACCGGCAGCGCGGCCCGCTATCTGCTCGCCCACCCGTCGTCGATCGCCGAAGCGCCGCCGGCCTTCAGCGGTCAGGTGGCCGGCGCCGAGCCCGTCGACGGCTTGGTCTCGATCGTCGACACGCTGGCCGATCTGATCGAGGCCTCGACGCCGAGCGCTGGCTAGGCGGCACGCCCGATTACGGCGGCGGTGGCTGCGTCCCTGCCGGCGGCGGCAGATCGGACGGCCGCTGCGGCGGAGGCGGAGGTGCCTTGCTCTCGAGCTCGCGAATCTGCGCGCGCGCGGCCGGTGCGTAGGCCCCTCCCGGCGAGGATTCCAGGTATTTCTTGTAGGCCGCGATCGCCTGCGCCGGCTCGCCCTCGTGCCGGTAGGCCTCGCCGAGGCCGAACAGCGCCGGCGCGAACGAGGGCGCGATCGAGAGCGCCCGCCGGAAGGTGTCGATGGCGGCGAGCGGCTTCTCCTTGTCGAGGAGCACGTAGGCCGAGCCGGCGATCGCCTCGACGCCGCTCGGCTTCATCCGCAGCGCCTCGTCGTAAAGCTTCTGGGCCTTGGCCGTCGAGCCGTTCTCGAGCGCGTGGTCGGCGTCGGCCACGAGATGCTCGTAGCTCTTCGGCCGCGATTCGGCGCCGGGCGCGGCCTCGGGAGCGGGCGCCCGGGTCGCGGCGGGCGCCGGCGGCGGCGAGACGGCGACGGGAGGCCGCGCAGGCGGCGGCGCGGCGGGCGCCGGCGGCGGTGGGGTGGGAGCGGGCGCGGGTGCCGCGGCGGAAGCGGCCGGCGCTGCGGCGGGCGCGGGCGGGGGCGGGGCGGCGGGCGCCGGCGGGGGAACGACCGCCGGCGGGGCCGGCGCCGCCGCGACCGGCGCCGGCGGCTGGAGCCGACCGCTCCATTTGAAGCTGAGGTAGGCGGCCAGCGGGACGAGCACCACGACGAGGGCGATCAGGAGCTTGCGGCCGACATGACGGCTGCCCAGCCCCGCCGCCGCCAGCTCGTCGCCGGACATGCTGGGGAAAGAAGCGCTCACCGCCGGCCGTCGTGTCCTGCCGCCCGTGAGCACGTCGTCGTCGTCGAGATCCGCCGTGACGTACGGGCGCGCCTGCTGCGCCGAGCCCCGCGGCGTCTCCGGCCGGGTGGGGCGCGCCCCGCGCGCGGTCGCGGCGGCGCGATCCGCTTGCGCCACCACGTCGAAAAACGGGCGCAGCTCGTCGAGATCGCCGAGACGCCGCCAGGTTCCCCCCGGCGGACAGACGCGATCGCCACGGGTCACGCGCCGCTCGACCACCCACTTCTGGAGCGTCTGCGAATCTCGAAATCGATGCGTCTTGCCCTCTTCCGTGGTGAGCATCCACGAGGGCGTGGGGTTTCCGGCGGGTCCTGGGGTCAGCGGGGGCGGCGTGCCGGCGGGACGAGGCGGCGTCACGACGAAGGTGTGCCCGCACGTCGTGCACTGCACTGAGGCGCCACTGTCCGTCACGCTCGCGTCATCGAGCTCGTATTCGGTCTGGCAACGATCGCAGCGTACGTCCATTTAGCGGGGACCCGACTTGCGGGACGCTCCCCCGCCACGGTTGGCGGAAAAGATACCATGCCGGGCGTGGACGTCCGCCCCGGAGGGGGAAGTCATCCCCGTTAAAGGCTCTCCGGGAAAAGCGCGTAGAGCTGCGCCGGTGGCGGCGTGTAGGGACCGGCCACCATCAGGTTGCCGAGGTGGTCGACTCGGAAGCCGCGCGCGAACGCTCGCAGCAGCACGGCCGGCGCCGCCGCCGACGCGCGGATGACCGCCGCGCGCCCCGGAAGCGCGGCGGCGACCCCGTCGACCAGCTCCGCCATCGTCTCGGCCGACTCGGCGATTCCGGGTCCGATCACCACCCGCGCCGGCAGCGGTCGATAGAAGAGGTAGCCGCGAATCGGCCCGGCGATTCCTCCGGGCGGGCCGGTGGCGATGAGCGCGCTCCCGGTCGACGCCAGCAGCGCCAGGTCGCGCCGCCGGTCCGCGACCGTGCGCGCGCGATCGTAGCGCTCGATGAGCGGGATGTCGTCCGGTCGGAGGGCGCGAATCGCGGGCGCGGGAGCGGCCGGCGGGATCAACCTTTCGGTCAGCAGGTAGGGGGCCACGTCGGCCACCACATAGCCGAGCCGCGCGTAGAGCCCGAACGAGTCCGGGTTGAAGCTGTCCTGAAACAACCGCAGGCTGCCCGATTGCGCCGCCACCCGCCCGAGCTCGGCCATGAGCGCCCGGGCCACGCCGGGCGGTCCCCCCGGACGGGCGGCCAGCGGGCCGATGCTGGTGACCTCGCCCCGCGGGTGGGCGAACCCGACGCCCACCGCCTCGTTGCCCGACCAGGCCATCGCGCACCCTTCGGGATCGAGATCCAGGTAGGCGCGGCAGAGCCAGGCCGCGCTGTCTCGGGTCGGAAAAGGCGGGATGTGCCCCCTCTGCCGGTAGACGGCGCCGAAAGCGTCGAAGAGGATCTCCGACGCCGCGTCGACATCGCCCTTCTCCATGCGACCGACCTGGATCATGAGCAACCGCGACTGATCATGCGGGGTGGAGGCCCGCCCGGGCTAGGGGAATCGGGCCTGGACGCCGACGCCACCGTCCACCTCGAAGCGCAGCCAGCGGACGAACCCCACCGTCTCGCCGAACTGCAGATAGAAGCCGAGATTCCGCATCACCTCGAACATGAACCCGTTCGCGTTGCGCACACCGAAGTCGTAGTCTTTGATGCGCGGATCGTGCTGTGGGTTGAGATCATAGACGCCCTGGATGGTGGCGAAGAACTTCGTCGCGAGCTCGGGGTCCACCCAGTAGCGGAGGCCGGGCGCCACCGAAAAGTCGTGCGATCCGTTGAAGTCGGCCTCCACGCCGAACCGCAGGTCGACGATCACGTCCCAGTGGCGCGCGAACCCGAACGACGGCTGGGCGTCGATGAAAAAGGGAATGCGACCGGTGCAGACCCGGTTCTGCAGCTGCCCGCAGGAGATCCCTTCCTTGTAAGGCGCGATGATCCGGAAGCCCGACCCCGGCAAGAGCGCGATCCCGAACTGATCTTTGTGCAGCAGCGACGGCGGCTGCAGGCGGGGGAAGCGCTTCTTCGGATCGGGCGCGCTGGCGTCGTCGCCGGGCGCGGGGGCGGGGGCGGGCGTGGCCGACGCCGGCTCGGCGAGGCCGGCGGTGTCGGGCGAATCGGCGGCCGCGCGGGCCACCCCCCCGCCGGCGAGACCCAGGTTGACCACCAACAAGTTGGCCGCGAACAGCAGGGCCACGGACGGAGGCGCGAGCCGCATCGACGAGCCAGTGTAGTGCAAACCGCCGCGCGGGCGAAGAGGGCCACCGCACGGTGAGCGCACAATCTTCTCGTCTGACGCGGCGCCGGCTGCTCGAACGCCTGCTGGCGGCCGCCGCCGGGGCGCCCGGGCTGGTCGGCTTCCTATCCACCTTGTCCACCTTGTCCACCTTGGGCGCCCGGGACGCCCACGCCATCGGCGACCGTTCGCTGTTCCGGTTCGCCCGCCTCGCGCTCCCCGGGCTGCCCGATCCGCGTCCGACGGCGCTCAAGCGGCTGGCCTGGGAGATCGTGCGCCGGACCAGCGTGCAGACGGCCGCGGACGCCATCGACCTGCGGCTCGCCGATCCGAACCTTTTCCGCTACCCGTTCCTGGTCCTCTCGGGTGACCGCGGGTTCGCGCTGCCGTCGGAGGCCGACGTGGCGCGGCTGCGCCGCTACCTCACCTACGGCGGCTTTCTGCTCATCGATTCGTGCGAGGGGCGTGCCGGCGGCGCGTTCGACGAGTCGGTGCGGCGCCTCCTGGCGCAGACGCTGCCGGGCGAGCTGCCCATCCGGATCCCCGAGGGGCACGTGCTCTGGAAGTCGTTCTACGTGCTGCACGGCGCGCCGGGGCGGATCGTGGCCGCGCCCTACCTCGAGGGGGTCGAGCGGGACCGGCGGCTGGCCGTCGTCTACACCCAGAACGATCTGGGGGGCGCCTGGGCGCGCGACGGGTTCGGCCGCTGGGAGCACGAGGTGGTCCCCGGCGGTGAAGACCAGCGCGAGGAGGCGTTCCGGCTCGGCGTGAACCTGGTGATGTACGCCCTCTGCCTCGACTACAAGACCGAGCAGGCGCACATCGACTACATCCTCCGCACGCGACGCTACGCGAGATGAGTCGACACGCCCGATGACACTCCTCGGCCACCTCCCCGGCGGATTCAACGACTGGCGCTTCGGGCTGGGCGCCGCCAGCCACTACGGCCGCGGCGGCGTGGCGCTGCTGGTGGCCGCCGCCGTGGTGGCGGTGGCGCTCTCGGCGCTGACGCTCACCGACGAACGGCCGGGGCGGGGCCTGTTCCTGCTCGGGCTCCGGATCGCCGGCGTGCTGGCCTGTCTTCTGACCGCGCTCGAGCCGACGGTGGAGCTGCGTCAGGTGACCCGCGTCCCGAACCGCGTCGCCGTCCTGGTCGACGCCTCGCGCTCGATGGACGTCCGCCCGCCCGACGGCGGCCCCTCGCGCGCCGAGCGGGCGGCCGCGCTCCTCGATCGCGCCGCGCCGGAGCTCGCAGCCCTGCAGCGCGAAGGGCACGACGTCGATCTCTACACCTTCGGCGAGACCGTCTCGCCCGCCACGGCGGCGTCACTCCATCAGCCGCCCGCCGCGGACGCCACCCGCATCGGCGAGGCGCTGGGAGAGCTGCGCGCCCGCTACGCCGGCCGCGATCTCGGCGCCGTGCTGCTGATCTCGGACGGCGTCGACACCGGCCGCATCGGCGAGGGGCCGCTCGACGCCACCACCCGCGCCGCCGTGGAGGCGCTGGGGGCACCCATTCACAGCGTCGGCCTCGGCGAGAAGTCCCTGCGCGATCTCTCGATCGCCGCCGTGCTGGCCGACGAGCTCGCCTTCGTGCGCACCCCGGTCACCATCGAAGCGGTCGTCCGACAGACGGGCCTGCCCGATCGCCAGGTCGCGGTGACGCTGGAGCGCGACGGACGGCCCGTCGCCACCCGCGGCGTCGTCCTGCACGGCGACCGCTCGGAAGAGAAGATCTCGTTCGACTGGCTCCCCGACCACCCGGGCAACTTCGTGTTCCGGATCTCCACGCCCGTCCTCGCCGGCGAGGCGCTGGCCGGCAACAACCAGCAGTCGTTCACGCTCAAGGTGATCCGCGATCGCGTGCGCATCCTGCACCTGGCGGGGCGCCCGTCGTGGGACGAACGCTTCCTGCGCTCCATGCTGCGGCGCGACCCCAACGTCGACCTGGTGTCGTTCTTCATCCTGCGCACCGAGACCGACGAGCAACCCTGGAACCACGACGACCTGTCGCTGATCCCGTTCCCCACCTTCGAGATCTTCGAGGAGCAGCTCCGTTCGTTCGACCTGGTGATCTTCCAGAACTTCAACTACGCGCCGTACGGGGTCGAGCCATTTCTCCCCAACGTGCGCGACTACGTCGAGGAGGGGGGCGCCGTGGCCATGATCGGCGGCGATCTGTCGTTCGCCAGCGGCGGCTATGGGCTGACCTCGCTCCGGGACGTGCTCCCCGTCGAGCTGCCGCCGATCCCGCCGACGCTGGAGGGGGAAAACGATCCCAACCTCACCACCGACGCCTTCAGGCCGAAGCTGACCGCCGAGGGACACACCCACCCGGTCACCTCGCTGTCGCTCGACGGGCACGAGAACGAGGCGCGCTGGGCCAAGCTGCCGCCGCTGGAGGGAATCAACCGGGTGCTCCGGGCCAAGCCGAACGCCACCACGCTGCTGGCGCACCCGACGCTCAAAGGATCGGATGGCAAGCCGGCGCCGGTCCTGGTGGCGGCCGACGCCGGCAAGGGTCGCTCGCTGGCGCTCCTGACCGACAGCGTCTGGCACTGGGGATTCCTCGCCGCGGGCGAAGGGGACGACGGGCGCGCCTTCCAGCGCTTCTGGGAGAACGCCATCCATTGGCTGGTGCGCGACCCGGCGCTGACCCTCCTGCGCGTCGATCTCGAGCGCCAGGAGTTCCGGCGCAACCAGCCGGTCAGCGCGCGCGTCCGCGCGGTGCATGCCGACTACACGCCGGCCAAGAACGTCGAGGTGAGCGTCGACGTCGTCCCCGCCGGAGGCGACGCGGCGGGCAAGCCGATTCGCAGCCTGCAGGCCACCACGGACGATGACGGCGAGGCCGAGGCCGCGATCGGCGTTCTTCCCACCGGCGCCTACCGGCTAACCGGTCGCGCCACCATCGACGGCCGGGCCGTGACGGTGGACGAGACCTTCGTCGTCCGCGCGGGCGGCCCCGAGCTCGACGACGTGGCGGCGCGCGATCGCGTCCTCAAGGAGCTGGCCCAGGCGAGCGGCGGCGACTACCACTTCGAGGAGCTGCCGCGGCTCTCGGTTCGCCCTTCACGCGAGGTGCGCGTCGGCCGGCAAGAGACGGTCGAGGTCTGGTCGCGCCCGCCCCTGCTGCTGCTCGGCCTGGCGCTCTTGACGCTCGAGTGGACGCTCCGCCGCCGCTCGGGTCACGCCTGAGGCGGCTTGAACGAATCGGCCAGCGCGCCGGGCACGACGCGCGGCCGCCCGCCGGAACGGCGCGACCGGCCCGCGCGACCGGAGCGCCCGATGAAGAGGAGCAGCATCGCCAGGCCCGGGATCGACCCGGCGGCCCCGAACGCGCCGCTCGCCATCGTGCAACCGACGGCGCCCGACGACGGCGACCCGCTCTCGCTGGCCTGCCCGGCGGCGGGCGCGAACACCGCCAGCGTCGCCGTGGTCGAGTGGCCGGCGCTGTCTGCCGCCGTGACGGTGATGGTCTGGTTGCCGTCGATCCCGGTCAGGTCCCATTCGTAGGGACCCTTGTTGGCCGTCGCCGAGAGCCCTTGCGGCTCGACGTTGATCGTCACCCCCGCCAGGTCGCAGTCGTCGCGGACCTCGAGCTTCACGGAGAAGTCGTGGCCCATGCGCTCGCCATTGCCAGGCGAGAGGAAGCTCACGGTGGGTGGCGCGCTGTCGTTGATGCAGCCGAACGCCGACGGCTTGGGCCCGCCGCCCCAGCTACCGAGCGCGGCCATCATCATCTGGTACGAGTTCTGGGTTTGCCGATCGCAGCGGTCGCCGCTGGTCGTCACCGCCTGATTCTCGAACCCGTCACACCCCTGACAGATGAACGGGTACATGATGTCGTTGGTGTCGGCGACGTGTTCGAGTCCCAGAAGGTGCGCCTGCTCCTGCGCGATGATGACCGCCGTGTCGTGCGCATTGGCGCCTCCGTCGAGAGTGTAGGCCACGCCGCCGTGCAGGTCCTGACAGAGGAACGGCGCCACACCGGCCACCGAGCTGTCGACGCTGCACCAGGCACCGCCGCCCGAGGAGACCACCTCGGTGTAGAAGCTACCGCTCGTCGGCCGGGTCAGCGTGAAGATGACGTTGAAGTCGGCGTACCAGCGATCGAGATAGGCCTGCACCTGCTGCTGGCAGTCGAGCAGCGTCGTCCCGAACGAGCACTCGAACTTGGGCGCCACGCCGCTGCAGGCGTTGTAGTTGGTCGCCGGCAGCGGCGTCTTGCCGTCGGCATAGACCAGGTAGATCACCTTCGGCGCCGGCGCGATCTTGTCGCTGGCCACGACGGGCGCGGTCTCGGCGGCGATGCCGAGGGGGGCCGGCGCGGCGACGAGATCGCCGCTCAGCGCCGAGGCCGGGTGCGGCGCGCCGGGTGCGATCGTCACGTCGGGCTCCTCGCCACACCCCGCGGCCGACCAGACGAGAGTGAACGCGAACGCCGACGCGCCGAGCGCTTTCAACGAACGGACCAGCATCGGGAACAAGAAAACGCCTCCGCGGACGCGCCACCGATCGCCGGTCACCGCTCGCACCACGCTAGCGGCGCACGCCGACCTGTGGCAGGGTCTGCAGATCTGTACATCGGCCGGTTCGGCCGACACTTTATGGTCCAGCGTACAGATTTTTTTGCCTGAGAAAACCACACATGGTCGCCGCGGAAACCTTCGTCAGCGAGCTTGACGCGAAGAACCAGCCTTCGATCCAGCGGGTCATCGCCGCTCTGAACGAGGGGCTCGCGAAGGAAGGGGTCGAGGTGGCGGACGCCTTGCGGATGGCCCTCAAGGCGGCGATCGAGCTGGCCGAGGTGGCCGCGCTCTGGGTGACCGACTGCGACGTTCTCGAGATGAAGCTCTCGCTGGCCGAGCAGTGCGGTGACGGCGCGCGCCAATGCCGGCGGCTGTCGGGTCGGCTCGCCGCGCTGGGCATCCCGGACTACGACCCCCGCAACGGTGGCTACTCGAAGCTGTTCGCGTTTCTCCGCGCGCTGCAGACCCCCGAAGAGCGCTCGTCAGCCGGGTACGTCACGGGCAAGGCGCTGTCGATGGCGCGCCTCGGCGCGCTCAGCGCGTTCTGCGCCGAGAAGGGGGACGCCGAGAGCGCGCGCCTGCTGGGCGCGGAGCTCGTCGCCGAAGAGCGGCGCTACTACGAGGATGGGACCCGCCTCCTCATCGCCGCCACCGCCACCGAGGAGAGCCAGGCGCGCGCGCGACGCGCCGCCTACCGAACGATGGAGCTGGCCGGCGAGACGGTCGAACCGCTGGCGCTCCGCAAGACGCTGGGCAAACGACGGTAATCGGGATCCTCAAGGATCCCGCACCGCCCCCCGAAACGTTATAGTCGAATCTGTATGTCGAGAGAGGCAGCGCCGGCCGGGCCGGTGGCGTTCGGCCGTTACACGTTGCTCGAGCGGCTGGCGGTCGGGGGCATGGCCGAGGTCTTCCGCGCGAAAATCACCTCCTCGCACGGGTTCGAGAAGGTTCTGGTCGTCAAGCGGATCCTCCCTCATCTCGCAGCCGACCCGGGCTTCGTCGCCATGTTCATCGACGAAGCCAAGCTGACCGCCCAGCTGACCCACCCGAAGATCGTCCAGATCCTCGACTTCGGCGAGGTGAACGGCCAGTACTTCACCGCCCTGGAGTTCATCGACGGCTTCGACGCGCTGGGGCTCCTGCGCACCGCCGCCGCCAAGCGCGTGCGGATCCCGCCGGCGCTGGCGGTGTTCATCGTCCAGGAGATGCTGGAAGCGCTCGACTACGCCCACAACGCGCGCGACATGGAAGGCAAGCCGATGCAGATCGTCCACCGGGACATCTCGCCGTCGAACATCTTCATCTCCAAGCGCGGCGACGTGAAGCTGGGCGACTTCGGGATCGCGCACGCCAAGCGGCGCGAATCGAAGACCCAGGCTGGAACCCTGAAGGGGAAGTACGGCTACATGTCGCCCGAACAGGTCGTCGGCCGGCCGATCGACGCGCGCAGCGATCTGTTCGCCGTCGGCGTCGTGCTGGCGGAGCTGCTCACCGGGCGGCGGCTCTTCTCGGCGCCGGCCGATCTCGACGTGCTGCTCAAGGTCCGCGACGTCCACCTCGAGCGTCTCGACAAGTACGGCGCCGATCTGCCGCGCGAGCTCGACCGGATCGTGCGGCGAGCGCTCAAGAAGGACCCCAACGAGCGGCCGCAGACGGCCGCCGAGCTGCACGAAGAGCTCGGCGACTACCTCTTCTCCGCCGGCGAGCGCGTGGGGCCGGCCGATCTCCGCCTATTCAGCGGGACGCTGCTCAGCGCCGATCCCGAGACGGCCGCGCGGCTGCTCCAGGACGCCCGCCGCGCGGAAAAGGGACGCCCCGCCGCCGCGCCCGCGCCGCGTGATGCGCGCACCGGCGCGCCGACACCCCCCGAGGGATCGCCCACCGCCGCCGCGCCCGCGGGTGTCCCCACCGTCTCGGCGCCGCCGGCGCAGCCCATCGCCGGCGGTCCAGCGGCGGCGACGGACGAGGCCTGGCAGGAGAACGAGCACTCCTCCGCCCGACGATTCACGCCCGTCTCGCGCCCCGGCGACAACACCGGGTCGGCTGTCCGCACCGGGGTGCGCCCCGGTCACACCAAGAGCGACATCGGACGCTTCGTCTCGGCCGCCCCCAAGCGCCCCCCCGACAGCGCCGGCGAGATCAGCGTCATCACGCCGATGCGGCTGTTCTGCGATCTGGCGCTGGCCGGCGAAACGGGTCTCCTGTTGTTCTCCCTCGACGGCGTGCAGAAGGAGATCTTCCTCGTCGCAGGCGCGCCCGAGTCCGTCAGCTCCAGCGAGGCCGGCGAGCGCTTCGGCGAGTATCTGGTCGGCCGCGGTGTCCTCGGTCCGCCGGACCTCGAGCTGGCGCTCGGCATGCTGCCGCACTACAACGGCAAGGTGGGCGACACGCTGGTGGCGCTGGGGATGCTGCGCCCGCTCGACGTGTTCCGCCTGCTGTCCGAACAGGTGCGCGACCGGGTGATCGACGTGTTCGCCTGGACCGAGGGCACTTTCGCCTTCTACCGGGGCGTGACCAACCGCCAGGAGAGCTTCCCGCTCGGGCTCGACACCTTCGAGATCCTGGGCGCCGGGGTGGTCAGCCTGCCGGAAGATCAGCTCGCGCACCGCTTCGAGCCGCTCGACGAGCTCCGTCCCCTGGCCACCGGCCGCGGGCGCGTCTATCCCGAGGCGTTCAAGATCGGCCCCACACCGCGCGAAGTGATGGACATGCTCGACGGTGAGCGGACCGTTCAGGCCTGGCTCGATCAGTTCACCGACCCCGACGAGCGCCTGACCTTCCTGCGCGCCCTCTACATCCTGGTCGAGACCGATCTCGCCGAGCTCGACTGACGTCAGCGCGCCGCCGTCACGGCCTTGAGGGCGGCTTCGATCTGCCGCTTGACGCCGGGATCGGTCTCGACGGCCAGCCGCGCGCGCAGCGGCTTCTCCGCGTCGCCGAGGCGGGTGAGCCCCAGCGCCGCCGCCGCGTCGAGCCGCGCCTCGACGTCGGCGCTGTCGAGCAGCGGCGCGATGACCTCCACGGCCCGCGGCCCCCCCTGCCAGCCGAGCGAGACGGCCGCTCGCCGCACGAGGACGCGATCGAGCGCCGCGCTGGAGGGCGCCTTCTCGATGACGAAGTTCTCGAGAAAACCCCGCGCCCGGGCGGTTCGCGCGAACGCCAGCGCCGCCAGCGCCCGTCCGCGGACCGTCTCGCTGGCGGCGCGATCGCCAGCCACGACCATCAGCGTGCCTTCGGCGGTGGCGGCCCAGCGCTGCAGCTCGCCGGGGCTGCCCCCCTTCGCCAGGGCCGCCTCCACCTCGGCGCGCTGCGACGACGATTTCGCTCGTTCGTTCGATGGCGCGCCACCGTCGGCGGCCACCAACGCCGCGAGCAAACAGGTCGTGTGTATAATCGCGCCCGCAATTGCCACCAGGAGATGATTGCATGGTCCACCGCCTCCGCGCCCCTCTGATCGTGTTCGGCTTGCTGATCGCCCTGGCGCGGCCATCGGTGGCCGCCGCTGCAGCGGATGAAGCGACCGGCGCTTCGGGCTCGGCCACCGCCGAAGCGCCCAAGAAGCCGCCCGTCGATCTGGGCGAGGAGCTCCCCGTGCAGCGACCGGCCGACCTCTCTTACGGCGTCGCCGTCCGGGCCGTCTGGGTCTCCGTCCCCCAATGGCTGCTGCACCCTTTCGCCAGCCAGAACGTGCCGCTCTCCTCGTGGGGAACCGGCATTCAAGTCTTTCGGCGCAAAGGGAACTTCGACATCGCCCTCTCCTTCAACTACCAGAACATGTCGCCGCCCCCCGGGAACTGGCTCGGTAACGGGAACAAACCCTCGTCCGACACCAGCTATCTCGTGTTCAACAACTTCGCCCTCTACGGGATCGACGCCTCGTTCATCTGGCACGCCTTCTTCACCAACTGGTTCGGCATGCACTACGGAGCGGGCGTCGGAATTGGGATCCTGGGCGGGAACATTCAGCGGACGAAAGCGCTGGACGGGAACTGCACGGCCCAGAACGTGGGCGACCCCAACCAGTGCACACACAACAGCGCCGCCAGCGTCACCGGCCCGCTGGCCGACGTGCCGCCGGTGGTGCCGATCCTGAACGCAGTCCTGGGCGTCGACTTTCGCGTCCCGACCCTGCGCGGCTGGGAGGCGCGCATCGAGGGCGGCTTCTACGACGCCTTCTTCCTGGGCGGCGGCGTCGGATACACCTTCTAGGCGTTACGGCTCGTCACCCGGCCCTGGGC
>DATNDC010000217.1:0-14564 GCA_035607055.1 Polyangia bacterium
GTTGGGATCGGCGCCGTCCATCGCCTGCTGGAACAGCGGCCCCAGCGCGTTCATGTCGGCGCCGGTCGTGTTCATGTTGAAGAACGCGAAGCCACCGCCGGTCATGGCCGGCCGCGGGTTGGCCATCAGGCCGCCGCCTGCGCGCGGCGGGAAGTCGTTGCGGTCGTTGAAGTCCAGCTGCGTGGCCCAGAACTGGCGCAGCGGATCCAGCGTCTTGTGGCAGCCGTAGCATTCGGTGCCGCTGACCGCGTGGCTGGGATCGAGGCCCGCCGCCGAGAGCGGCACCACCGCGTTGGCCGGCGTCAGCGACGCGCCGAGCGCGATCAGCAGCGTTTGATTGGCGGTCACGCGGTGCTGGTTGCTGTCGTTGGTGTTCCACAGCGCCAGAAACGCCGGCGTCGTGTAGAAGCCGACCCGCGGCATCGCCAGCTTGACGGTCGTCAACAGGCGCAGCGAGGGCAGGTCGTACGGCTGGACGTAGCTGTCGCTGCTCTGCTTGGCCGCGATCGTCACCCAGCGCCAGTCGGCGACGTCGGCGTCGGTCATGTACGGCTTCGAGGGGTGCTCCCAGCAGGTCGGGCTGGCCACGAACGGATACCGTGGCGTGTAGCCGATGAGCCGCTGGAACAGCTGCGCGTACCCGCCCGTCGGATTCGAGAAGTTGGTGCTGCTGCCGCCGAACTGCACGGTTGGCATGCCGCTCGGGCCGGTCCCCTGGCAGGTGGTGAACCCGCCCTGGCCGCCGAAGAGGAACGAGCTGCCCGGGTTGACCGGCTTCTCGTCGTCGAACGTCATGTAGTACGGGCTCGAGGGGTCGAGCGCCTGGTCGAGCGTGATGGTGTCGACGTAGTCGAGCTTCCAGGCGAGCTTGGCGTTGGTGTTGGCGCCGCCGCTGAAGTTGTAGGGCTCGTCGTCGGGCATCTCGATCTGCGTGTAGAGCGAGAGCAGCCCGGTCGTCATCACGAACCGCGTCGTGGTGAGCACGTCGGAGAACGGCTCGATCCCCTCCTTCACCATCTGCCAGGCGGTCAGCGCGAAGCTGTCCTGGAGGTTCTGCACCAGCTTGAAGTAGACGTCGTCGCCGACCGCCGCGGTCCCGAACGGTCCGAAGTCGAACCCGCCGTTCTCCAGCAGCTGGTTCTTGAAGTCCTGCGTCGGCGTGAAGCCCACCTGCTGGAACAAGTTGCGGAAGAAGGGGATCATCTTCCCCTCGAACATCGCCTGGTACGTCGAGCTCGTCTCCCAGTTGATGATCAGCTGCTGCAGGCCCGCCGCGCCCGACGTCTCCACGGCGTTGACCTCGTCGTCGGTGCACGGCATGCCGACCAGCAGGTCTTTGATCTTGCGGCAGGTCGGGCCGGCGAGCGCCGGCGTGAAGGTCGTCGGCTTGACGGTCACGCCGCCGGCATCGGCGTTGCTGCCGGCGTCCGGCGCGATCACGCCCGATCCGCCGGAGCCGATCACCGACGAGCCGCCCGCCCCGGTGGGCGACGTCCCGCCGCCCGTGCCGCTGACGTTCGCGCCGCCGGACCCGGCGGGCGACGTCTGTCCGCCGTTGCCGCTGCCCGACGAATTGCCGGTGCCCGAGCCGCTCGATCCGCCGGACGCCGGGGATCCATTGTCGATCTGGGCGTTGCACCCATATCCGACCGAGGCAGCGAAGAGGAGCGCGAGACCCATTCGCCGGGATTCGTTGGTGAGCATGTTCACTCCTCGGGAGGACGAGCCCTTTGAGACAAGCCCTGTAATATGAAGCGCCGGCCTGCGTCATCGAGCGCCAGGGCTGTCGCTTGGAGCAGTAGCGGCCAATCGCCGGACAGGCTCACCGCTGACGAAGGAAGGCGTCGAAAGTTGCCGCCCAGCCCGACAATCGTGAGCTAGTAGACCGCGACGCCGGCGGTGAACAGGCCGGCGGGCGTCCAGAGCTGATCGAGCTTGGCCAGGTCGCCGCCGGCGCGCAGGGTGAGCGCCATCCGCGACGTCAGATCGAGCTCCGCGAGCGCACCGCCGCCAAAGGAAGGGCCGCTGACATAGCTGGGCGTCCCCCCGATGAGGGCCTTGGTCAGGGCCATTCCGCCGGTTCCATAGAGGCCGAGGTGGATCGGGCCGAGGCCGAGCGGCAGGGCCTGGAGCTCGAGAGCGAGCGCGTGCCTCGGGACGAGCCCCTGCGGAACGCCGACGCCCGCCAGACCGAGGTTGGCCACCAGCCCGAGCTCCCGGGTGAAGAAGTAGCCCGCCTGCACGTTCATCGCCGGGCCGATCGCCGGCGCGCCGGCGACGTCGAAGGTCATGGTTCCCGAGTCGAGCTTGAACACGCCGCCGCGGCGGTCGAGGGTCACCTTGTCGAGGCGCCGGATCCCGTATGCCTCGTCGTCCATCACCTTCGCCTCCACGGTGCCGGCGACCCAGTCTTCCGAGAGGTCGGCCACCGGGATGGTCGTCTCGTGGCCGGCGGCGTCGCGCAGGTGCAGCGGCTGTTCGGGCGACATGGCGACGTAGCCGTCGAACCGGACGCCTTCGCTCGACACGAGCCCGACCGCGACGACCACCGCGACGATCACGATGATGGCCACCAGCACGGCGTCACCGTTCCCGCCGCCGCCGCCGCCGATGTGCACCCCCGACCCGCTGCCGTGGCCCGCGGGGTGGAGCGGCGCCGGGTGCCAGCCTCGCGACGGCGCCCGCCCCCACGCCCGGCCGCCGTTGAGCGAGCCCATGCGACGCTGCTGACCGCCCGAGATGTCGATGTCGAGGTTCCCTCCCGAAGAGCCGTCGCCGTTACCGTCGCCGACGTCCCCCGTATCGGCGGAGGTCGAGTCAGGGGGCTGCTGCTGGGGCGCCGCCTCGATGGGATCGCTCCGGCGCTCTCCGAGATCCTGGACCACGCGCACGCGCGCCCCGCGCTGCGGCGGCGGCGTGGCGGCCAGCCGGGCCAGCTCGTCGTGCGGAATGACGTACGCGTTCGAGGTGCAGCCGACGGCGAGGGGAAGAAACGCGGCCAGCGTCACGCGGCTGGCGCGCGCCACCCAGGCAGGTGCCCGGTTCGGCCCGCGCGCGACCAGAAGAAGATTCGAAGCCATGTCACGCGGACTTCAGGTTTCGTGCCACTCGAGAGGGCGCATCCCGGCGCGGTCGCGGTGCGGCAAGGTGCGGAGTGTGGCGTCCCGGCGACGGGAATATTTCGATCAGCGGTCCTGCGGCGCGAGGACCGGCTTGAGGTCGAGGACCGGCGTGCCGTCGAGCGCCTCGATCGGCCCGACGCGGAGGCGGGTGCCGGCGATCCGCCGGACCGTCACGCGATGGAGGCCGATGGGGTTCGGGCGATCGGGAGAGCGCGTCGCGAACACGCCCGCCAGCCCTCGGCGACGATCGCCGCGCGGATGGACCTGCAGCCGATCGCGCCGCGCGCGATCGAGCCAGGTGAGGACGAGGAGCTCGTCACCGGCCGCGATCCCGGCCAGCGCCGGCGCGAAGGCGCGGCGAACCTCGAGCCAGGCGTCGGGCGCGCCCTCGCTGCCCTGCCGGGGCGCGGCGGCGCGGCGCTCGAGCCGCGAGCGGATGGTCGCCACCACCTGCAGCGGCGGCAGGGGGCGACTCATCGCGAAGGCCGCTCCCGCCGGGGCAGCCGGGCCGCTTCCTCGCGCATCTCGCGCGCGCTGCCGAGCAGAAAGTCGGCCAGCAGGTCACGCTCGGCGCCCGTCAAGCGGCGAAATCGCTCCGCCATGCGCCGGCCGAGGCCGGCGAACAGCGGCGCGATGGTCGCCTCCAGCCTGGGTGTCAGCGTGACCACGACCCGGCGGCGATCGGCGCGATCGCGTTGCCGCCGCACCAGCTGCCGTCGCGCCAGACGGTCGACCAGGGCCGTCACCGACGCCGTCGCCAGGTTGGTGCGCGCCGCCAGCTCGCCGGCGCCGAGCGGCCCGCTCCGCTGCAGAAGATCGAGCGCCTTCAGATCGGTGGCGCTGAGGCCGAACCGGGCGGCGACGACGGCGTGAAACATCACCGCGGCGGTGCTGTATTCCCGCGCGGCGTCGAGGAGCGCCAGCGCGGAATGCCGTCTTGACGGGGCGGTCATCTATTACTATGGATCGAGTATTTCGAAGGATCGAACTATCCGCGCCTCACCAGCGCGGAGGGAGGCCTCAATGTCCACGGTTCAAGTTCGCTACATCGTGACGGATGTCGATGCCGCCGTGAAATTCTATCGCGATCGGCTCGGCTTCCGGGAGGTCATGCATCCCGCCCCGGCCTTTGCCATGCTGACCCGCGGAGATCTCCGGCTGGTCCTCTCGGCCCCCAACCCCAGCGCCGGGGGCGGGCAGCCGATGCCCGACGGCCGGGCGCAACAGCCGGGCGGCTGGAACCGGTTCGCGCTGGAGGTCGAGGACCTCGAGGCGATGGTCGCGCGGCTGCGGCAGGCGGGCGCCACGTTTCGCAACGACATCGTCGTCGGCGTGGGCGGCAAGCAGATCCTCCTCGAAGACCCCGCCGGGAACCCGATCGAGCTGTTTCAACCGACGACGCCGGCCGCGCGCCTCGGGTCGGACCGCGGCGGCTAACTCAGATCCGGGCGGCGATCGCGTCCACCAGCGCGGTGACGTCGTCGGCGGTCTGGTGAATGGTGAGGGCGACGCGGAGGCCGCCGCGGCCCCGGGAGACCGCCGGGAAGACGGCGGTGTTGACGTAGAAACCTTCGTTCATGAGCCCCGCCGCCACCTGGTAGGTGGCCTCGTTGCCACCCGTTCTCACGAAGCGGATCGGCGTCGCCTCGCCCGCGCCGAGCGGGAGGTGCCGTTCGGCGGCGCGGTCGTTGAAGAGGCGGATGCGCTCGAGGAGCCAGGCCTGGCGCTCGGCGATCTCGGCGCAGAGATGGATCCGGGCGGAGGCGATCGCGGCGCCCAGCAGGGCGGGCTGCAACGGCCCCGAAAAGATCAGCGTGCTCCCACAGGTGCGGACCAGCCGGGCCGTCTCGGCGTCGGGAAAAACCAGCACCGCGCCTCCGGCGGCGAACGCCTTGGCCAGCGAGGCGACCATCACCGTGCGCGGGGGGAGCTCACCCTCGGCGAGCAGCGTCCCCCGCCCGTGTCGTCCGGTCCAGCTCAACCCGTGCGAGTCGTCGACATAGAGATGGAGCTGCTCGTTCCCGGCGACGAGCGCGCGCAGCGCGCTGAACGGGGCGGGATCGCCGTGCATGCTGTAGACGCCGTCGAGCAGGTACCAGACCCGGCGGTGGCGCCCAGCCAGCGCGCCCACCAACTCGGCCAGCCGGTCGATCCGGTTGTGGCGCACGAAGCGGCAGACGGTCCCCGCCGCCTGCAAGGTGGGGAGCACGGCCTGGACGCTGGCGTGCACCAGCTGATCGCAGATCACGGCGTCCTCCTTCCCGATCAGGATCGGCAGCGCCGCGAAGTGAGCCAGCGTGGTGGTCTGCGCCACCACCAGCGGCGCCTCGAACATCTCGGCCAGCAGCCGCTCGAGATCGGCGTAAGGAGGGCAGGAGACGTAGGCGCGCGAGGAGGCGAACTGCACGCCGTAACGGGCCACCGCGTCGCAGGCGGCGGTCTTGAGGCGCAGGTCGGTCTCGAGGCCGAGATACGAGCAGGAGCCGAAGTTCACCAGCCGCTGTCCGCGCAGCGTGACCAGCCGGCCGGCCAGGAGCTCGTCTTCCGCGATCAAGCAACCGAGACCGTGGGCGATCCCTTCGGCGACGGCGTCGTCGACCAACCGCAGGCGCGGATCGATCCGCCGGTCCACCTCATCGATCGCCGTCCCGCCTGACGCAAGTCCATCGCGGGCGAGCCTAGAACTGCGAGCTCGCAACTCGGCCACTAGTATGGCCGAGACGATGCGGGGCGCCCGTAAATCTTCCTGGAATCTGGGGCTCTGCGGCGAACCTCAAGCGTGCACGCAGGGGAGGTCGACGATGAACCGCGAGCCGTGCCCCGGTGCGCTGTCGACCGCGATCCGCCCGCCGTGCCCTTCGACGATCATCTTCACCACGTAGAGGCCGAGGCCCATTCCCGGGATCGGCTCCATCTGCTTGGCGCGCTGGAACGGCTCGAAGATCCTGTCGGTCATGGCGGGCTCGATCCCGGGGCCGCGGTCGACCACCTCGAGGTGAGCCAGATGGGCGGCCTGGTCGTGGCTGACCCGCACCTCGATCGGCTTCCCGGCGCCGTACTTGACCGCGTTCGAGAGGAGGTTGGTGACGACCTGCTCGAAGCGGACCGGATCGAGCTCGGCGGTGAACGGACCGTCGGTGCGCACGGCGATCGGGCGCCTCCCGGCCGGCTGGCCGACCTCGAATCCGTTCACCACGTTGCGGACCGACTCGACGACCTCGGTCTCGCGCAAATGGAGGGTGAGGCGGCCGCGGTGAATTTGCGCCACGTCGAGCAGCGTGTGAATCAACTCGCCCATGCGCGAGGCGGCCGACTGGCACCGCACCACCTGCCCCCGCAGGGACGAATCGGGCGGGGTCTCCTTCTCCAGCCGCACGCGCAGCAGGCGCAGGTTGAGCAGCAGGGCGGTGAGCGGCGTCTTCAGCTCGTGCGAGGCGATCGAGTTGAAGAGGTCGCGCAGCCGGAGCGCCTCCCGGCTGTCGTCCAACATGCTGCGCTCGGCCTCGAGGTGCTTCTGCGCGGTCAGATCCAGGACGAAGCCGACGATCTCGTCGTCCTCCTCGGCCGCGTCCTCCTTCTCGCCCGCGTCCCCCTGGCCGGCGTCGAGGCGCGCGATGCCGACCAGGGCGGGAACGGTGGTGTCGTCCTTGCGCCGGCAGATCCGCTCGTACACCGTGGTGGGGCCGAGGCGCCCGAGGTCGGCCTCGGCCGAGTCGGGTGGGGCGATCATTCCGAGATCGAGCGCGCCGGCGGCGAGGTCCGAGCGGGTGTAGCCGAGCAGCGAGAGGAAGGTGCCGTTGGCGTCCTCGATCCGCCCGGAGAGTCGCCCGCGCACCACGCCGATGAGGTCGGAGTCGATGACCCGTTTGAGCTTCTCCTGCCCGATCCGCTGCAGCGAGGCCTCAGCCTTGACGTTCACGCGGAAGAAGAAGAAGGGGACCAGGAAGGCGAGCACGAACGTCGTGGCGGCGTTGGCCGCGAAGTACCAGCTCGGCGCCGGCTTCGGCTGGATCGAGAAGACCCTGGCCGCGAGGCCGCTCTTGCAGGCGGCGAGCAGCAGCGCGGGGAGCGCCGCGCCCAGCGTGGCGGGCACCCATTCGTCTGGACCGAAGAGGAGGAGCGGCATCGCCGCCATGGCGAAGAAGGGGAGGATGCCCCCCGAGGGCTCGGTGAAGAGCAGCGCGCCCGCCAACACGCAGGCGTTGGCGGTGGCGATGAGGACGAACCGCGCCAAACGGTGGGCGCCGGTCGCGGTGAGCGCCAGCGCCGCCAGGAAGCCGGAGAGAAAGCCGAGCTCCCACAAAACGTTGCCGCGCGTTCCGTTCACCGCTTCGACCGCCGCCCAGCCAGCCATGATGAGGCTGCCGCCCAGGGCGTTGACGTTGCACAGCCTGATCCGCTTGCGCACCGCGACCGGGAGCCGCTCGCGCGCGCCGAGCCAGAGCACGCGCTCGAGCAGACGGCGCACCGGCGCCGGCAGCCTCATCCTCGCCTCCGAGCCGGCCGGTCGCGGGCATTCATCCGCTCGCCGCGGCTCATCGAGAGGACCCACGCTCGCCATTCACCAACCCTCCATACCGGGTACCACCGATGATCCGATTGTCAATCCGAGGCGCGTGCCTTTTGTACGGAGCCGCTCGTCGGTGGGGCGAGCTCGACGCGCAGAGCGACGGGCTCGTCAGGTCGCGGCGGGGCGGTGCTGGGCCGGCCGCGGCGCGTTCGTGTACGCCTGAACCGAAGGGCGCAGCCACTCACGCTCGGCAAAGGCGCGCAGGCGGTCCGGCAGGGGTTCGTTGGTCTTGACCAGGCGCTGCAGCATCATCGCCAGGTCGGTGTCGGCGATCGACCAGGCGCCGAACAGCGGCCCGCCGTCGGGCGGCACCACCCGCTCGGCGACGTCGATCAGCTTCTCGAGCGCGCCCCGGCCTCGCGGTGACAGCGGCGCGACCGGGCGCAGCCCGTCGTGCGGGAAGAAGACGTACTCCGCCGAGCGCTCCTCGCGCAACGGCAGCAGATCGCTGCGCACCCAGGCCATGATCTGCCGCGCCCGCGCCCGCGCCGCCACGTTCGGCGGGAAGAGGGGCGGGTGCTCCGGCGCCGGCCACTTCTCTTCCAGGTACTCGACGATCGCGCTCGACTCCGACAGCGTGAAGTCCCCGTCGACCAGCGCGGGCACGCGCGCGGTGAAGGACGTCCGCACGTAATCCTCCGCCCGCTGGGCGCGCTCGTGCAACGCCACCGTGCGCACCGTGAACGGCAGCTGCTTCTCGCGCAGCGCCACGAAGCAGGAGAGCACGTACGGGCTGCTCCACATGTCGTTGCCGTAGAGGACGAGGTCGTGCCGACCAGTCATGGGAGCCGAGACGTTAGCACGCCGAGCCGCGCCCGCCTGGCCAGCGAGATCCGAATCGGACAGGGCGGGAATTCAGAGGCCGCGAAGCTGGCTGCCGAGCAAGGAAGAAACAACGGAGAGAGACGAGCGCCGATGAGCAGATCCAAAATGTTTTGCGTCACCGTCTGGGCCGCGGTCGGTTTGGCGGGCTGTGGTGCGGGTGAAAACGGCACTGGTTCCGGGGGATCGGTTGGGACGGGAACCGGGGGTGCGGGCGGACCGACCGGGACCGGCGGGGCGGGCGTGGGCGGATCGACCGGAACGGGCGGCGCGGGTACCGGGGGCAGCGGCACGGGAACAGGCGGCAGCGGCACGGGAACAGGCGGCAGCGGGACGGGGGGGGCGACGGCGTCCGCGCTGCCGTCGCTCGTGACGTCGGGGCCGGGCGCGTACTGGAACACGACGGCGACGCTGACCACCGTGACCAGCGGGACGGTCGACATCACCGTCAACGACACCACGACGTACCAGCGCTTCGACGGCTTCGGCGGCGCCTTCAACGAGCAGGGGTGGGACAACCTCCAGCAGCTCAGCGCCTCCGATCAGATGAAGGCCATCACGCTGCTCTTCGACGCCACGAACGGCGCGCACTTCATGTACGGCCGCATCCCGATCGGCTCCAGCGACTACGCGATGAGCCGCTACACCGACGACGAGACCTCCGGCGACACCAGCATGACGAGCTTCTCGATCACCCGCGACCAGCAGTACCTGATTCCGTTCGTCAAGGCCGCGCTGGGCGTGAACCCGCAGTTGCATCTGTGGGCCAGCCCCTGGACGCCGCCCACCTGGATGAAGACGGGCAGTGGCTCGGTCGCCGGCACGTCGTGCGCCATGATGAACGGCAACACCTTCGATGGCGGCTGCATGACCGCGGGGGCCAGCAACCAGAACCTGACGGCGTTCGCGCTCTACCTCTCCAAGTGGGTCACCGCTTACGCCGGCCTGGGCATCACCGTGGAGGCGGTCCACCCGCAGAACGAGCCCAACTACGCGACGCCCTATTCGTCCTGTCTCTGGACGTCGGCCCTGTACGACCAGTTCATCGCCAGCTACCTGGGGCCGACGTTCGCCAGCAACAATCCCACCACGCAGATCTGGCTCGGCACGATGTCCAACAACAACAGCGGCACCGACCCGGCGATCATCAGCGCGGTCACGGCGGACAAGACGGCCATGAAATACGTCAAGGGCGCCGGCCTGCAGTGGAACGTCATGAGCAGCACCGCCAGCCTGGCCTCGATGGGGTTGACGGTCATGCAGACCGAGCACAAGTGCGGCAACTACCCGTTCACGGTGACGGGCGAAAACCCGCCGGCGGAAGCCACCAACCCGAACATGGCGCCCAACGATCAGGGCTACGGGATGGAGAGCTGGGGGCTCATGCGCGACTGGATCAAGGCCGGCGTGAACTCGTACAGCGCCTGGAACATGGTGCTCGACACGCTGGGCGGCGGGAACGCGGTGACACGCAACCCGCCCTGGTACCAGAACGCGCTGCTGGTCGTGAACCGCTCGGCCAAGACGCTGACGGTGACGCCCGCGTACTACGTCTTCCGGCACCTCTCGCAGTACATCCAGCCGGGCGCGACGCGCGTGGGGACCACCGGCACCAGCCTCGACGCGCTGGCCTTCAAGAATCCGGACGGCAGCATCGTGACGGTCATGTACAACGCCGGCAGCGCGGCGAAGACGGCGATCCTCTCGGTCGGTGGCAGCAAGCTGCAGTTCTCGATCCCCTCGACCGGCTGGGCGACGGTCAAGCAGTAAGCGCCGACGGTTGCGCCGGCCGCCGCCGCGCTTAGCATGGGGCGAGGCTCCTGATGTCCGGCGAGCGATGGATCGAGACTGACGTACCGGCGCGGCTCGATCGGCTGCCCTGGAGCGGCTGGCACACGCTGGTGGTGGCCGCCCTCGGCATCACCTGGCTGCTCGATGGCCTCGAGAGCAACCTGGCGGGCGCGCTGGCCGGCGTCCTCAAGCGGCCGGACACGCTGGGCCTGACCGACGCGCAGATCGGGCTTGGGGGGAGCATCTACCTGCTCGGCTCCGTGGCCGGCGCGCTGGTGTTCGGGTACGCGACCGATCGGCTGGGGCGCAAGCGCCTCTTCAGCGTGACGCTTTTTCTCTACCTGATGGCCACGGCGGCGACGGCCTTCTCCTGGAGCTTCGCCAGCTTCAGCGTTTTTCGGGCGCTCACCGGGGCGGGGATCGGGGGCGAGTACGCGGCGATCAACTCGGCGGTCGACGAGCTCATCCCCAGCCGCGTGCGCGGGCACGTCGACCTCGGCATCAACGCCTCGTTCTGGATCGGGGCGGCGCTGGGGTCGGGGGCCTCGGTGCTGCTGCTCGACACCGCCTGGATCCCGCCGGCCATCGCCTGGCGGTTCGCCTTCGGGCTGGGCGCCGCCATCGGCGCGGTGGTGCTGGTGCTGCGCCGCCACGTCCCCGAGAGCCCGCGCTGGCTGATGGTCCACGGCGATCCCGCCGAGGCCGAGCGGATCGTCGGCGACGTGGAGCGCGCGGTGGCGGGCGATCCGGCGCGGCTGCCGCCGGCCGAAGGAACCATTCGGCTGCGCTGCCGGACGCGCGTCCCCTGGCGCGAGATCTGGCAGGCGATGGTGCACGAGCACCGCCGCCGCAGCGTGCTCGGGTTCGTGCTCATGGTGACGCAGGCGTTCTTCTACAACGCCGTGCTGTTCACCTACGGCCTCGTGCTGCTGCGCTATTACCAGGTGCCGGCCGAGCACCTCGGGCTCTACATCGTGCCGCTCGCGCTGGGGAACTTCGTCGGTCCGTTGCTGATCGGGCGGCTGTTCGACACCGTCGGCCGGCGCCCGATGATCGCCGGGACCTACATCCTCTCGGGCGTCCTGCTGGCGCTCACCGCCTGGCTGTTCCAGCGCGATCTCCTGACCGCCCACACCCAGGCGCTCTGCTGGAGCGTCATCTTCTTCGTCGCCTCGGCGGCGGCCAGCTCGGCGTACCTGACGGTGAGCGAGATCTTTCCGCTCGAGATCCGCGCGCTGGCGATCGCGCTCTTCTACACCTGCGGCACGTTCGTGGGCGGCGTCCTCGGGCCGGCGCTGTTCGGCGCGCTGGTGGGGACCGGCAACCGGACCTGGCTGGCCGCCGGCTACCTGGCGGCCGCGGCGGCGATGATCGTGGGCGGCGTGGTCGAGGCGTTCATCGGCGTCGACGCGGAGCGGAAGCCCCTGGAGGCGATCGCCGGGCCGCTGGCCGCGCGCCCCGACTGATGGGGGCTCAATCGAGCACCAAGGCCTCGGGATCGGCGCCGAGCGCGCGCAGCGTCTTGCGTCCGAACGCCAGCGCGGCCGCGCGCAGCAGCTGGCGATCGGTGGTCATCCGCCCCACCGCCTCCCCCTCGTCGGTGCAGATGGTCGCCACGTTCGCGCCGTGGGTGGGGGGGACGCGCCCGAAGGCGAGGTCGCGGATGGCGGCGTCCTCCTCGTGGCGGCGCGCGTAGGCCCGCGCCAGCCGGTGGTTGCCGCGCGCGTGCAGGCGGTTGAACAGCCACCGCATGAATCGTCCCGCCCGCGGCCGCCGGTAGCCGTGCGGGCGGGTGAGCAGCACCAGCACGTCGGTGCAGCCCGCCGCCAGCGCGTCGGCGACGGGGAACGAGTTCACCAGGCCGGCGTCGAGGCAATGGCGGCCGTCGACCAGCGTCGGACGGCGGTAGAGAAAAGGAACGGCGGTCGCCGCGCGCAACGCCGCGAGCAGGTTCTCTTCGCTGCCCAGCGCCTGAGCGTCGAACAGCGTTCCCCGGCCGGTCTCCACCAGCAGCGCGGCGATGAACAGCTTCGAGCGCGAGGCCAGCACCGCGTCGAGGCGCAGCCGCTTGTCGCCCAGGATCGACTGCTCGAACAGCCGGTCGAGATCGAGGATGTTCCACACCCGCCAGGGGTTGACGATCTCGCGCCGGTTCATGTCCTCGTAGTAGACGCGGATGCCGAGCCGCGCCTGCCCGGCCAGGAAGTAGCTGGCGTTCATCACGCCCGCCGAGGTCCCGTAGACGTGGTCGAACAGATCGGTCAGCCCGAGGTGCTCGAGCGCGACGACGCCCCCCGCCGAGCAGACGCCGCGCAGCGCGCCCCCCTCGACGACCAGCGCCAGCTTGCGCCCGTCGGGCGAGCGGTCGCCGGCCTGGAAACGCGCGGCGCGCGCGCGGATGGCCTCCACCGCCGCTTGGGGGTTCACGCCGCGCACGTCGCTCATCGACGCCAGACTAGCGCATCGATCGCGTGGAGCGCGGGACCTTTGAGGGTCCCGATCTAGTTGGGGACCGGCATGCTGAACGAGACGGCGTAGTTCGGGTTGGCCATGTTCGTGGTGTGGCCCGTGAACGGGTCGGAGTCGCGCAGCTGCCCCCAGCGGACCGCCTTCGAGTGGTTGGAGAGCTGCTTGCCCTGATTGACCAGCGCGTAGCCCACGGTCAGGCCGGTCGTGGGCAGCGCCGCGCTCGCCGTGATCTGGACCGAGTCGCCCGAGATCGCGACCGAGCTGATGGTGACATACCCGCTCGAGGTGGCGGAGGTGTAGAGCTCGAACCCCTTGCCGTTCTTGAACGCGGCGATGCTGGGCGCGTCGAACGTGGTGTCCCAGGTGAGCGGCGCCACCGGCACGTGGAACTGCACGGTGACCACGGTGCTGCTGGTGCGGGTGACGCTGATGGGCATCAGCGGCTGCCAGTCCTTCCCCAGCACGGCGCGCTGGTAGTAGACCTGCGCGGTCTTCTCGCCGAGCAGCTCGTAGCCGGTGACGTTGAGGTGGATGCCGTCGCCGTCCGAGTGCGCCGGGTACTGGTACTTGGGGCCGGTGCAGACGAAGTCGCCCGGGTGCTGCACCGCCAGCTGCCACTCGAAGTCGTTGGCGGTCGGGCGCAGGTCGCTGCTCTTGGTGCAGGCGGGGGCGCCCGGGCAGCCGTGCTGCTGCGACATGTACATCGGGATCTTGTAGCTCTGCCCGGTGATCCCCGGGAGGTCGGCGTTGTAGTCGGAGAGCAGCTGCACGATCGAGTCGCCGTAGCCGGTGTTGTTGCAGTCGGTCTCGCCGTGGGTCAGCACGATGACCCCGACGCCGTAGCTCTTGCCGGCGGCCTTGGCCAGCCGGGTGATGGCGCCCGCCTCGAACAGCGACGCCGCGTAGGCCCGACCGATCGTCCCCGTGTTGGGGGTCTGCTTCACCAGCGCGGGGATCCCTTGTCCGCTCTCGCCGACGATGGTGTGCACCGTGATGTAGTCGGCCGCCGCCGCGGCCGCCTTGACGAACCGGGTGATCTCGTTGGCCATCGCCGCGTGGGGCGTCTCCCCGTAGATGTTGTCCGGGTAGGAGCTCGGGTAGGACGTTTCCAGCGCGCGCACCGGCTCGACCAGCGGGACCATCGAGAGGCCGCTGATGGTCGGGTCCCAGGGGTTGACGCCGCTGAGGACGCTGCCGTCGGGGCCGGTGTCGGGCACCACCGCGCTGCCGAGCGAGAGCATCAGGTTGTCGTAGGGCTGCGTCGTCAGGTTGGCCGGCGTCGTGCCGACCGAGAGGCTCTGGCCGGTGCCGATCACGCCGACCCAGTCGAAGGGCGGCGCGGCGCCGGCCGCGCCTCCGTCGATCGGGCTGCCACCGCCGGTGCCGCCCTTGGCGCCACCCGTCCCGGTGCTTCCGCCCTTGCCGGCCGCGCCGCCGGTCCCGGTCGCGCCGCCGGTCGCCGTCGCTCCGGCCGCGCCGCCGCTCCCGCTGGCGCCGCCCGTTCCGGTCGTTCCGGTCGCTCCACCCTTGGCGCTGCCGCTCCCGCCGTCCCCCGTGCTCCCGCCCGACCCGCCGGCGCCCGAGCTCGAGCCGGTGCTCCCGCAGCCGGCGAACGCCAGGCAGCCGCCGATGAGAAGTGCGTGACGGATCGATGAACGCTTCATGGCCTGGTCTCCGGGGCGAAATGAACCCGACTTCAGCGTCTCCCACAATTCAGGCGGCAACTCTTCGCATTCGTGGACACCCAGTTGTCATTTGTGGGCGCGCCATGCCGCCTAACGGGGATCACG
>DATNDC010000224.1:0-5177 GCA_035607055.1 Polyangia bacterium
CCGCGGTTGCGGTCCGGCATCCGACGCGCGAAAGTCGCGCGCGTGACGCCTCTCACGGCAGCCGACAACCTCGCGCGCGAGGGCGCCGAGCGGGCGGCGTTCGCGGCCAACGCCGTGCCCGCGCTGCTCGGGTACGTCGACGCGAACATGCGCTACGTCTGGGTCAACGAGGGCTACGCCCGCTGGTTCGGCCGCCCCCTGGAGGCGATCGTGGGGCGGCACCTGAGCGAGGTGCTCGACGCCGCGGCGTGGAGCAGCGTTCGACCGTACGTCGAGCGGGCGCTGGCCGGCGAGGAGGTCGCCTTCGACAACACCGCCCTCTTCAAGGACGGCACCGAGCACGTCGTGCGGGCGTCCTACGTTCCCCACCGCGACGCCGGCGGGCGGGTGCAGGGCCTGGGCGTGCTGGTGTCCGACATCAGCGAGATGAAGGGCGTCGAGACCGCCTTGCGGCGGAGCGAGCGGATGCTGGAGCAGGCGGAGGCGTCCGCGCAGGTGGGAAGCTGGGAGGTGACCTTCGACGCGGGGCTGAAGGAGGTTCCGGGGAGCTCGCTCTGGTCGGCCGAGACGTACCGCCTGCTCGGCTACGCGCCCGGCACCCCGGCCAGCCTGGCGCGGTTCCGCGCGCGGGTCCACCCCGCCGACGGCGAGCCGCTGACGGCGCGGACGGCGCGCAGCATCGCGCGCCTGGCGCCGTTCGAGACGGAGTACCGGATCGTCCGCCCCGACGGGGGCGTGCGGGTGCTCCACGCCTGGCTCCACTTCGAGCGCGCGCCCGACGGCCGGTCCACGCGCGCGTACGGCACCTGCCAGGACATCACCGAGCGCAAGCAGGCCGAGCGGGAGGTCCGGCGCGCCCGCGCGCAGCTCGAGCTGGTCGTCGAGTCGACCCCCGCCTTCATCGCCCACTACGACCGGGAGCGGCGGCTGGTGTGGGCCAACAGGAGCTACGCCGCGCGCTTCGGCAAGCGGCCCGAGGAGCTGGCGGGGATCCACCTCAGCGAGGTGGTCGGCGCGGAGGCCGCCCTGGTGTTCGATCCGTTCTTCACGCGCGTGCTGGCGGGCGAGTCGATCCAGGGCGAGCTGGAGGTCCCGTACGCCACGGGCGCGCGGTTCATCCAGGTGATCGCGGCGCCCACGCTCGACGCGGCCGGGGTCGTCGACGGCGCCGTCGCGGTGCTGAGCGATCTGACGCACCGGCGCCTCCTGGAGCGAGAGCGCGAGCGCGCGCTCGCCGAGCTGCAGGAGGCCGACCGCCGCAAGGACGAGTTCCTGGGCATGCTGGCGCACGAGCTGCGCAACCCGCTGGCGCCCATCCTGAACGGGGTGGAGGTCCTGCAGAACCTGGGGCCGGGACAAGCAGAGCTCGCCGGCGAGTACCACGCGATCATCGCGCGGCAGGCACACCACATGAAGCGCCTCCTCGACGACCTTCTCGACGTGTCGCGCGTGAGCCTGGGCAAGATCCAGCTGCACGAGGAGCGCGTGGACGGCAACGCCCTCTTGCAGCAGGCGGTCGAGGCGACCCGTCCGGCGATCGTCGAGAGGCGGCACACGCTGTCGCTCGCGCTGGCGCCGCAGCCGCTGATGCTCGACGCCGATCCCACCCGCCTCGTTCAGGTGTTCGCCAACCTGATCAACAACGCCGCCAAGTACACCGACGCCGGCGGACACGTCGCCGTCACCGCCGCCGTCGAGGGCGGCGAGGCGGTCGTCTCGGTGCGGGACGACGGCCTGGGGATGGCGCCGGAGCTCCTGACGCGGGCCTTCGATCTGTTCGTTCAGGAGACGCGCTCGCTCGATCGCGCGCAGGGGGGCCTCGGCATCGGCCTGACGCTGGTGCGGACGCTGGTGAAGATGCACGGCGGGTCGGTGCGCGCGTTCAGCGAGGGGCCGGGGCGCGGCAGCGAGCTGGTCGTGCGGCTGCCGCTCGCGCCGCAAACGCGGCCATCGCCCGCGGCCCCGGCGCCGGCGGCGCGCGCGGGGGCGGGCGCCGCGCTGCGCGTGCTGGTCGTCGACGACAACGTCGACGCCGCGGTGGGCGTGGGCAAGCTCATGCAGATCCTGGGGCACGAGGTGGCGCTGGCCCACGACGGCCCGGCGGCGCTCGCCGCCGCGACCGCCGCGCCGCCGGACCTGATCCTGCTCGACATCGGGCTGCCGGGGATGGCGGGCTACGAGGTCGCGGCGCGGCTGCGCGCGGCCGGTCACACGCGCGCGGCGCTGGTGGCGCTCACCGGCTACGGGCGCGAGGACGACGTACGCCGCTCGCGCGCCGCCGGCTTCGACCATCACCTGGTCAAGCCCGTCGACCTCGCGCAGCTCGGGAAGATCATCGCCGAGCTCGGCGCCGCCTGAGCGCCGCGTCGCGCTACTTCTTCTGAATGTCGACGGAGCCGCTCGAGTCCTGAACGATGCCGGCGCTGGTGAATCCACCACTGAACTGAACCCCGTTCACCACCAGGCTGCCGGCGGCGGTCGCCTCCGCCGATTTGCCGCTGTCGTGTTCCTGGATGGTCAGCGTCCCCGTTCCGGTGTCGAGCTCTATCTCCTTGGTGTGGTCGTTGAAGATCGAGGTGACGAGCGTGCGCTTCAACGTCAGCGCCACCGTCGCGGTGCCGGCGCCGTTGCCGAGGTCGTCGACCAGCGGAACGGTCGCGTTGAGCGTCGCCGTTCTCGTCGTCGAGGGGGCGAAGCCGCCGCTGACCTGGCCGAACGTGAGGGTGGAGAGCCCGGTGCAGCTATCGGAGGTCGTGACGGACACCGAGACGCTGTTGAGGCTCTCGCTGGGAAACAGGCGCGACGACGTCCGTGAGTCGCTGCCGCTGACATTGACGAACGTGTTGACCGTCCCCGCTGTCCCGTCGGCGCAAGTCTCCGCCGTGTCGACTGAGAAGTTCGCGAAGGCGAACGTGCCCTTGAACGTTTCGTGGTCGATGACGCCCGCGTATGCATACCCTGCGCCCGCGACCAGCATTCCCGTTACCGCCATCATCAACAATCCCGTTTTTCGCATCTCTCCCCTCCCAACTGTTCGAAGTCCGCGCGCCAAGCGCCGCCGCGGAGCACGACGGGCCGAGCGCACGCCGCTTAATTCCCACCCCCGCCCAACGTGATCCCGAGACGGGCGCAGGGCCGCCTCACGCCGCCGAGCGCGCCGCCTGATCCTTGATGTCCTTGGCCTCGAGCACGCCCTGGGGCGCGCCGAAGCGCACACAGTTGATCATGGCCAGGCCGACCCGGCGCAGCGGCAGCCCCGGGAAGAACAGGGTGAGCAAGGGGTAGAGCACCAGCGCCGCCTTGTAGCTCCGCTTGACGTTCTTCTGGCCGGGCGCCGGCTTCATCAGCGACGGGCGAAAGTTGTAGACCGCCTTGAAAGGAAGGCGAGCCAGCGCATTCTCCGCTTTACCTTTCACCCGGGCCCACATCACCTTCCCCTGCTCGCTGCCGTCCGTGTGGGCGCCCGAAACGTGGACCAGGACCATGCCGGGGTTGAGGCGCGCCAGCGTCTGCGCGAAGGCAAGCGGAGTGTCGTAGGTGATCGCGGTGTACGCCGGCTCCTTCATGCCGACCGAGCTCACCCCAGCGCAGTAGAAACAGGCGTCGTACCCCGCCAGCTGCGGCTCGACGCCCGCCAGCTCCCGAAAGTCGGGCACCAGGCATTCGGTGAGCTTGGAATGTGTATGTCCGGACGCGCGGCGCGAGACCGACAGCACCCGCTCGACCGCCGGGTTCTCGAGGCATTCGAGCAGCACGCCTTCGCCAACCATTCCGGTCGCGCCGGTGATGATCACCTTCATGCCGCGAGAGTAGCGCCGATGCGTCCGCGGGTCGCGCTGCAGGGCTCGCTCGATGACGTGCCGGGGCTCACACAGAACGCCTCGGGCAAACCGCTGCCACGCCCCGGGGTCCGAACGCAAAGCTGGCCACGCCCGGCGGTGTCTGTCGTATGCTCGCCCCCACATTTCGGATTCGGCGGGGCTGCGACTCCGTGCGAGATTTCCATGGGTCTCTTCTCCAAAATCTTCGGTCGTCGAGAGTCGGACGGCGACGCCGGCGCCGCGGTGCCGGGGCACCCGGGGTGGGCGTTCGTCGAGTCGGTGTTCGCTGGCCTCTACCCCGGCCAGAAACCGCGGCACGCGGCGCTGCCGATCGCGTCGACCCGCGAGCTCGGCCGCGCCTCGGTCGAGGGGACGCACGTCTACGACGCGGGCGGCGCCTGGCACTACGTCACCCTCGGCCTGACCGACCTCTACGACCAATCGGACGCCAGCATCGGACCGAACGCCATCCGGTGCGAGCTGTCGATGCGCGTCGCCAAGCGCGACTCGGCCGAGCCGCCCCTCTGGCCGGTGGCCTTTCTCGGGAAGATCGCCTCGCACGTCCGGCAGGGCGCCGTTCTGGCGCACGCGGTGACCTTCCGGACCGGCGCGATTCCCGGCGCGCCGCCCGAGGCCGGCCTCGAGGGTGTGGTCGCGCTGCTCGATCCGGCGATCGAACCGCGTCCTGGTCCGTTCGGGAAGGTGGGCGTGATCCTCCTCGTCGGCCTCACCGGTCCCGAGCTCGACGAGGTGAAGACCAGCGGCGCCGACAAGCTGGGCGCGGACATCGCGTCGGATCCCGCGCGGCAGGTCACGACCAAGTAGGACGCCGTCACCTCCGAAACGCGAACGCCCGGTCGACGCTGAGCGACCCGCCTCTCGGCAGGATCGTCCAGCGAAGGGTCAGGCGGCGTCCCCGGGACGCCGCGATCAGATCGCGTCTTCGCCGCGCTCCCCGGTCCGGATGCGGATGACGTCCTCGATCGGCGAGACGAAGATCTTTCCGTCTCCGATCTTGCCGGTCTTCGCCGCCATCGCGATCGCCTCGATCGCCGTGGCAGCCAGCGCGTCCGGGACCACCACGCTGACCATCACCTTGGGAACGAAGTCCACGACGTAGGACGACCCGCGGTAGACCTCGGTCTTCCCGCCCGTGCGGCCGAAGCCCTTCACCTCGAGGACGGTCATTCCGGTCACCCCCGCTTGCTTCAGCCGATCCTTCACCTCGTCGAGACGGTGCGGCCTGATGATCGCTTCGATCTTCTTCATGACTTCCCGCTGCCTTTCACACTGGGCGCAAAAGGGCGCCTGCCTGGCTGGGGTGGACTCCCCCTCTTAGCCCATCGGGGGTCTTTT
>DATNDC010000261.1:0-6142 GCA_035607055.1 Polyangia bacterium
GCGCGGTAGTGGCAATAGGGGTTGTTGCCGGGGCGCCCGAAGACGGCGTGCGCGGTGAAGGAGCAGCCCCCGAGGCAGGTGGCGGCGAAGGTGCACGTGCGGCAGAAGCCCCACAGATCGTCGACGGTCCTTTGGCGGGCAAACGCCAGCTCGGGCGCCCGGGCCCAGATGTCGGCGAGCGGCGTCTCCCGGAGGTTGCCCCCCACGTAGTGGGCGGTCTGCAGCGACGGACACCCCTTGACCGCGCCGTCGGACTCGATCCCCATCACGAAGCGACCGGCCTGGCAGCCCCGCCAGTGGTCCTGGCCGTCGGGCGCCAGCGAGCGCAGCGTGGCCTCCTCGGGGCCGAAGTAGCCGAGGTTGTTCCCGGGCATCACCAGGATGCCGGCGGCGCGCGCCTTGACCTTCAGCGCGGTCACGCGCGGAACGACGTCCAGCAGATCCCAGGGCTGGAGCAGGAGATCGGGGCGATCGGCGGCGCGGCCGAGCGGCGCGGTGAGCTGGACCTGCCAGGCCGTGATCCCCAGCGAGGCGAGGTGGTCGTAGAGCGCCTCGAGCTCGCCGGCGTTGAGCCGGTTGATGTTGGTGTTGGCCGCCGTCAGCACGCCGGCCCGGCGCAGGTGCCCCAGCGCCGCGGTGGCCGAGGCGAAGCTCCCGCGGCAGGCGCGCATGAGATCGTGCGTCGGCTCGAGCCCGTCGATGCTGACCGACGCCGTGTGCAGCCCGGCCGCCGCCATGCGCGCGGCGAGCGCCGGCGTGATCCCGCGGCCGCCGGTGGTCAGCGTGGGGCGGATGCCGGCCCGCGCGAGCGCGGCGACGATGTCGAGGAACCCCGGGTGAAGGTAGGCCTCGCCGCCGATCAGCACCACCTCGCGGGCCCCCGCAGCGGCCAGCTCGCCGACCACCTTCAACGCCGCCTCGGTGGAAAGCTCGGCCGGCCGCGCCTCGCCGGCCCGCGACCCACAATGGGTGCACGGCTGATCGCAGGCGAGGGTCAGCTCCCAGACGACGTAGGCCGGGTGCAGCGGCGTCTCCGGCGTGATCTCGAGCCGGCGAAGCGGGGCCTGGCGAAGCGGGGTTCGGCGAAGCGGCATGCGATTTTTAGATTGCCCCCGCGCGAGCGGGACGTCTACGATCGCCGACATGGACCAGCTCACGACCTGTTCGCGCTGCGGCGGTTTCATGAGCGCGAGCGCCGACGTCTGCCCGCACTGCGAGGCGCCGCCGCGAAGGCGCGGCCGTTGGGCGGTTCTCCTCGGCCTGGCCGGGTCCGCCTCGCTCGGCCTGACGATGATGGCTTGCTACGGGGCGCCCCCCTGCGAGCCGGGGACGCCCGGCTGCGCCGATCGCGACGCCACCACCGACACGTCGGCCAAAGGAACCGCGGTCGACGGCGGCGCCACGCGCGCGCCCTGATCGGGCGTCGAGGCGCGCGTTCTCAGGAGAGCAGCGCCAGCAGATCGGCTTTGGTCAATCCGGCCGCCGCCGCGCCGTCGGCGAGCGCGGCGTCCATCAGCGCGCGCTTGCTGTCCTGCAGGGTGAGGATCCGTTCCTCCACGGTGTCGGCGGCGACGAGGCGGTAGACGAACACCGGCCGGGTCTGGCCGATGCGGTGGGTGCGGTCGGCGGCCTGCGCCTCGACGGCGGGGTTCCACCAGGGGTCGCACAGGAAGACGTGATCGGCGGCGGTCAGGTTGAGGCCGCTGCCGCCGGCCTTCAGCGACACCAGCATCACCGGTGGGCCGTCGTCGGCCTGGAAGCGCGCCACCACCTCGCCCCGATCGCGCGTGCTGCCGTCGAGGCGGACGAAGGGGAGCTCGGCGCGCGCCAGCGCCGGTTCGATCAGATCGAGCAGGCTGGTCCACTGCGAGAAGACCAGCGCCTTGTGATTCTCGGACACCGCCGTCTCGAGGGCCTCCAGCAGCGCCTCGACCTTCGACGAGCTGGTGGCCGTCTGTCCGGGGACCAGCGCGGGGTGGCAGGCGGCCTGGCGCAGGCGCAGCAAAGCCTCGAGCGCCTTCATCACGCCGCCGCCGCCCTCGAGCAGCGCCAGCACGTCCTTCTGCGTGACGGCGCGGACGGCGTCGTAGACGGCGCGCTCGCCGTCGTCGAGCGAGACCTTCAGGACAGCATCGGTGCGCGGCGGCAGCTCGGGGGCGACGTCCTGCTTGAGGCGGCGGAGCAGGAAGGGGCGCACGCGCTGGCGCAACGCCGCGGCCGCACCCGGCTGCCCGTCGGCGATGGGGCGCGCGTGGCGGTCGGCGAAGTCGGCGCGCCCGCCCAGCAGGCCGCGGTTCGCGAAGTGCATCAGGCTCCAGAGCTCTTCGAGGCGGTTCTCGACGGGCGTCCCGGTCAACGCCAGGCGGAGTGACGCCCGGAGCGCGTACGCCGCGCGGGCCGTCTGGCTGTCGGGGTTCTTGATCGCCTGCGCCTCGTCGAGAACGACCGTCCGCCAGGTCTCGGCGCCGAGCTTCTGTGCGTCGAGGCGGAGCAGCGCGTAGCTGGTGAGCGTGACATCGGCGCCGGGATCGAGCGCGCGGTTCGGGCCGTGATAGAGGTCGACCTTGAGCGCCGGGCGGAAGCGCCCGAGCTCGGCCTGCCAGTTGAAGAGGACGCTGGTCGGCGCCACCACCAGCGTCCGCCCGTCGAACACCGACATCGCCTGCAACGTCTTGCCGAGGCCCATGTCGTCGGCCAGGATGCCGCCCAGGCCGGTGCCGCGCAGGAAGGCGAGCCAGTCGACGCCCTGACGTTGGTAGGGGCGCAACGTGGCGGTCAGATCGGGCGGCAGCGGCGCCGACGGGAGGCGATCGAATCCGGCCACCAGCGGCGCCAGGCGATCGAGCCCCGGCGGCGGCGGGTGATTGAGCTCGGCGCAGAGCGCGGCCAGCGCGGGAATCGCGTGGCGCGCCAGGCGGCCGTCGTCCTGGCGGGCGGCCAAGAGATCGGCGACCCGCTGGCCGTGCTTCTGCAGCCACCCGGTGGGGAGCGCGGCCCAGCCGCCGCCCGCGAGCGGCACGATCCCCAGTCCCTCTTGCCAGGCGCGCAGCACCGCCGTGGCGTCGACCCCGACGCCCGTGCCGCCTTTGCCGGTGAACGTCAGCTCGAAGCGCACGGCCTCGGTTCCGGCGGCGACGTCCCCGTCGGTGACGAGCGCCAGGCGCGGCTCGAGCGTCACGGCCGGCTTGACGACGCCGGCCGCCGCGCCCGCGAGGCCGCCGCGCCAGCGCCGGAGCTTCTCGATGAAACGCGGGGCGTCGGCCGTGCCGTAGGTGGTGCGCCGCCCGGGCAGCAGATCCAGCTCGGCGCGCAGCCGCTCGATCGCGCGCCGCTCGGCCGGCAGATCGCGCAGCGGAACCGGACCGCGCAGGTGGACCAGCTTGGCGCCGTCGACGCGCGCGCAGGGGGGCGCGCCGTAGACCAGCGCCGGCAGCACGGTGAGCCCGCCGCCCGCCGAGGCGTCGAGCTGGTTGAGCTCGAGCACGACGCGCGGCTCGAGATCCCGCGCCACCGGCGGCAGGCGCCCGCTGCGGTTGTCGAGCACCGTCCGGCGCGCCAGATCGGGAAGCACCGTCGTCACCAGCTCGCCGAATTCTGCCGCGCCGAAGGTGCGCCGCACGGGGAGGTGCTGCAGCCGATCGCCGCCGAGCTCGATCTCGGCCAGGCGGTGCAGGGCCAGCCGCCCGTCTTCTTCGCAGAGCACGACGCCCGAGGCCATCACGGCGCGCACCCGCGGATCGGCGGTGATGGCCAGGCGGACCTCGGCGCCGGCGCCGTCGGTGAGCGTCGCCTGCGGCCGGACCTCGTCGTCGGCGACGGCGCACGGCACGCCGTCGACCGCGACGCGCGGGGCGCCGGCCAGGACCTGCAGCAGCGCGTCCAGCTTCCCGGGCGGAAGCGGTCCGCGCGCGCCGCTCTCCAAGAGCGCGTCGGCGCGCAGGTCGGCCTCCTCGAGCTGCAGCGCGCCCGCCTGCGCGGGATCGGCCAGCCGCGCGCGCAGCGTCCCTTCGAGCGGCGTCTCGGCGCCGTCGGCAGCGACGAGAACGCGTCCGAGGCGGAGGCCGCCTTCCGCCCGCGAAAACCGATAACCGACGCGCGCCCCCAGCGCCGCCACGGGCGCCGGCGGTGCCTGGGGGGCGTCGGTCTTGGCCTCGCCGAGCACGATGGCGGCCGCCGCGACGTGCTCGCAGGGGCTGAGGCGCGAGGGGCAGTCGCACTCCCACTCGTTCTCCGTCGGGTAGAGCACCACGGTCGGCGGCACGACCCGCCCGGGCGCGCGCACGCGCAGCACGATCTCCTCGTCCCTGCGGGATTCGACGGCCACCGCCCCGGCGCGGGCCAGCGTCACGCCTTGCGACCAGAGCGCCGACTTGCTGCGCCTGCGGATCGAGGCGAGCAATGACTCGAGCGGAGAGCTCACGCGGCAATCATCTTGTCGACGAGGGCGGCCAGCGCCGCCAGCCGTGTCCCCCCGCGGCCGACCGCCAGCGACGGGCCCACCGCCAGGCCGAGCCGGGCCGAACAGTCTTCGAGCGTGCCGGTGCGCGTCCCGAGGTAGGCGCTGGCCGCCGTACGCACGTCGAGGCGCGCGGGCGGCAGGGCGATCCCTTCCGCCTCGGCGAGATCGGACGAATAGCGTCCCCAGGTGCAGACGAAGTCATCCGCGCGCGCGAACGCCGCCCAGCGCGCCCGGAAGGAGGCCCAGCTCTCGCCGGCCGCCAGCCGCTCGGGCGCGATCCCGATGTGGCCGGGGATGGCCGGCGCCAGCGGCCGGCGCGGGGCGATGATCGCCTCGAACGTCTCGCCCGTGCGGGCGCGGCGGGCCACCCAGTGGACGAGCTCCGGCGGCGGGCTGCCGGCGCGCCGGGACGGCCAGGCGTTCGCCTCGCCGTGGAGGCAGACCACGTCCGCCGCGCGCGCGCGCAGCAGCGACGCCGTCGTCGGCCGCCGGGCCCGCCGCGCCCGGTGGAGCGCGTGCCGGTGGCGCGCGCCCCGGACGGTGCGCGCGTAGCGGATCTGGGTGTCGATCATCGCCTCGAACGGGCGCAAGAGCGTGGCGAACCGCGCCGGCGCCTCCTCGAGCGCTCCCAGCGCCAGCGCCAGCGCCTCGACGGTGGCCACGCAGTGGTCGGCCGGCTCGCGGCGGATTCGATAGTTGCTGGGCGCCGCGGGGGTGAACCGGAGCTGCGGCAGCGCGCGCAGCGCCGCGTTCCGCTTCAGCAGCTTGCGCGCCTGCCACCAGGTCCCGTCGACCACCACCAGCGTGATCGGCCCGGGCGGGCGGGCCTCGCGCAGATCGATCGCCTCGGGTCCGGGAAACAGCAGGTAGGCCGGGCGCCCCTCGGCGCCGGCAAGCGCGCCGCGCACGGCCGCGTCGTCGTCGAAGTCGACGCCGACGTGTAGCTCCGAGTCCGGCAGGCAGAGGTGCGCCAGGCGCGCCGTCCCGATGGGGACGTGGCGCTCGCGCGGGTGCTGCAGGAGCACCACGCGCGTCCGCGTCGGCAGCGACACGAGGTGCGGGCAATAGCAGACCGACCTCGGGCGCCGGCATCGGCCGCAGATCGCGCGGTGAGGAGCAACCTCGGGGATCACGCCAGGCAGGTTAGCAAACTCACGGTCATCGGACCGAGCGCGAGGTGCGACCTCGTGCGGCACCGGGGCGCCGGCGCGTCGGGTCGCGCGGCGGTTTGGCGCTCCCCTCCAGCGCCGTGCGCAACCGTTGCGCCAGCAAAGCGCCCTGCCCGGAGGCCTTGTCGCCGAGCGCCACGATCGCGTTCGACAGCGCCGTCCGCAGGTCGGGGTGGCGCGCCTCCCGGCACACCTCTTCCAGCCAGCCCGGCCCGCGATCGCCGGCGCCGAAGGCCCTCGCCACTGCGCTGAGCGTCGGCGGCAGCGCCAACAGGAGGCGCCGTCGCGCGTCCGAGCGTTCGGCTGCGCGCGGCGCCTCGACGATCGCGCCGATGGCCCGCCCCAAATAGTCGAAGAGCGGTCCTGGGTCGGAGAGGGCCGCGAGAACCTGGCGCCGGGCGAAGACCTCGACCACCACGCCGGCGGCGCCGAAGCGGATCTCCCGGTCCTCGAGCTCGAGCCAGTCGCCGGCCCGCTCGACGAGGGCGCTCGCGTTGCGCGGCCGCGCCGCCAA
>DATNDC010000274.1:0-7208 GCA_035607055.1 Polyangia bacterium
GCGCGGGGGCGAGGACGGGTTCCTCAAGGGTCAGCTGCACCTCCACTCGAACCGCTCGGGTGACAGCGCGACGCCGCCGGAGGAGGTCGTGCGCTGGTACGCGGCGCGCGGGTACGACTTCATCGTCTTCACCGATCACGATCGGGTCACCGCGCCGCCGTCGACCGCCTCGATGCTGGTGATCCCGGGCGTCGAGCTGACGCAGAACCTGCGGCACTGCACGCCGCCCCCGCCGCCGGGGCTCAGGTGCCTCCTGCACGTGAACGCGCTGTTCGTGAGGCCGCCGTTCGCCGGGCTCGTCCCCTGGGGATGGCCCGGCGGCGACGATCGGCTGGGCCGGTATCGGCGCGCCCTGGCGGTCACCAAGGAGCTGGGGGGGATCGCCCAGCTCAACCATCCCAACTTTCACTACGCCGCCGACGCGCGACTCGTCACCGCCCTGGCGGCCGACGGCCTGACGCTGATGGAGGTCGCCAACCAGGCCTGGGACTCGAACAACGAACCTACGGACGGGCATCCGTCGACGGAGGCGATCTGGGACGCCGTGCTCTCGACGGGCGCCACGCTGTACGGGACGGCGACCGACGACGCCCATCACTACGACGACGCGGACGCGGCGCGGGCGCGCGGCGACGAGGTGTTCGTGGGCGACCTCGGCTTCGTGATGGTGCGCGCGCGCAAGGATCCCGCCGCCATCCGCGACGCGCTCGCCCGTGGCGACTTCTACGCCTCGACGGGCGTCCTGCTGAAACGGATCGAGCGGACCGCCACCACGCTGGAGCTCGAGGTCTCGGACCGCGCGGCGGGGCCGCACCGCTTCACCTTCATCGGGAAGTACGGCCGCGAGCTGGCACGGACGCAGGGACGGCGCGCCAGCTTCCCGCTGGCGAACGCCGCCGGCGGCTACCTGCGGGCGGTGGTCGTCGACGATCGCGGCCGCCAAGCCTGGGTCGAGCCGCTCCGCGTCCCCTGAGGATGATGGTCGTGCGCCCGCGCCGCCCGGACGAGGGGCGGCGCGGGCGCCGACCGGTTGCGATCTTCGCGTTACTTCTCTTCGGGGCGGATCGACGCCGCCACGGCCTCGGTGTACTCGAACTGCAACACCTGGCCCGGCTTGAGCGATGCCAGCTTCGACTGCAGCGCCGCGTTCTCGACGTGCACGGTCCGCATGTTTCCCTTCGGCCCCTTGAAGGTGACGGTGTTGTTGCTCGGATCGACGCTCACCACCTCGGCCGACACGGTCAGCTCCCGGCCCCGCAGGCCGCCGCCGACGTCGACCGCCCGCCCCTTGCGCTCGGTCATGCTCGGCTTCGCGCCCGAGGGGGCCATCGAGATGGCCAGCGACTCGTAGTAGTCGATGTCGACCTTGTCGCCGGTCTTCAGGTTTTCGAACTCCTTGACCGCCTCGGGGACGTGGACCGACGTCTCTTCGCCGTCCGCCGTCTTAATCATGGCGGTGCGGGTGCCGTGGTTCACGCCGGTCACGGTGGCGGTCGTGTGGATGAGCTGCGTCCGTGTCTGGCCGTGCTCCGTGTTCGTCTCCGATGCTTCACCGGCGGGCGCCGCGAAGGCCACCCCCGCGAGCGCCAGCGTGCCGCCGGCCACGCCGGCCAGGATGAAGTTCCAACGATTCGTTCGCTTGATCATGGATTCCGCTCCTTGTGTCGTGGCTTGGACACGAGGTCCTCGCGCCCGTCCCCAGACAACGTGAGGCCGGTTTCGCGCCTGGCGCGGCGCATTCCTGTCGGCGAAGGGATGAAACTGCGGTTCCGTTCTGACGAGATGGGCCGGCCGACCGTGATCGGCGCCGGTATCGCCGATCACTCGCCAGGCGTGGCCCTCGAGCGTACTCTGGCCGCGATGGGGGGAACGGGTCGGCGCGCGCTCGTGGCCTCGGCGAGCTTCGCTCTGGCCGGCTGCTTCGTCGCCTACCACCCGACGCGCCCGCGCGAGGTGGCGGCGAACGGCGTCGCGGCGCGTGTCACCACCGTGACCACCCTGGGCGACGTCGCCGAGGTCAACGTCGCGCTGAAGACGCCGGCGGGCGAGCGGACCGCCAACGCCTGGCTGACCACGCCGGCGACGGCCCCCTGTTCGGGCGGCACGCCCGCGACGTCGATGTCGCCGGGCGAGCTCCACGCCGACGAGCGCGTGCTCGACTTTCGCCAGAGCGCGATCAACGCGGCCGGGCTGTTCCAGAACGTCCCCACGGTGGTCGATCTCGATCTCGCGCCGGGTGATCCGGCGGGGACGCGACGATGCCTGCGCGTCCCCGTCGCCGATGCCGCCGGTGGGGTCGAGTGGCGGGCCTGGCCCCGCTGGTTCCTGGCGGCCGGCGTGCGCGTCATCGCCGGGCCGCCGAGCGCCGGTCCGATCGAGCGCGCGCTGCTGGTCTCGTTCGGCGGCGGGATCTGGCTCGGGCCGCTGCGGTTGCGGGCCGACTGGCTGGTCGGGCAGGCGCGCACCGATCGATTGCCGCCGCCCGGGTACGGTGACTCGAACGCTCAGCTCATCGGCGGCGATGTGGGCGCCGAGATCTTCCCTGTGCATGCCGGCGAGCTGGGGATCGGCGTGCAGGTCGCCTACGAATACCTGGCGACCGACTTCAACGCCGCGCAGCCGGACGGGAGCGCGTCGGACGTCTACGACGGGCGCGGGCCCCAGGGGCCGCGCGTCGCCCTGCGCATCGCACGCCTGCCCGAGCCGCAGAGCTGGCCCTCCTTCCGCGCGCGTCCCGATCATTGGTCGCTGGGGATCGATCTGTTCGCGGCGCGTTGGTTCGGCCTGCCCGGCGTGGCGTCGACGCGTTACGGGATCGCGCTCGACGCCGAATGGGGGCGCTGGTGGTGAGGGGCGGCGCGCTCGCCACCGTCGCCTCGGTCGGGACGGCGTTCGCGATCTCTTCGTGCGGCGCGGTCGCCTACCACGCTCAGGTCCCGCACACCGCGCAGGATCCGGATCTGGTCATCTCGGTCGACGAGGTCGGCCTCGCCCACATGGTGGGGGCTCAGCGCGACGGCGAGAGGACGCTCACCCTGGGCGCCACCGTGTCGGCGCGTCCGGGGGCCGCTTGGGGGCGGCCCCGGATCAACTCGGCCGCGCGCTCGCCCTGCGACGGTGGCCTCCTCGCCAAGAGCGACGGGACGTCCACGCCGCCGAGGGAGGGCGTGCAGCACGCCTCCCTCGTCTTCGCCGACGTGCCGGGAGCGAACGAGCCCTTCGCCGATGGATCGTCGGTGCTCGACCTGCCGGTGTTTCCCGCCGACCGGGCGCAGCCGGGGCGCTGCCTGCGCGTCCCCTTGCAGCTGTCGGGCGGCGCGACCGAGTGGCGGTCGACGCCCTGGCTGTCGGGGCTCGCGTTTCGCGTGGTCTTCCTGGCCAGGCCCCTGGCGGGCTACCAGGACCTGGCGATCCTGTTCGAGCTGCCGCAGGCGGTGTGGATCGATGGCTGGTGGCTGATGGCCGGGTTCGAAGGCGGCTTCGTCGGCGAGCGGGGCGTCGCGCCGCCGACGCCCCCCTCGACCACCCGCGCGACGGTGGGCCTGGTGGGCGGCGAGCTGGAGGCGGCGCGAATGCTCTGGGTCGGCCGGCGCCTCGGGTTGCAATTGCACCTCGGGTACGATCTCTTGGCCACGCTCGCGCCCAACGCGCAGAGCTCGGCGGCCGAGGCGGCAGCGTACCAGCCCGGGGTGGTGCACGGCCCGCGCGTCGCGCTCCGCCTGGTCGGCCTGCTGTCGCTCCGGCCCGGGTGGCCCGGGTTCGCTGCGCCCGCCGAGGGGACCAGCGCCGGGCTCTCGGCCTTCGCGGGCGCTTGGTGGCAGTCGAGCGGCGCCGCCACGCCGGCGCCGATCCTCGGCCTCTCGATCGACGGGACGCTCAGCTTCTGACGCGCGACTTCTGACGCGCGTTCAGCCGGTCGCGCAGAACAGGATCATCGAGAAGCAGTGAAACTCGGCGTCCGACGATTGCGCGACGAACGTCCGGAGCACCTGCGTCTGCGGGTTCGCCGCGATCCAGGCGGTCACGCGTTCACCGATCTCCTCACGCTCACGCGCCTTCGTCACGGAAAAGACCTTGACCAGGTTGATTCGATTCTCCATCGAGTCTCCCCGGCGGCCCGTCGAGAAACGGACGAGAGGGAGATCTCTTCAGTACCAGCGTGGATCGCCGGACCGCTACCAATTTTCCGGCATCACTTGTCGAAAATCCGGCAAGTGCAGAGCTGGTGGTGCATCGCATCGTGCACCTCGACCGATGCGCGAGGTCACGGCAGCGGGCGAACGACGACGGGAGAGGCGTTGACGGCGGCGCCGTCCTCGACGACTCTGGCTGCATTCCGGCGCCGAGCGGGGGACCCGCTCCCGCAGGGAATGAAATCTCAGACGTACGGAAAAGGGGGACGCTTGTCGGAGATGACGCGTGGACGCTCGGGATCATCGGCCTGCGCGCTGGCCAGGACGACGATGTTTCCGTTTCCGTCGAGCGGGGGAGCGGGGAACAGCGTCACGGTCGGCATCGTCGAGGCTTGTCCCCCCACCGACGGGACGTTCTTTTCGTTCGACGGTCCGGTCGTCACCGTGCACCTCGGTCGGCCGGCCTCGATCCGCCAGCGCCGCGAGGACCAGGCCTACGCGTGGACGATCGCGCGCGGCGACATGAGCCTCATCCCCGGCGGCTGGGGGACCACCAGCTGGACCGAGACCACGCTCGACTTCCTTCAAGTCGAGCTCGGCCCCGAGTTGGTACGCCGCGCCGCCGGCGACGCCGGCGCCGACGTCGATCTCCCCTGTCTCTTCTCGTTCGACGATCCGCTCTGTCGGGAGCTGGTCTCCTCGATGGTGGCGGAGGCGCAGGCGCATGGTGCCGCCGCGCGCCTGTACGTCGAGTCGGCCGGGGTGGTGCTGGCGCAGCGGCTCTTCTCCTTGAGCCGCCGGCCGGTGACGCCGGTGCCCCGGGCCGGTCTGCCGCCGGCGGTCCTTCGCCGCGCGCAGGAGTTCCTGCACGAAGAGATGAACCGCAACCCGGGCGTCACCGAGCTCTCGGCCGCCGTCGGCATGAACGTCCATCACTTCTCGCGCATGTTCAAACGGTCGACGGGCCTGTCGCCACATCAGTACCTGGGCAACATGCGCCTCGAGCGCGCCAAGCGGATGCTGGCCGATGGGCGCACGCGGATCATCGAGATCGCCTGCGAGATCGGCTACGAGAACCCCAGCCAGTTCTCCGAGTTCTTCCGCAAGCGGACCGGGCTGTCGCCCAGCGAGTTCCGCCGCAGCGTCCACGGTCCACGCGCGCCGGTCGTCGAGGGACGCCGCCTCTAAGTTATTTCCATTTTGACGGGAAGATCCGCCCGCTCGACCGTCCTGGAGGGAGGAGGTGCCCGTGGGGTCGTGGCGTCGGTCGGCGATCGTCGTTTCCTTCTTGGGTTGGGCCGCTGTTCCCGGTTGTACGCATCCTCGGGGGCAGTCGCCGCCGCTTCCGCCGGCTTGTGCCGGTGGGGTGTGCGCCGGCGTGGATCTGACGCGCGGGCGGCTCACCGATCTCCCCGAGGCGGTGGTGCGCGGTGACTTCCGCCTCTCCCCACCGGCGGTCCAGGGCCTGACCGCCGAGAAGGCGCCCGACGGCGGGACCCTGGTCCGCGTCCGGTTCGCGCCCGACCCGCGCTTGACCCGCACGCTCACGCTCGCGGGCGGGAAGGCGACCATCACCCTCCGCGACGACGGCAGCGGGGGCGACGACCGGCCGGACGACCGGACCTACGCGGCGACGCTGCCGGTGCCGTTCGCGCAGATCCGGGACGGCCAGGTCAAGCTCGCGGAGCTCTTGCGCAAGCGCCGGATCACGGACCTGCCGATCTTCGAGGGGCGAACCGAGATCGGCAGGCGCAGCTTGAAGCTCCCCGCCGGCACGGAGAGGATCGAGATCTTTCCCCCCGGCGTGTTTGGCCCGCTGTTGACCCCCGCGCGCACGCTGCTGGTCACCGACCCGGGCGTGATCGGCGATCCGGCGCGGACCTTCAATTCTTGCACCGACGGTTCCGCGACCGGGACGCCGGGCGGCGTCTGGACCTTCGCCCACCTCATGACCGAGATGGCCAACCAGCCTGTCACCGGCCTCGATCCCGAGGCGATGGCTCGCGCCTGGTTCGCCGCCTGGGTCTCGGCGATCCCCGCTGCGGGCCCGGCCACGAGGCTCTGGCCGGCCAACGTCGACCTCGCGCACGCGCCGTTCCAGCTGATCGCGATCGTCAACCGCCCCGATCTCGCCACCAACCTGTCGGGGTACGGCGGCGCCTCCTCGGGTAACGGGGGCGAGCTGCGCTTCGTGTTCCAGTTCTGTGCGTTGAACGCCACCGTGATCGTCGAGTACGGCGTGCCGGCCCACACCTGCGCCGAGGTTGCCCGCTGGGCGCGGGCCTGGGTCGCGCTCAATGGGCTGACGCCCGGGACGGCGACCTACGACGCGGCGCTGGCGACGCTGACCGAGAGCGTCGTTCGGCGCGGCGCCGCGCCGGCCAAGCCGAACGAGAGCGCCTTGAACCAGATCCGGACCGATACCTTCCTCGAGCACGAGGGGAACACGACGACCGAGTTCGAGAACTGGTTCCTTCACGAGTGGCACATCCAGGCGACCGGCCAGGGGCCGACGCAGGCAACGGTTGCCCAGACGCCGGACGGCAGCTTCAACGGCACCCCGGACCTCGCGCACTGGATCAACCTGGAGCAGAGCGAGATCCTGGCCGGGACCGACATCCTCGGGACGTTCTTCACGCCCATCGATCCGACGCGGCCCTTCCTCGGCCGATCGGCCGAGAGCAACATCACCACCAACGGCGGTGTCACGACGGCGAGTCACTGGAACGGGCCCGGGATCGTCTCCAACGACGCGCGCGAAAAGTTCTCCCTCAATACGTGCAACGGCTGCCACACGGGCGAGACCGGCACCCACTTTCGCCACCTCGGATTGGGGATCCCGCCGTCCGGATTCCTGACCGGGATCGACGTTCCGGATCCCGTGGTCCCCTCGACCAACCGACACTTCTACGATCTCGGACGTCGGGCCACCAAGCTGGCGGAGCTGGCCTCCAGCGTCTGCCTGGACGTGCGGTTGCCCGAGTTGGCCGTCGTGCCGCCGCCCTTCGATCCGGGGATCGTCGAGCTCGGTCCGGTGCTCCCCCCGCTGCCGCCGATCACCTTCACGCCGACGAT
>DATNDC010000278.1:0-4522 GCA_035607055.1 Polyangia bacterium
GCCTCGGAGATGTTCTGGTGGCAGTCGGCCAGGATGCGCTGGATGTGCTCCCACTCGGCGCGCGCCAGCGTCGGCGAGGGGATGGGCGCGCTGGCCTCGACCGGGTGCGCGGCCTCGCCCGTCAGGGCGGCGATGATCTGATCGGCGTCGACCGGCTTGCTCAGATAGTCGTGCGCTCCCGCGCGCAGCGCCTCGACGGCGGAGGTGATGCTGCCGTAGCCGGTGAGGACGACGATGCGCGCCGCGGGCGCGAGCTCTCGCAGCGGGGCGATCAGGGCGACTCCCGACGACCCCGGCATCCGCAGATCGACGACGGCGAACTCGGGGGGCGCGGCGCGCGCCGCCGCCAGGGCGCCGTCGTGATCGCCGGCGGTCGCCACCGCGTAGCCCCGCTCGCGCAGGGCGCGCCCGAGCCGCTCGCGAAAGACGTCGTCGTCGTCGACCAGCAGGATGGCCCCGGCGGAGGTCACGGCGCGCTCCCCACCGGCAGCGAGAGGATGGCCGTCGTGCCGGCGCCCGGCGTCGAGCGAATCGACAGCTCGCCCCCCAGCCGCTCGACGATGGCGCGGGCCAGGAAGATGCCGAGGCCCATCCCGCGCCCCGCCGGCTTGGTGGTGAAGAACGGCTCGCCGACGCGGGCCAGGAGCTCGGGGGCCATGCCGGCCCCGCGGTCGGCGATCTCGAACACCAGCCGGCCGGCCTGGTCGTCGGACGCCACCCGCAGCGTGACCGGCGCGCCCGGCGGCGAGGCCTGGCGCGCGTTGTCGACCAACCCGCGCAGCGCCTGCCCGAAGGCGTGCCGGGGGAGGGCGGCGGTGGTCGCCGCGGCCCGCGGATCGACGGTCACGGCGACGGCGCGCTCGCCGTCGTCCAGGCAGTCGGCCAGGATCTCGCGCACCGACACGCGCGCGAACCGCTCGCCGGCCGGATCGCCGGCGTCGACCCGCATGCGGGCCAGGATCCGCCCGCAGCGCTCGACCTCGGCGCGCATGAGCCGCACGTCGTCGCCGGCGGCCGCGGGCGCGCCGAGCGCCACCACCTGGCGCTCGAGATCCTTGGCCACCACGGCGATGGTGGACAGCGGCGTGGCCAGCTCGTGCGCCGCCCCCGCCGCCAGCGTGGCCAGCGAGGCCAGCCGCTCCTGTCGCGCCGCCAGGCTCCGCGAGGCGACCAGCTCCTCCTCGCGCGCCGCCAGCGCGCGCCGCACGCGCAGCAGGAAATAGACGATGAACGCCGAGGCCACGCCGAAGGCCACCCACATCCCGCGCAGGTGCAGCACCATGTGCCCGGCGTGGCCCCCCGCCATCGGCAGCGGTTCGTGCCGCGCGAACAGCACCAGCGACGAGGCCAGCGACAGCAGCACCAGGAGCCAGGTCCAGGCCGGACGCAGGGTGATGGCCGCGATGGCGATCGGGACCAGATAGAGGAAGCTGAACGGGTTCTCGGGTCCGCCGGTGAAGTAGAGGAGCCCCGAGAAGACGAGCACGTCGAAGGCCATCACCGCGGCCAGCCACCAGTCCTGGGGCGCCCGGACCCGCGCCCAGACGAGACAGGCCAGGTTGGAGGCGAGCGCCAGCGCCACCAGCGCCAGCAGCGGCGGCAGCGGGATCTCCAGGTTCATCCCGAACCGGACCCAGGCGATGGTCAGCGCCTGGCCCGCCACGGTCGCGAACCGCAACCGCACGAGCCAGCCGAAGTTGATCCGCGCGGGCGAGACCGGCTCAACCATGCCGGCTAACTATATGACGAGGTCGCTTCTTTCACCCGCGCCAGCCGGGCCAGCGTCGACAGCAGCTCCGACGGTTGGATCGGCTTCGGACACAGCTCGATCGGGCCGAGCTGGCTGCGCATGGAGTCGGGGCTGAAGCCCGACGCGGTCACCAGCACGACCGGGACATGCGCCAACACCGGGTCTTCGAGCTGCGCGCGGCGGAAGTCCCAGCCGTCGCAATTCGGCATCATGAGATCCAGCAGAATGACAGCCGGGCGCAGTCCTCCGCGGAGCGTCTTCAGCGCTTCGCCGCCGTCGGCGGTCGCGGCGACGTCGTACCCCTCGCTGGCGAGGAGCTCGGTCAGCGCCCGGCGAACGTCGGGATCGTCTTCCACGACGAGGATCGTCTTTGGCCCCGACTCCTCCAAGATAACGGAAACATTGGCCGCCGGGGGGCCCCGTCAAGAGGCGTGCCGTAAAAAACGTACAACTTGCGTGGATGAGGGTCGCTGGGCCGTTCGAAGGCCGTAGATCCAGGCGCCGGCGCTCGGGTTCAAGGTCCTGGTACGGCCGGTCGATGAACGGAGCATGAGCGTAGCGCTCGCCCGTCAAGCTCCATATCCGGTGCGGGTCCAGCAGAGGCGCTGCGGCAAGTGCGGCAAGCTGGTGTCGCGCGCGGCCTATGCCTGTCGACGCTGCGGCAAGTCCCAGCGGTTGCGCCCCCGGACCATCCTCCTGGCCATGGCGGGGGGCCTGATGGTCGCGATGTTCGGCGTGGCCGGCGCCGGGGCCCTCATGCCCCAGGCGCACCCGCCAGAGACGTCGCTTTCGGGGGCCGAGCGGCTGGCCAGTGCGGCGCCGGCGACCTCGGCGCGCATGCCGGAGGTGAGCGCTTCGGAGATGGGGACCGCCTACCGCCTGGACGCCACCGCCGCGGATCGCGCCTACCGCGAGCGGTCACTGGTGGTGAGCGGGACCGTCCGCTCGGTCGATCGCGACTACCAGGGGGACATGGTGGTGCGTCTCGGCACCGAGGACGCCTTCGATACGGTGAACGCGACGCTGGCCGCTCGCAACGATCCGGCGGTCGCCAGCCTGGTCAAGGGACGCGCGGTCTCCCTCATCTGCGTGGGGCGCGGATCTCTGATGGGCGCGCCGCTGCTCGGCAGCTGCTTCCTCAGGTAGCAGCCCGGGCGCTTCGGCGGCGCGCCGCGTAGCTCGGCGAAGCCCCGAGGAGGCGGGCGTGCAGCGCCTCGGCCGAGAGCTGCCCTGGCGCGGTGGCGCCGGCCCCGGCGAGAAAAGCGTAGGCCAGCAGCGAGCCGGCCGCCGCCAGCTCGACGCGCAGCCCGTCGTCGCTGGCGCCCATTCCGATCACCGCGGCGCGCTCGGGGCGGCGCTCGAGCAGCTGCTTGAGCGCCAGCCGATCGGCCGGGCCGTTGACCTTCGTCGCGACCTTGGCGATGGCGCCCGGCGCGGCCCGGTGACAGCCGTCGACCCACTCGAGCAGCCGAGAGAGAGGGGGGGTCGCGGCGAAGTCATGGTGGGAGACGACCAGCTGACCCGCGGGGCGCATCGCCAGCAGCGCCGCGACCTCGCCGACGATCGGTGCGTCGTCCTCGACGTCCGCCCAGGAAGCGACCCCGAGCGCAGCGCGGAAACGCTCGAGCCGCTCGCCCTCCGTCCCCGCGAAGCGACCGCCCTGGGCGGCGCTGCGGATGGTGACCAGAACCGGTGTTCCGCTCCGCTCCAGCCGCGCGCAGGCCTCTCGTCCGGTGCCCTCGAGGCGCTGGCCGGCGAAGAGATCGACACGCGCCTCGACCAAGTCGAAGGGTCGCGCCGCGACCGAAAGCGCGGCCGCGTCGACCAGCGCTTCGGGCCGGTCAGCCACGCCGACGATCAACGGCCCGGGCGCGAGGTCCGACATCGCCGTCGATTCTATCAGCAGGTCACGCGCGGTCGCGCGGCCGCGGCGCTCCGGCCGCGGTGCTCAGTGGTCGGTCGCGGAGTCGGCCTTGGCCGCGTCGTCGTGCGAAACGGCGTCCTTGGCTCCGGCGTCGCTGGCTTTGCCGTCCGAGGCCGCGTCGCTGGCCGTGCCGGTCATCCCGCCCGACCCCGAATCCGCGAAGGGGCGGTTCGGTTCCATGAAGTTCGTGCTCTCGGTGTTCGTGCAGCCCCAGACGACAAACGCACTGGCCCCCGCCAGCGCACCCACGAGGGCCAACGCCCCCATGACCTTACCGATCGACCTTGCCGACCTCGGGACGAAACGGGCATCCGCCATCGCGCTTTCTCTCCTCGGCCGACAAGAGGCCGCCCCGCAGAGTACGCCCGCTCGAGCTCGGCTGGCAAGTTCGGCCGCGCTCCGGCGCCCAGTCTCGAAGACGCTACGGCCCGGCGTCCGGGCCCGATCCACCCGCGCCCGTCGCGCCGCCAGCCCCTGTCGCGCCCCCCGCGGCGGTGGTCCCTCCGGTCCCGGTCGTGCCCCCCGTTCCCGTGGTGCCGCCGGTCCCCTTGGCGCCGCCGGTGCCGGTCGTGCCGCCAGCGCCGGTCGTGCCGCCAGCGCCGGTCGTGCCGCCGGTCCCTTTCACGCCTCCGGTTCCCGTCGTGCCCCCCTTACCCGTCGCGCCGCCGGTGGCGGTGGTTCCCCCAGAACCGCTGGTTCCCCCGGTGGCCACGCCGCCCGTTCCGGTCGTGCCGCCCGTGGCAGCATCGACCCCCGCATCCATCTGACCGGCCGCGCCCGCCGCCCCGTCGAGGGTGTCGTTTTGGAACGTCGAGGGCCCGGTCTTGTAAGCCGAGTCGTCCTCGCAG
>DATNDC010000001.1:0-7682 GCA_035607055.1 Polyangia bacterium
CACGCTTCGGGGCGTGGCGCAGTCTGGTAGCGCGTTCGGTTCGGGACCGAAAGGTCGGAGGTTCAAATCCTCTCGCCCCGACAACTCCAAGTCCGCGGGATCGCTTTCCAGCGGCGGCTCCGATGCGCCGCCCGCCTCGACCCGGCCCTTGGCCTCGTCCGGCGGCGGACCGAAGCTCAGGCGCTCGATCTCTTTCCTGAGGTGATCGAGTTAACGATCCAGGGAACGGGAGAATCATCGGCCGCTCGCCCGGGCTAAGCCGGGTCGAGCCGACTGAAATGCGCAGTCCAACGCTACCCCTCGCCGCTCGGCTCCCCCCCCAACAATACCGCCACCTCGATCTCGATCGCCTCGAACGGTTCGGCGCGGATGCGCCCGCCGTTCGTGTCCGCGGTCAGCGCCAGCAGATAGCCGTCCGGGGTCAGCCGGTAGACGAGCAGCGTGAGCTGCTGTGGGTCGATGATCCAGTAGTGCGGAACGCCGCAACGCCGGTAGGTTTCGAGCTTCGTGATCTGATCATTCCTCGCCGTCGAAGGCGAGAGGATCTCGCAGATCCAGTCGGGACGTAGCCGGACCGGGGTGCCGGTTGGGCGCTGGGGCACGCGCTCGCGGCGCCAGCCAGCGACATCGGGTCGATAGATCTCGTGGGGCTCGAGCTCGATCTCGACCTCGGTCCCGAACCACCAACCTCCCGGGAGACCCCCGCCCGGCGGTCGCGAGAAGGGTCCGAAGAGACTTCCGGCCACCGCGGCCTGCGTCGTGCCGTGCTCGCCGCTCGGCGCGGCCTTCTCGACCAGCTCGCCGCCGACGATCTCGTGGAAGCGGCGCGCCTCGGGGATCGCGAGCAGGTCCGCTGCTGTCGCGGAGGAACGGGCGTGAGCGGCTCTGGACATCTTCGACTGGACGCCGGCTTCGGGCCGACGAAGCACCACCAAGGATATCCGGGTAGACGCGAGAAGACAAAGGCGCCGGGCCTCCGACGCGGCGACGATTCCCGGCGAACGGCGCTCGTCCCAGGCGCTCGGGCTTGTCCCCGGCTTGGCTGCTTGGCCGGTCCGCCCAAATCGCTCGGGATCATGCTCCCTGTTCGCGCACTCCCCCGCTGTCGATCAAGACCGCACGACGGCAACGCGGCCAGGCCCGTCTTGCCTTCGGCCGGTCGAGGCGGCCGCGCTTTCGCCCTGCGTCGAGATGACAATCAATGGACGATCGGGCCTCGATCCTCGCCCTTGGAATGGGAGCGTCGCGGTTGGCGGCGAGCTTCGGTAGGGCCCGGTTCGTCTCGGCGAGCTCGAACCTCTCGGGGGCGAACCTCTTCCCGACCCACGACTTCATGCTGGCCAGGTGTGGTCAGCGAGACGGTCCGGAACGACGCCACCCGCCCGCGTCGCCCTCGATCGCCCGCGCGCGCCGAGAGCGTCCGGCGCGCGCCAAGAACAGCAGCAACAGCAGCGAGAAAATGGCGAACGTGGCTCCGCCGCGGGGGCTCGGAGGACCGGCGCTCGAGCAGCCGCCCGAGCTCGACGGCTTCGCGCCGCCGCCGCCGGTCGAGCCACCGGCACCTCCGTTTCCGACAGATCCGCCGGCACCGGGCGTGCCCGCTCCGGCCGCGCCCGTCGCGGAGCTCCCTGCGGCGCCGCTACCGCCGGCCCCACCCGCGGCGCCGGTCGAGGCCGCCGAGCAGACGGTCTCCGGCCAGACGGAGAGGCTCGCCTCGTTCTCGCAGACGTACCCGCAGGCGGCGGCCAGGCAGGGCGAGATCTGCTGCACGTCCGCGTACGCGAACAGCGGCTGCCACGTCGTCCCCTCGTCGGCGGAGGTGCCGATGGCGTAGCCGTCGCCGAAGTTGTTGGTGGCGGCGTAGACCAGCCCTGCGCGCTCTGACAGCGCGCGGATCGCCGGCTGCCCGTCGAGCATCTGGAAGGAGGCGCCGCCGTCGATGGAGCGGAAGGTCGCCGCGACCATCGCCGATTGGATGGTGCCGGCAGCCAGGATCGTCCCGCTGGCGAGCCGAGCGAAGGCGGTGAGGTTGCCGTCGAGGGTCAGCGGCGCCGTCGCGGTCACGCCGCCGTCCGCGGTGATCGCCAGCGCTTCGTTGGCCGTCGCCAGCAACCGCAGGAACACCCTCTGAGGGTTCTGAGCGTCGACGGCGATGATTCGGATCTGCCCCGCGCCGAGGCTCGCGCTGAGGTCGTTCACCGTGAAGGTGGAGCCGCCGTCGGTCGAACGGACCAGTCGAGGATGGGCGTCGCTCGCCGCGATCGCGAGATAAATGGTCTGCGGATCCGAGCGTGCGATCTCGACGCCGGCCAGGCTCTCGCCCACGGGGGCGTCGTAGAGCGGGGCATCGAACGTCGTGCCGCCTTCGCGCGACTCGTAGAGCGAGTACGTCGAATTGGCGAACCCCAGCGCGAGCACGTGCTGGCCATCGCTCGGGTCGACGAATTCGTCGGTGACGGAGACGCCCGCCAACAGGCCTCCGGCCGTGCTCCAGCCGCACGCGAGGTCGTCGGAGTAGACGAGCGCGTCGTTGGCGACCGCGAACAAGCGGTTCGAGGGTGGCGGCGCCCATTGATAGTAGAGGCCGTAGGCGTTCGCGGTCTGTTCGCACGACCACGACCAGGTCGCGCCGTCGTCGCTCGAGGTGATGAGCCCGAAGTTCGTCACCAGCAGGATGTCGTTCGGGCGCTCCGCCGGCGTCAGGACCGTCTCCGAGTCGGGGAAGGCGCCGTCGGCGCGCGCGGCGGCAGGTGACGCCAACAGCAGCGCCGCCCCGAGCAGGGCCGGGCTCCGCCACGCGGTCATTGGCGAGCGGCGAAGGTGCCGTCCTTGCGCGACCGTCGCCGCGCGATGAACGCGGCGAGCCCGATCGTCAAGAGCCACGGCGCGCCGGGCCGCGAACCGCCGGCGGCGTCGCAGCTGCAGCCGCCGCTCCCGCTGGTCCCGGCGCCCGACGAACCGCTCTCGCCGCTGGCCGAAGCGCCACCCGTTCCACTCGGCGAACCGCCGCTGCCGCCGCTCGTTGTCCCACCGCTGCCTGGGCCCGCGCTCCCGCCCATGGCTCCGCCGCCGGTGCCGGTGGCGCCTCCCGTGCCGGTGGCGCCCCCAGCGCCCGTCGCGCCTCCGGTGCCCGCGCGACCCGCCGCGCCGCCGGTGCCGCTGCCGCCCGCGCCCGTCGCGCCTCCCTTGCCGCCGGAGCCGGTGCTCCCGCCCGAGCCGCTGGTCCCGCCCGTGCTGCCGCCGGCGCCGCCGCCGCCCCCGGCGAGCGGCCCGCAGCTCGAGGCGTCCGGACCGGGCGGCGTGAACGCCGACGAGTCGACACAGGTGGTCGTCCCGGTCCCCGCCATCGTCACGGTGACGCTGGCGCTCTGCGCGTCGATGCTGTTCACGGTGAAGGTGAGGCCGCCGCCCGGATCGGTGAAGCTCTTGCCGGCGGTGAGGCCAGCGTCGGTCAGGCTCGACGTCGACGGCGTCATGTCCAGCACGTAGACGTACGGCGCCGAGCGGTTCGTGGCCGGGAAATCGGGGCCGATCGACACCAGGACCATCGGACCGACGCCCGTGTCGAACCCGACCGGCGCGCGCATCTCGAGGTAGTAGTCCGTCAGCGTCGGCCCGGTCCCCTGGCGATCGCCGGCGGCCGGCGCAGGGCGCGACTTCGGCGCCGGGACTTGCAACAGCTGGACACCGTCGCAGGGGAGCTCCTGCGGCACCAGCGTGAACGTCGCGCTGCTGCCGACCTTGACCACGTTGCAGCCGCCGATCCAGCCCTGGTGGTACTTGTGCAGCGCCGACGGGTGGTGCGCGCCGTTCCCCATGAAGCTGAGCGCGTTGCCGTACTCGATGTGCGTGCACTGGGTGGTGTCATCGAGCATCGTCGCGGTGCCGCCGTTGCAACGGTTGCCCGACACCGTCCCGCCGCAGCACATGATCGGCTCGTGGGTCATGCCGAAGTTGTGGCCGATCTCCTGCGCGTAGCCGACGATCTGATGGAACGAGTAGCTGGAATAGGTGGCGATCTTGGACGGCGCGCCCTCGTCTCCCCAGGTCCCGCAGTTCGCGCCCGTGGGAATGGCGCCGTAGACCCAGAAGTAGTGGTTGAAGGTCTGCGGGAGCGCGCTGATCTCCGTCGCCACGGTGGCGCCGTTGCCGGTCTGGTCCGAGGACGGCCCGCAGCAGGCGATCGTCAGACAGTTGTGTACGGGGAGCGTGTAGGGCCCGAAGTACTGGGGCGCGGTGTCCTGGATGCCGAACGAGATCTCCTGGTACATGTGGCGCTGCGACTGGCCGGTGCCGCCGATGACGCTCATGATGTTGGCGGCGTTCGGCGGCCCACTGCCGATGTCGAACATCATCGCGGCGATGGTCCGCGGCGAGCGCGCCGGCGCGGTCATGAGCGCCTCGGTCGAGGAGGCTGTCTCTGACGCCGTTGCGGGCCCCTCGGGCGAACGCGAATCGACGGGATCGTCCGCCCCGGTCGCGGCCGGCTCCTCGGGCGCGTCGCAGGCGGAAACGAACGCACCGCAGCCGAGCGCCGCGGCAACAAGCACCCTGGACATGGCTAGACGTGACGGCATGGTGGTCCCTCGTTACATCCAAGAGGCATCTCGGCCGCGTACGGGCTCAGGTTTTTGCACCGACCAGGTCTTTAGGCGACCACGGACTTCAGGCTCACGGCGGCATCGGTCCCCGGTAACAGGGTTGATTCCAGACCTCGGGGCAGCGCGCGGTGAAGGTGATCTCGGCGCCGGTCACCTCCGACGACACGGCGAGCACGAGATCGCAGCGTCGTCTCTCGGCCGCGAGACAATCGGCGTCGGTGTTCGGCGCCGCCCCGGAGACGTGCGCTGCGCGCTCGTCGGTGGGTCTGCGGGCGGCGTCGAAGAAACACCAGGTCCCCGGCGCCAGGCGCGTCACGAAGCTGCCGTCCGCGCGCGTGGTGAATCGGGCCGCCGGCTGCGCGGCGCTGATCCGCTCGCCGGCCACCACCAGGAAGTCTCGGTCGCCGATCGGCTGGGGCGGTGGCAGCCGGGCAACGGCATCATTGGGGATCGCAGCGCCGCCACCGCAGATTGACGAGACCAGCACGGCCTTGCCCGCGACGCGCTTCGTCGGCCTGGGTTTCGCTGCCACGCCGCTCGCGCCGAGCATGAGGAAACCAGCGACCAGGACCCGCCGCGCGCTCACCGTCATGGCAGCGCCATTGTCGCACCTGCAGGCGCTCTATCGTCTGGCGTTCGCAGAAGGTGTCCGAGTCGGCAGGTCGGATCCGGATCGAGTTCACGATCGCTCGCGATTGCGAGGCGCCGACCTCGACGCGGGCGGAACAGCTCGGCGGTCGCGAACGGCTCGGCCGATCCGGGGCGAAAGCGGTCGAGGGTGAACTTCGTCGGCTGGCCGGAGCCACGCAGGCAAGGTCGGGATCCAACGACGGCCGAAGATTGGGGCGCCTCCTTACGTCACCGAGGGTGGCCGCGGGGCGTGCGGCCGGCTTGCGCATGACGCGGCTCCGCGCGCCACCCGCCCCTCCCGGCACCGCGACCGGAAAGAACTCGGGTCGTGTTACCTTTGGCGCGATGGTGATCGAACGGCGGAGGTCGGAGTTGGTAGCGCTGGTGGTGGTCCTCTTCGCGGCGGCCTCGTGCGGTTCGAGCGGGGGCACGGCCAAGGACGGCGGAGCCGGGTCGACCGGAGCCGGTGGAGGCCCGGGCACCGGCGGCGGCGCGCCGGACGCCGGCGCCCAAGGTGGATCGTCGGGCAAGGGTGGCGCCGACGGCCAAGGTGGATCGTCCGGCAAGGGCGGAGCGGGCGGCGGCGCCGCGGGCGCGGGCGGCGGGGTGTGCGCACACGAGATCGACAACCCGGCCTGCTGGAGCGAGCGCGACCTGACCGGCTTCACCGAGCTCCAGCAGGGGTTCTTCGGTGCGATCTTCGACGGGCGCTACGTCATCTACGTGAACAGCACCACCGGCACGCCCGACGACCAGATCCGCTACGACACGCAGGGCTCGTTCACGGGCGCGGGCTGGTCCGCGTTCGACACCGAGAGCGTGGTGGGGATCGGCTACGTCGGTGGCGCCTTCGACGGGCGTTACGCCTACCTCACGCCGACGATGCCCGAAAACAACGGCGCCGCCGGGCAGAACTACGACGCGATCGTCGCGCGCTACGACACGCAGGCCGCCTTCAACACCACCGCCTCGTGGTCGACGTTCAACCTCACGCGCGCCAGCGGGACGGCCGACCTCACGGTCCCCGGCTTCGAGGGGGCGGCGTTTGACGGGCGCTATGTTTATTTCGCCCCCAGCGCGGCCGGCACGACGGTGAGCGGTCACGTGGCCCGCTACGACACGCAGGCCGGCTTCACCACGGCCGCCTCGTGGTCGTCGTTCGACCTCACGACCGTCGACGCGGCCGCCGGTGGCTTCGCGGGGGTGGTGCTCGGAGGGCGCTACCTCTACTTCGTCCCGCACGCCACCAGCAACGCGCGCGCCGCCCGCTACGACACGCAGGCGAGCTTCACCGCTGCCGCTTCCTGGTCCACCTTCGAGGTCACCACCCTCAACCCCGCCGCGAACGGCTTCACCGGCGGCGTGTTCGACGGCCGCTACGTCTACTTCGCCCCCGCCTCGGCCATCTTCGACTCGCCGACGATCATCGTCCGCCACGACACGCAGGGCACCTTCACGGACGCCGCCTCGTGGGGCACCTTTGACACCACGGCCATCCAGAGCTCGGCCACCTGGGACTACGAGGGGGCCGCCTTCGACGGGCGCTACGTCTACTTCATACCGTCGCACGGCGACCCGCTCCTGCGCTTCGACGCGCAGGGCAGCTTCACCGACGCCGCCTCGTGGAAGGCGCAGCGCCTCTTCGACGTCGCGCCGAACAGCGGCGGCTACAGCGGCGCCGCCTTCGACGGGCGGTACCTCTACCTGGTGCCGAACGACCTCGAGGACGCCCTCCGCTTCGACGCCCGCGACGCCGGCCCGCTCCCGGCCACGTACAACGGGTCGTTCTACTAAAGAACCCTCAAGGGGGCCGGTTCGGGCGGACCGGCAGGCTACATGCGTCGCCGACGCCGGGCCGGAGCAGCGACCAGGAGGCCGAGCAACAGCAAAGATCCGCCGGCGCCCCCGCCTGCGCCTCGCGACGTGCTGCACGCGCAGCCAGAAGCCCCATTGGTTGCCACGGCTCCGCCCGAACCCAAATCGCCCTCGCCGCCAGCGCCCGCTGCCGCGCCACCCGCTCCGCCTGGCGTGCCGCCAGATCCGCTTGGCGTGCCACTGGCTCCGCCTTCGCCCGAGCTCGAGCCGCCGATATTTCCCGAGCTCGCTCCCGTGGCGCCGCCGGTGCCGGCGACCACGCCGCCGCCCGCACCGCCGCCTTCGCCGCCCGCCCCGCCGGAGGCGCTGCCACCGACTCCGCCTGTCCCGCCGGCACGACCGACGCCGCCAGCGCCACCACTTCCACTCGTCCCACCCACACCGCCGCCACCCGTCCCACAGTTGTACGCGGGTGCCGGCGTCTGAGTTCCTTGCGGGGTCATCGCGGGGAGCGTGATGAGGTCCACCAGCCAGGTGAGGCCGCCGTCCGGCGTGCGGAGGTTCTTGGCGGTCCCGCGGCCGGAGCCCGTTCCGGTCTTGCCGTACATCGCGCCGGCGGCGCCCACGCCCGTGGCG
>DATNDC010000010.1:0-21659 GCA_035607055.1 Polyangia bacterium
CGCCGGCCAACGTCCTCACTTGCTCGACGACGCAATTCAATGCCGTGGTCCTCAACACCACGGACGTCGCGGTCGACTGGTCGGTCATGCCGGCCAGCGGCGCCGGGACCATCGACATCCAGGGCAACTACCAGGCGCCGAACGCCACCCCGGCGGCGCCCAACAACAGCGTCACGGTGACCGCCCAGCGCGAGGGCAACCCGTCGCAGCTCGACACCACGCCGCCCTTCACGCTGGCCACGGCCTTCCCCAGCACCGCCTCGCCCATCACCGGCTCGACCGGTGACCTCGAGGGCGGCAACCCGGCCATCGGCGTCTACCAGCACGCGGCTGCCGCCAGCGGGAGCCGCGTCTACGCGGCCTGGGCCGTCAACCCGGATGGCGGCACCGAGGTGAAGCTGATGGTCGCCCGCAGCGACGACGGGGGCGCCACCTGGAGCGCGGGGGTGGCGGCGATCGACGCTCAGATCCTCAACGGCGAGACCACCGTCGGCGGCGGGATCGACTGCCCGGCCGTCGCGGTGGACGCCGGCAACCCCGACGTCGTCTACGCCATCGGGTCGGTCGACGTCTACAACTCGATCACCCAGAGCGTGGGGGACGCCACCAACGATCCCGCCTTCGTCCTGGCGGTCAGCACCGACGGCGGGAAGACCTTCGCGCAGACCGTTCTCTCCACGGCGTTCGCCACGCTCTTCGCCTGCGAGGACGTCTCCTCGCCGGCGCCCGACACCGTCGTGGTCACCGCGCCCGGCGGCACCGACTGCGGCGTCTACCCGGACATCTACGTCTGGTCGGACCCGAACCGCGGTGCCGGCTTCCAGACCGGAACGTTCGACGACAACCACGCCTGGTGGGCCGACGGCCTCTATGGCTCGCTCTACATCCTGCAGGGTCCCAACGATTGCACCGCCGATCTGGCCGAGGACGCCAACGGCGGCAACGGGGCGTCCGGTCAGGTCATCGAGTCACCGCGCACGTTCACCGACGGCAGGGGGCACCTTTGCCTCGCGTACGCGGCCGAGTTCCAGCCGTCTCCGACGGTCGAGAACGTCTACGTCCAGTGCTCGGCCGACGCCGGGAAGACCTTCGCCGAGCCGGTGGCGATCGATCCGCAGCTGGGCAACGACAACCAGCCCGTGGGCGCCTTCGGGCCGGGCGGTCTGGCCGCGGTGGTCTGGACCCAGGTTCTCCCCGAAACCAACGACCAGAAGCTCTATCTGGCGGTCAGCGCCGACGGCGGCGGAACGTTCGGCGCGCCGATCCCGGTCCCGACCGCCGATCTGCCCTACAGCCCGTCGGTCTACGTCGACCAGGGCGGCGTCATCTGGATCTCGTACATGATGTCGGACGGCAGTCAGTACTCCCTGGTCGTCGACAAGACCTGCGACAACGGCGCGACCTTCAGCGGCGCGCTGCAAATCCAGGGGACCACGTCGTTCGGCGTGATGGCCCCGTCGCTGCTGAATACGGGCGCCCCGGCGCCGATCCTGGTCGGGCTCGAGGACACGATGCACGTGGCGTATTCGCTGTCCCCGTAGCCGCGGGCCCCGTCTCTGTCGCCGGCGCGCTTGTCACGCCGGCGGCGAATCGTCGGGCGCCACGGGCACGGGAGGAGCGACGGGGCTCAGGCGGCAGCGGGGAACGGTCGAGGTACGACCGGCCCAGTCGCCGGCGACCTCGATCGGTTGATGGCGTAACGACGAACGGCCGGCGTCAGTACGTCTTGCCGGCGCCCGTCGACTCGTTCCCGCCGAGCGCCGACGGGATCGGCTCCCCGTCGCGGGAGCGGCGGAGCTTCTCGCGGATGTCCTCGCGCAGCTCGTGCCCCGGTTTGGGCGCCAGCAGGAGCGCGATGCCCGCGCCCACCAGCAACCCGACGCCGAACGTCCCCAGCGCCATGCCGACGTCCGCCGCCGTCGAGTGTTTGCTCTCGAGCCCGACCATGCCGAGCAGATCGTCTTTGTCCAGATGCCGCAGATCCTTGAGATTCATCGTCGCCTCCTCCAAAGTCACTTTTCGCTCGATTTCGCGCCCTTGCCGGGACGCCGCCCCTTGGTTTCCCCTTCGCCCTCGCCGGTGAGCGCGTCGGCGAGCCCCGAGATCTCGTCCTTCAGCATCGGGAGCACGGCCAGCCGGATGCCGATGCGCAGCCCCAGCGTCACGATGCGCGAGGTGAGCGACGTGAAGATGCCGCCGCCCAGCACGTACCCGACGCCGATGGCCGCCGCGATCGAGCCGTAGGGGTGGCGGTTGACGCGCTCCTCGATCGCCGCGGCGCGCTTGATCTCGGAGACCGCGCCGCGCGTGCGGTCCCAGGCCTTGTGGGCCGAGTCGGTCACCCAGCCGGTCCCGTCACCCTCGCTGGCGTGGCCGTTGGCCACGCTCCCCTCGTGCGTTTCCATGGCGGCTCCTTTTTTCACCGGCTCAGGCCCGGCGCGCGATCTTGCCGATCAGGAACCCCAGCGCGAGCGCGCCGAGGAGGCAGCGGCCCGGGTTCTCCTTGATGTAGCCGGTGGCGTCGTGGTTCAGCGACGAGAGGCGCCGGCGCGCGTGATCGATCTGCGGGCGCACGCGGGCGCCGACTTGCCGGACGGTCTCTTCGATCTGCTCCGTCATTTCCATGGTCTTCCTCCGCGTTTCAGTTTTTGTGGCGCGCGTTTGCTAGCGGCGATACCCCAACCAGAATCCGAGCACGACGGCCGCGCTGAAGAACGGGACCGGGCGCCGGCGGATCCAATGTCGCCAGTCAGTTCGGCGCACCACCTCGTCGCGCAGCGCCATCACCGACGACTGCACCCGCTCGCGCGCCCGCTCGACGTCGGACTCGGCCTGCGCCAGCGCGTCGCCTCGGGTGAAGCCGCTGGTCCCCTCGCCGTCGATCGTTTCCCGCTCGCTCACGAGGCCCGTCCTTCCAGCGGGTGCCGCAAGGCCATGACGCTGGTGCGCGCCTCGGCCGCCGTTCCATGCATGAGCCTGGTCCGCTTCATCTTGCCCGCGGCGATGGCCATGGCGACGATCCCCACCACCAAGTTGAACCCGGCCACGGCGCCGAAGGCCCCGCGGATCCCCCAAGTGCGCGCCAGGCAGAGCGCGATGGCGATCCAGCCGAACACGTAGCCGATGGCCACCACCAGTCCCGCCACCGCCAGCACCGCGATGCTGCCCGCGTAGCCCTTGAGGTCCGTCTCGAGCTCGATCCGGGCGAGCTTGATGTGGTCCGCGATCAGCGTCCGAAGCCCGTCCAGCGTCTCGCGGACGAGGCCCACGATCCCTTCCCGCTCCTCATTTTCGAATTGCCGCGATGCCACGGGTCGAACCTAAGCACGGCCATTCCTGCTGCAAGCGGCCGCAGGCGTGGCCCCGGCGCCTCGACGCTTCTACTCGGCGACGTGTCGCGTGAGGGAGCGACGGCTGTGCCGGGGCGAGCTCATCGCGGGGGGCGCGGGGCCGTTCGAGGGTCCCGAATTGAATCGAGGGGCGCCGGGCAGAGGTCGCGGAGCTTGCAGCCTCGACAGGCCGCGCCGCGCCAGATGTGGTCGAGCATCTCCTGCGCGCGGTCGAGGAGACCGTCGTCCGCCCCGGCGAAGCCGAGCTCGAAGTTCCGCCGGCCGGCCCCCTTGGCTCCCAGCCCCGCGCCCGTCCAGTTGGCGCTGCCGACGTAAACGAACGCACCATCGACGATCACGGTCTTGAAATGGACCCGCGGGCAGGCGCGCAGCGCCAGCGCCCGCCCCAGGCGCCCGCTCTTGGCGACCGCCGCGCGAAACGCGCGCGAGGGCGGCCCCGCGTGCAGGATGCGCAGCTCGACCCCGCGCCCCGCGAGCTCGTCGAACACCTCGAGGATCGATCGATAGCGGCCGCGCCCGCCGCGGGCCGTGCGCCGCCGGCCGGGGACGGCGCGGTGATCTTCGACCATCAGCTCCTTGAGGTTGGCGGTGGCGATCCAGACGCTGCGCTTCGCCTCCATCGCGGCGCGGACGACCCGCTCGTAGTGACCACGTCCGCCCACCAGCTCGAGCGTGAACGCGCGCGCGCGCTCGATGAAGTCCAACGCTACGTCCCGTCGTTGCTGGCCGGCGAGAGCGCGAGCGCGAGCGACGTCTGCGGGATCGCCCGGGGTCGCTCCGGCGGCAGCACCGACTTGGCGCGCACGCCGATCTCCTCGACCTCGGGGAGGTCTTTCTTGCCGCGGGCGTCGAGCTCCTCGAGCCGGCGGGCCGAGACGGCCACGCGCCCGTCGAACGAGCTGAGCGCCTGGTTGAAGTGCTTGACCGACTGATTGAGCGAGTTGCCCAGCGCCGCGAAGTATTCGAGCACCGTGGCGATCCGCTGGTGCAGCAGGCGCCCCTCGTCGCTGATCCGCTGGGCGTTCTCGGCCAGCCGCTCCTCGCGCCAGCCGTAGCTGGTGGCGAGCAGCAGCCCGAGCAGCGTGGTCGGCGTCGCCAGCAGCACCTTCTGCGCCACCCCCTCCTCCATCAGCCCCGGCATCTGCTCGAGCGCGTGGCTGTAGAACGAATCGCCCGGCAGGAACATCACCACCAGCTCGGCCGAGCCGGCGAACCCCTCCCAGTAGCTCTTCGAGGAGAGCTTGCGCACGTGCGCCTGCACCTGCGCCGCGTGCTGCTGCAGCTTCGCCGCCCGCGCCGCCTCGTCCTTGCTCTCGAGCGCCTCGAGATAAGCGCCGAGCGGCGCCTTGGCGTCCACCACGATGTTCCGGCCGCCCGGCAGCTTCACCACCATGTCGGGTCGCAGCCGGCCTTCGTCTTCGCGCGCGATCGTCACCTGCTCCTCGAAGTCGCAGTGCTCGAGCATCCCGGCCAGCTCCACCACGCGCCGCAGCTGGATCTCACCCCAGCGCCCTCGCACCGCCGGCGCCTTGAGCGCGCTCACCAGGCTGCCGGTCGCGTCGCGCAGCTTCTCTTGCGTGTCGGCGATCGACTGCATCTGCTGGCGGAGCGCGCCGTAGGCGGTGCCGCGCTCGCGCTCCATCGCCCGCACCTGCTCGTCGACCTTCTCCAGCGACGCGCGTACCGGGGCCACCACCCCCTCGATCGCCTTCTGTCGCGCCTCCAGCTCCGCCGAGGTCTCCCGGCGCGCGGCGCCCAGCCGTTCGCTGGCCAGCGCGAGGAACCCCTCCTGGCTGGCCCGCAACGCCTCGCCCGCCAGCGCCTGGAAGGTGTCACCGAGCTGCGTCTTCGCCTCGACGAGCAGCGCGCGTTGCTCGTCGAGGCTGCGCGCCAGCGCCTCGGCGCGCGCCGCCTCGGTCGCGTGCTGGCTCTCCACCTGGCGCAGCGCCGCCTCCAGGCTGTTGGCGCGCGCCTCCGCGTGCCGCGCGTGATCGGACAGCGTCTCGGCGCGCGCGGTGGCCGCGCTGGCGCGCGTCTCCGCCTCGCGCAGGAGCTTCTCCGCCCGCGTCTGCGCCCGCGCCGCCGCCAGCATCCAGGCCAGCGCCGCCAGGGTCCCGCCGCCGACCAACGTGACGACGACGACCGCCGGAAGCGACAGCTCCATAGGGCGGATACTATCCACCCGTTCAGGTCAGGGCAAGAAATCGGCACCGCGGCGCCGCTTCCTGCGAAAAAACATCAGCAATGTTCGGCGGTTAACCGCGGGCGCGGCCCATGAAGTAGCCGATCTCCAGGGTCCCGGGCCCGCGCGTCTCGACCGTACCTCCCTGCCGCAGCAGCGAGGTCGCGCAGTCGCCGAGCGGCCGATCACCGCCCGCCTCGGCGCGGACCTCGGTGATGCGTCCCCGACCGTCGACCGACGCCGAGAGCACGAGGTAGGCCGAGGAGCGGAGCGCGCAGCGCGAGGCGGCGTCGTTCATCCGCGCGCGCAGCGCCGCCTCGCCCCGGAGCCCGCTCGTCCGCTCCGTCGGGCCGACGTGCAGCGCCGGGACGCCGGCGCGCGCCGCGCCGGCCAGATCGGGGAAGGCGCGCGCGCCGATCACCTCGACGGGGAGGCGCGTTGGCGGGGGGACCTGGATGCGCGAGGTGGCGAAGGCGGCCAGCGAGGGGCCGAACATGGCGGCGGCGGCGGCGAGGCCGAGGGCCACCCGCCCCCAGGTGGCCAGCGGCGATGGCGTGAGCGTCATGACGGTAGGACATCCTAGGAAGGCGCCGGTTCCCGCCGGCACATCCTTCGCGCGCTGCGTTCACCGGTTTTTGAAAAAAGTTAACGACCCCTTGCCCCCCCCACGGGGGGCGCTTTATACCGGGTCAGCAATGGCCGACGGCGGTATCAGTCAGCGCAAGGCCGAGCATCTGACCATCGCGGCGTCGGGGGCGGCGGACTTCCACCGGCCGACGTTGTTCGAGGACGTGCGCCTCCTCCACTGCTCGCTGCCGGAGCGGGCGACGGCCGAGATCGACCTCTCGACCACGCTGCTCGGCCGCGCCATCCGGGCGCCGCTGATGGTGACCGGGATGACCGGCGGGACGCCCGAGGCGGGCGAGATCAACCGCGCGCTGGCGGCGGCCTCCGCCGCGCACGGGATCCCGTTCGGCCTCGGCAGCCAGCGCGCGATGCTGCTGCACCCCGAGCTGGCGTCGACCTACGAGGTCCGGCGCGCGGCCCCCGACGTTTATCTCTTCGCCAACTTCGGCGCCGTGCAGCTGGCGGCGCTGCCGGTTGCGGCGGTGCGCGAGGTGGTGGCGCGGGTGGAGGCCGACGCGCTCTGCATCCATTTGAACCCGGCGCAGGAGATGGCCCAGCCGGGCGGGGACCGCGACTTTCGCGGCGCGCTCGAGGCCATCGCGCGCGTCGTCGGCGAGCTCGGGCGCCCGGTGATGGTCAAGGAGACCGGGTGCGGGATTTCGCCGGCGGTGGCGGGCAAGCTGGTGGCCGCGGGCGTGCGCGCCATCGACGTCTCGGGCGGGGGCGGGACGTCCTGGACGGCCGTCGAGTCGCACCGCGCCTCGGGCGCGGAGAAGGCGCGCGGGCAGGAGCTGTGGGACTGGGGGATCCCGACGGCGGCGGCGGTGGCCTGGCTTTCGGCCGAGGGGCTCCCCGCGGCGGGGATCGACGTCGTCGCCTCCGGCGGCATCCGCAGCGGGCTGGACCTGGCGCGGGCGCTCGCGCTCGGCGCGCGCGCGGGTGGCCTGGCGCAGCCGGCGCTGCGCGCGGTGCAGGAGGGGGGCCGCGCCGGCGGCGAGGCGTACCTGCAGCAGGTGATCGACGGCCTGCGCGCGGCGGTGCTGCTCACCGGCCTCGGCAAGGCGAGCGAGCTGGCGGCGGCGCCGCGGGTGATCACCGGCGAGCTCGCCGCCTGGCTGGCGCAGAGGCCGCGATGACCGTCGACGCCGTGCTCGGCCGCGGCTTCGGCCACGGCAAGGTGATCCTCGTCGGCGAGCACGCCGTCGTGCACGGCCACCCGGCGCTGGCGGCTGGGATCTCGGCCGGGATCGCCGCGGAGGCGCGCGCGGGCGCCGGCGTGCTGCGCGTTCCGGCCTGGGACCTCAGCGCGGCCATCGGCGACGGCACGCCCGTGGGCCGCGCCCTCGAAGCGATCGTGCGCCGGATCGAGGCGCCCGGGCTCGACTTCGACGCCGAGGCGCGCATCCCCTCGCGCGCCGGCCTGGGCAGCTCGGCGGCGCTGGCCACGGCCGTCGCGCGCGCGGCAGCGGCCGCGGTGGGGCGGTGCGACGCCGAAGCGGTCGACGCCGCGGTCACGGCCGCCGAGGAGGTCTTCCACGGCAGCCCGTCGGGGATCGACGCCGCGGCCGCCAGAAGCGGCCTCTGCGGTCGATTCACCCGGGCGAGCGGCTGGCGCCCGGTGCCGGTGCTGCAGAAGATCACCCTCTGTGTCGGTCTCTCCGGTCGCCCGCGCGACACCGCGGCGCAGGTCGCCGCCGTGGGGCGGTTGCGCGATCGCTTGCCGGCGGCGGGCGAGGTGCTGGCGCTGCTCGGGCGGCTCGCCGACGACGCCGCGGCGGCGCTCGCCAAGGGCGACGTCGACGGCCTCGGGCGGATCATGGACGCCGCGCACGGGCTTCTGGCCGCGCTGCGGCTCTCGTCGCCGGAGCTGGAGGCGCTGGTGCACGGCGCGCGCGCGGCCGGCGCGGTCGGCGCCAAGCTCACCGGCGCGGGCGGGGGCGGCGCGGTGATCGCGCTGGCCCCGGCGCACGAGCGCGACGTCCTGGCCCGCTGGCGCGCGGCCGGGTACGACGGTTTCCTGGCCGACATCGTCGCGGCGGCGCCGTCCGGAGGCGGCGCATGACCTCCGCCACCGCGGTCGCGGGGACCAACATCGCGCTGGTGAAGTACTGGGGGAAGCGCGACGAGGCGCTCAACCTGCCGGCGACGGGCAGCCTGTCGCTGACGCTCGATCGCCTCGGCACGCGGACGCGCGTCGCCTTCGACGGCGGCGACGGCGCGCGCGATCGGGTCACGCTCGACGGTGCGCCGGCCGCGGAGAAGGTCGCCGCGCGCGTGACGGCCTTCCTCGACCGCGTGCGCGCGCGGGCCGGGATCGCGACGCGCGCCACGGTCGTCACCGACAACACCGTCCCCACGGCGTCGGGGCTGGCCTCGTCGGCCTCGGGATTCGCCGCCCTGGCGGTGGCGGCGGCGCGCGCGGCCGGGCTGGAGCTGGCGCCCGCCGAGCTGTCGATTTTGGCGCGGCTCGGCTCGGGGTCGGCGGCGCGCTCGATCTTCGGCGGCTTCGTGGAGATGGCGCGGGGGTCGCGCGCCGACGGCACCGACGCGGCGGCCCGACCGCTGCCCGAAGGCGACGGCTGGGACGTGCGCCTCGTCGTCGCCATCACCGCGGCGGGCGAAAAGGCGCTCGGCTCGACCGCGGCGATGCGCCGCACCGCCGAGACCTCGCCCTACTACGACGCCTGGGTCCGGGGCGTCGACGGTGATCTGGCCGCCGCGCGCGCGGCCCTGGGCGCCCGCGATCTGGCGGCGCTGGGCGCGGTGGCCGAGCGGAGCGCGCTGCGCATGCACGCCAGCGCCCTGGCGGCCGATCCGCCCATCCTCTACTGGAACCCGGCGACCGTCGCGGCGATGGCCTGCGTCCGGGCGCTGCGCGCCGCGGGGACGCCCGCCTTCTTCACCATCGACGCCGGGCCGCACGTCAAGGTCTTGTGCGCGGCGCGCGACGCCGAGGCGATCGCCGCGGCGCTGGGCGAGGTGCCCGGCGTCCTGCGCACGTTGAGCGCGGCCCCGGGGTCTGGCGCGCGCCTGGTGGAGGCCGCATGAGCGCGGCGGCGCTGGGCGCGGCCGGGAAGCTGTTCTTCGCCGGCGAGTACGGGGTCCTGCACGGCGGCACCGCGGTGGTGGCGGCCGTCGATCGCCGCGTGCTCGCCCACTTCGTGCCGGGCGCGGCGCCGTCCTCGCCGGTGGTCGCCGAGGCCTGCGCGGCCGTCGAGGCGCACGCCCGCGCGACGGGCGCCACGCTGCCCGCGGGAGCGCCCGTGATCGACAGCGCGGCGCTCTCCGAGGACGGCCGCAAGCTGGGGCTCGGCTCGAGCGCGGCGGTGGCGGCCGCCGCGGTGGCCACCCTGCTGGAGGCGGCCGGCGTCGACGTGGAGGCCGAGCGATGGCTCGTCTTCGTGTTGGCCGAGCGCGCGCACCGCGCCGCCCAGGGCGGGCGTGGCTCGGGCGCCGACGTCGCCGCCGCCGTGTTCGGCGGCGTGCTGGCCTACACGCGCCCGGAGGTCGGCGCGCCGACGGCGCGCGCGCTCCTCCCACCGGCCGGCATCACGCCGGTGGTCGTCTCGACGGGGACGCCGAGCGGCACGGTCGATCTGGTGCGCGCCGTCGAGCGGCTGGCGGCGCGCGATCCGGGGGCGCACGCGCGCCGGCTGCGCGAGATCCGCCAGGCCGCCGACAGCTTCCTCGCGGCCTACGAGTCGGACCACGCGCCGGCGCTGGTGCGCGCCGTGGCCGCCGCCCACGCGGCGCTGGGGGCGCTGGGACGCGACGCCGATCAGCCGATCGTCACGCCCGCGCTCGAAGCGGCGTCCGCGCTGGCCGGCGAGCTCGGCGGGGCGGCCAAGCCCTCGGGGGCCGGCGGCGGTGACGTGGGCGTGGCCTTCTTTCCCGATCCGGAGTCGGCGCAGCGATTCAGGGCCCGCGCCGACGGACGGGGACTACGAATTCTTAGTATAAACACCGGCGCGCCCGGGCTTCTGCGCGGGCGGTAATACCTAGAAAGGTAAGGATGTCGAACCACCGGTCACAAGACGCCTCTGGCGACGGTTCTCGCCTCCCCGGCTTCTACAAGCTTTCGGTCGACGAACGGCGCGAGATCCTGCGCCACCGGGCCGACCTCAGCGAGCAGGATCTGCTGACGCTCGAGGGGGGCGGCCTCGACACGACGACCGCCGATCGGATCGTCGAGAACGCGGTGGGCGTCTACGCGCTGCCGCTCGGCATCGGGCTCAACTTCCGGGTCAACGGGCGCGACGTGCTGGTGCCGATGGCGGTCGAGGAGCCCTCGGTGATCGCCGCCGCCTCGAACGCCGCCAAGATGGTGCGGCAAGGGGGCGGTTTCGTCGCCGAGGCGGACGATCCGGTGATGACGGCGCAGATCGAGATCGTCGACGTGGTCGATCCGGAGGCCTCGGTGGCGCGCCTCGAGGCGGCCGCCGGCGAGCTGCTGGCCCTGGCGCAGGCCACGCTGCCGCGGCTCACCGAGCGCGGCGGCGGCGCGCGCGAGATCGAGGTGCGGGCCCACCCGCGCCGCGTGGTGGTGCACGTCCACGTCGACTGCCGGAACGCGATGGGCGCCAACATGGTGAACACCGTCGCCGAGGCGCTGGCCGCGCGCGTGGCGGCGCTGGCGGGCGGGCGCTCGGGGCTGCGCATCCTCACCAACCTCTGCGACCGGCGCTGCGTGCGGGTCAAGGCGCGCGTGCCGGTGGCGGCGCTGGGGACGCCGGTGCTGGACGGCGCGGCGGTGCGCGAGGGGATCGTGGCCGCCTCGCGCTTCGCCGAGGACGATCCCTACCGCGCCGCCACCCACAACAAGGGGATCATGAACGGCGTCGACGCGGTGGTGATGGCGACGGGCAACGACTGGCGCGGCGTCGAGGCGGGGGCGCACGCCTTCGCCGCGGCCAGCGGGCGCTACCGGCCGCTCGCCACCTGGCGCGCCGAGGACGGGGACCTCTGCGGCAACCTGGAGATGCCGATGGCGCTCGGCACCGTCGGGGGCACGCTGCACGCGCACGCGGGCGCGCGGCTGGCGCTCAAGCTGCTCGGCACCGCCGACGCCTCGGTGCTGGGCATGATCGTGGCCAGCGCCGGCCTGGCCTCGAACCTGGCGGCGCTGCGGGCGCTGGCCACCGAGGGGATCCAGCGGGGGCACATGAATCTTCACCGGCGCTCCACCGGCCCGCTCCCCGTGCTAGGAGATCCGCCGGGAGGCGCGCGATGATCCGACAGATTCTGCGCAACGGTCGTGAAACGGAGGCGGGCGGGGCGCCCACGCTGGCGTCGGTGACCAGGCCGCCCATCCGCTGGCTCGATCCGCCGGCGGGCCCCTGGACCGTCGAGCGGTCGTACGGCTATTGCGAGGAGTTCGTGCGCGCGCACACCGAGAGCTACCCGGTGGCGTCGCGCTTCGTGCCCACCGAGCTGCGCCCGCACCTGACGGCGCTCTACGCCTTCGCGCGCAGCGCTGACGACTTTGCCGACGAGCCGGAGTACGAGGGGCGGCGCACCGAGGCGCTCGACCGCTGGGAGGAGGCGCTGCATCGCTGTTCGCACGGCGAGGCCGACCACCCGGTGTTCGTCGCGCTGGCCGACACGATCGAGAAGCGCGACCTGCCGATCCCGCCGCTCGACGACATGTTGACGGCGTTCCGGATGGACCTGGAGACCAGGCGCTACGCGACGTTCCAGGCGCTGCGCGGCTACACGGTCCGCTCCGCCGAGCCCGTCGGGCGCCTCTTGCTGGCGCTGTTCGGGTATCGCGATCCGGCGTTGGTCCGCTTCGCCGACGAGATCTCGACCGCGCTGCAGCTCACGAACTTCTGGCAGGACGTCGCCGCCGACGCCGCGCGCGACCACCTCTACATCCCGGCCGAGGACCTGCACCACTTCAGCGTCACCGAGGCCGACGTCAAGGCGCTCAAGATGACGCCCGCGCTGCGCGATCTCTTGCGCTTCCAGGTGACGCGCACGCGCGGCCTCTACGAACGCGGGCGCCCGCTGCTGGAGAAGCTGGGCAAGGACCTGCGGATGGAGCTGACGCTCATCTGGCTGGTCGGCACGACCATCCTCGACAAGATCGAGGCGGCCGGCTACGACGTCTTCGCTCACCGGCCGTCGATCCGCCGCCGCGACCAGGCGGTGATCATGGCGCGCGCCGCCAAGGAGTGGGCCAGCAGCCACCTCGACCTCGGCGCGCTCCGGGCCCTCTGGCCGTAGCGGTCGGGCTCTGACCACGGCGCGCGGTTCAGGTTTCTGACGGCGTCAGGGCGAAGACCGAGCAGCAGCGATCAGCGAAACGATCTAATCTTTCGGGCCGGTGGGGTTCCTCTCCTCGATGACGAACGGGCGCCGCCTGTTGATGACGGTCTTCGCGCTGGTCGCGGTGACCGGGGCGGGGCTGGGCGTCAGGCGCTGGCGTGCCGCGCACAAGAAGCCGCCGGTGGAGTTCGACACCGCCGCCGTCGATCGCGGCCGCATCGTGGCGCGCGTGACGGCCACCGGGACGCTGTCGGCGCTGGTGACGGTCCAGGTCGGCACGCAGATCTCGGGGACGGTGCAGAAGCTCTACGCCGACTTCAACTCGACGGTGAAGAAGGGTGAGCTCATCGCCAAGATCGATCCGCAGCTGTTCCAGGCGGCTTTCGAGCAGGCGCAGGCGAACTACCAGGCGGCCCAGGGGAACCTGATCAAGGCCGAGGCGCAGGAGCGGGACGCCGGCCGGCAGTTCGAGCGCGAGAAGGCGATGCTCGATCGCAAGCTGGTGGCGCAGGCGGACTACGACACCTCGCAGGCGAACCTGGAGGTCGCGCGCGGGTCGTCGGCCGCGGCGCGGGGATCGCTGGCGCAGGCCAAGGCGCAGCTCTCGCAGGCCAAGGTCAACCTGGACATGACCCGCATCGTCTCGCCCACCGACGGGACGGTCATCTCGCGCAGCGTCGACGTGGGGCAGACGGTGGCCGCTTCTCTGTCGGCCCCCACGCTGTTCGCCATCGCCAAGGACCTGCGCGAGATGCAGGTCGACACCTCGGTGGCCGAGGCCGACGTGGGCAAGCTCAGCGCCGGAATGCCGGCGACGTTCACCGTCGATGCCTTTCCGGGCGAGCGGTTCAAGGGGAAGGTCCGACAGATCCGGAACGCGCCGCAGACGGTGCAGAACGTGGTCACCTACGACGCGGTGATCGACGTCGACAACAGCGACCTCAAGCTGCGGCCGGGGATGACCGCCAACGTGACGTTCGTCGCGGCCGAGAAGGACGACGTCATCCGCGTGCCCAACGCGGCCATGCGCTACAAGCCCTCGCCCGACATCTTCAGCGCGCTCGGGCTGCCGGTGCCGCACGGCGTGCACGAGCCCGGCGAGCGCGCCCACGGCGGCTCGGGGCCCGGCGGCGGCGCGCACGGGGGCGGTGGTCCCGGCGGCGGCGCGCGCGCGGGCGGGCAGGGCGCGGGCGGGTGGCGCGCGCGGGGCGGCGGGGGGAAGGGCGAAGGACCCAGCGACAAGCGAACCGTCTGGGCGCTGCGCGGCGGGCAGCCGCAGCAGATCAACCTGCGCATCGGCCTGTCCGACGGGAGCACGACCGAGGTCGTCGAGGGGGACCTGCACGAGGGCGATTCGGTGATCGTGGACGCCTCCACGCCCGAGGGGTCGGCTGCGCCGGCCAGCTCGGGCGGCATGCGGCGCCTGTTCTAGCGGCGCGCGGACGGCGATGGCGCTCATCGAGCTCGAAGGCGTCTCCAAGGTCTACCGGATGGGAGACGTCGAGGTGCACGCGCTGCGCGAGGTGTCGTTCGCCGTCGAGGAACGCGACTTCGTGGCGGTGATGGGGTCGTCGGGCTCGGGGAAGTCGACGCTGATGAACATCATCGGCTGCCTCGATCGGCCCTCTGCCGGCAGCTACCACCTCGACGGCCGCGAGGTCTCCAAGCTCGATCGGCGCGAGCTGGCGCGGGTGCGCAATCAGACGCTGGGGTTCGTGTTCCAGAGCTTCAACCTGCTGTCGCGGACGTCGGCGCTGGAGAACGTCGAGCTGCCGCTGCTCTACGGGGGCACGCCGGCGCGCGAACGGCACGCGCGGGCCAGCGAGGCGCTGGCGCGGGTCGGCCTGGCCGACCGGGCGCACCACCACTCGAACCAGATGTCGGGCGGGCAGCAGCAGCGGGTGGCGGTGGCGCGCGCGCTGGTCACGCGCCCGCGGCTCATCGTCGCCGACGAGCCGACGGGCAACCTCGACTCGCGGACGACGGTCGAGATCATGGCGTTGTTCCAGGAGCTGGCCGCCACCGGGATCACCGTCCTGTTGGTCACGCACGAGCCCGACGTCGCCGCCTACGCTTCGCGCGTGGTGGTGATGCGCGACGGGCGCGTCCGCTCGGACACGCGGCAGGCGGGCCGGCGGGCGGCCGACGATCTGACTGCGGCGCCGCCCGTCGACGAAGCGCCGCACGAGGTCTCGGCGTGATCCCGCTCGAGACCTTCCGCGTGGCGCTGCGGGCGCTCTTGCGCAACAAGATGCGTTCCTTTCTCACCGTCCTCGGGATCATCATCGGCGTCGGCGCGGTCATCGCCATGGTGGCCATCGGGGAGGGGGCCAAGGCGCAGGTCGAGGCTTCGTTCGCCTCCATGGGGTCGAACCTGCTCATCGTGCTGCCGGGGAGCACGACCTCGGGCGGCGCCCGCGGCGGCTTCGGCAGCATGCCGACGCTCACCTGGGACGACCTCGGCGCCATTCAGCGCGAGGCGCCCGCCGTCCGTTACGCGGCGGTGCAGCTCCGCTCGAGCGCGCAGCTCATGAGCGACGACCAGAACTGGGCCACTCAGGTGAACGGCACCTCCCCCGACTACTTTCGCATCCGCAACTGGAAGGCCGATCGCGGCCGCCTGCTGCTCGATTCGGACGTCGAGTCGTCGGCCAAGGTGGTGGTCCTGGGCGCGACGGTGGTCGACAAGCTGTACGGCGCCGTCGATCCGCTCGGCCAGACGGTGCGGATCAAGAACATCCCCTTCGAGGTGGTCGGCGTGATGGAGAAGAAGGGGCAGTCGCCGACGGGGCAGGACTACGACGACTGCGCCTTCGTTCCCCAGACCACCTTCATGACCAAGATCCAGGGCGGACTGCAGAAGTTCATCTCGGGGACGATCTTCCTCGGCGCCACTTCGACCGAGGCGACGGCGCGCGCGCAACAGCAGGTCAGTGACCTCTTGCGCGACCGCCACCACCTGGACAACGGCGCCGACGACGACTTTTCGATCCACAACCTGACCGAGATGGCCAACGCGCGGGAGGAGGGGACCCGCACCCTCACCACGCTGCTGGCCAGCATCGCGGGCGTCTCGCTCCTGGTGGGGGGGATCGGGATCATGAACATCATGCTGGTCAGCGTGACGGAGCGGACGCGCGAGATCGGCGTGCGGATGGCGGTCGGCGCGACGCCCAGCAACATCCTGCTGCAGTTCCTGGTCGAGGCGCTCACGCTGGCGGTCGCCGGCGGGATGGTCGGCGTCGCGCTGGGGGTCTTCACCGCCGGGCGGTTGGCGGCGAAGTTCGGCTGGCCGACGCTGGTGCGACCGGACATCGTCGTCATCTCGGTCTGCTTCAGCGGGATGGTCGGGGTGGTGTTCGGTCTCTACCCGGCGCGCAAGGCCTCGCAGCTCGATCCGATCGACGCCCTCCGCTACGAGTGACGACGATGAGAAAGCTCGCTCTCACCGCCTTGATCTTCCTGGTCGCCCCCGCCGCGCGGGCGGCCGACGCCTCTCCCGACGCCGTGGCCAGCGCCCGGGTCGTGACGCTGGCCGAGGCGCTGCGGGCGGCGCGCGCCCATCAGCCGTTGCTGGACCTGGCGCGCGGCAATTCGGTCACCGCGCGCGGACTGGCCGATCAGGTCCGCGGCGCGCTGCTGCCGCAGGTGAGCGCGGTGGGCAGCTACCAGATCGGCACGGCCGCTTTCGTCCCGCAGCCCGGCGGCGCGACCAACAACAGCACCCAGATGAACGGGATGACCGTGATGAACCAACCGAGCACGGAGACCGTGCACACGGGGGTCGAGCTCTGGAAGGGGGCGGTCAACGCCAACCAGCTCATCTACGACTTCGGCGAGACGATCAACCGCTGGAAGGCGGCGCGCGCGGCCGCCGACGCCGTCGACGCCAACGGGCGCGTCACCGCCGCGCAGGTCGACTTCAATGCCCGCTCGGCCTTCTTCATCGCGCGCGCGGCCAAGGACCTGGTCGGCGTCGCGCGCGACACGCTGGCCAATCAGGAGAAGCACCTGGCGCAGGTGCAGGGGTTCGTCGAGGTCGGCACTCACCCCGAGATCGACCTGACCCAGGCCAAGGCCGATCGGGCCACCGCACAGCTCCAGCTCATCAACGCCGAGAACAGCTACGCCACCGCCAAGGCGATGCTCAATCAAACGATGGGGGTCGAGCGCTCCATCGACTACGACCTCTCCGATGAGGAGATGCCGTTCGTGCCGGGCGAGGACGGCGCCGTCGAGTCCCTCATCGACGACGCCAAACAGGGCCGCCCGGAGATGCTGAACCTCCGGCTCAACCTCAAGAGCCAGGAGCTGGGGCTCCGTTCGGCGCGCGACATGTACTGGCCCAACCTCGGATTCAACGGCTTCGCCAACGAGAGCGGTCCGACCCTCGATCGTCTGACCTGGAACGTGACGGGAACGTTCACCCTCAGCGTGCCGCTCCTCCAGGGCGGCGCCATCGACGCGCAGATCCACCAGGCCGAGGGGCAGGTGATCCAGGCGCGGGCGCAGCTCGAGACCGAGCGGCAGCAGGTGCGCCTCGACGTCGAGCAGGCGCGGCTCGGCATCCGCGCCGCCAAGGCGGCGATCGCCGCGGCCGACGACGCACTGGCCAACACCCGCGATCGCCTGCGGCTCGCGGAGGGGCGCTACGCCACCGGCGTCGGCAGCATCATCGAGCTCGGCGACGCGCAGGTGGCGCTGACGACGGCCGCGGCACAGAAGGTGTCGGCTCAGTACCAGCTCTACACGGCCCGCGCGCAGCTGGTGAAAGCGCTGGGGCGGGTCGACTGAGAGACGCGCGACCGGTCAATCGCGTGGGCGAAGGCGAGCTTTGCTCGCCGGAGCCCGTCGCGGGGGGCGCGGGACCCTTTGAGGGTCCCGTTCTAGTAACTGAGCGCGAAGGCGAGCTTTGCTCGCCGGAGCCCGTCGCGGGGGGCGCGGGACTTTGAGGGTCCCGTTCTAGTAACTGAGCGCGACGGCGATCCGGAAGAAGGCGCCGCGCGCGGCCAGGGTGCCGAGGTCGAGCGTCCCCGCCTTGCTCTGGTCGGACCCGAGGTTCGGGGCGAGGGCCAGGGGCTTCGCCGCCGCCCAGCCGTAGCCGCCGTCGGCGACCAACCAGGCGCCCAGGTGGGGGCGGCCGATGTCGCCGAAGCAGAGGGCGCCGCCGCCGCTGGCCTCGAGGGAGAAGCTGTCGAAGTTGCCGGTCAAACCGGAAGCCGCGGGCGACGACGCGTCGTCGATGGTGGCGGAGCCGTGCAGGAGGCCGGGGGCGAGCCGCCCGAAGAGGTAGAGCCGGGAGAGCGGCTGGTATCGACCCTCGGCCACCGCGGAGACGCGGGTGAGGGTGAGACTGGAGGACGCGCCGCGCGCGGTCGCGCTGGAGCCGCCGAGGTCGAGCCCCACGCCGGCCGCGAGCGCCAGGTCGCCCCTCCGCACCAGCGCGCGGGTGGCGGTCAGCGAAAACTGCGCCAGCGCGTCGTCGGCGGAGAAGGGATCGTAGCCAGCGTCCTTGATGAACATCGTGCGCAGGCCGGCCTCCACTTCCCAGACGGGCGGGCGGACCAACGGACGGGCGGCCTCTTCGAGGGCGGTCTGGGCCCGCCCGCTGCTGGCGCTCGTCAGCACGAGCGCCAGCAGCCCCCACCCAACCGCGCGGGCTCCGAGCGTCATGGCGCACCTCCCAGGAGCAGGCCCGCGTAGAGGCGCCGGGTCGAATCGGCGAGGGTGAAGGCGTCGTAGACGGTCGCGCCGACGCCCCCCTCGTCGTGGAGCACGATCACCGCCGGGTCGCCGGCCGGGGCGACGACCTCGTACACGCCGGCGACCGGCCGCTCGATGAGCAGCGAGCGCGGCACCTCGTGCGCGAAGTCGGTGGCGAAGACGGTCGTCCCGCCGGGGACGAAGGTCCAGACCTGCTCGCCGAGCGGCGACACGCTGAGCGCGATGTCGCTGCTGCCGGTCTCCAGCGGCGCCGCCGTCCGGTTCGCCAGGTTCAAGATGTAGAAGGCGTCGGCATTCCGCGTCTGCAGCACCTTGAGCGATGTGTTGGGCGTCGGCACGTCGAGCACCCCCGCCACCACGTCGGTGATGCCGATGGTGTCGATGCTGCGGAAAGGCTGGCAGCCGGCCTGCCCCAGCTCCCAGAAGGCGACGCCCTCCTGTCCCTGCTGGGTCGAGCCGTTCCAGAGCAGCGCGACGTCGGTGGGCGTGCCGGCGCTGCTCGTTCCGCCGTTGCAGCCGCTGGCGTTCCCCAGCGCGTCGGTCACCACCGAGAGGTTCTGGTAGGGCGCCGGGAGCGCCACGTCCTCGGTCAGGCTGGTGACGGGATCGATCAACGTCGCCTTGCTCTGGGCCGGGATCAGCGCCGCCAGGCGGAGACCGCTGTCGGTGTGCACGAAGGCGATGTCGCTGGCGATCCCGCCCACGTCGTTCAGGTTGACGGTGGGCAGGAAGCCGTTGCCGATGGGGTTGCCGCCGGCGTCGAGGTTGGCCACGAACTGCAGGGCCACGACGTCGTTGTCGTTGGAGAGCCGAACACCGATGGCGGCGCCGTTGCTGGCGTCGCCCGGATAGACGGTGACACCCGCCGGCGACAGCAGCTGCGTATCGGAGCGGTTGGTGAGCGGGACGGTGATCTCGGACGGATTGCTGGGATCGTCGAGCTGCAGGAGCGACAGGCCCTGGTCCGATTCGACGACCAGGAGCGGGTGGGGTCCGATCGGCAGCGACAGCGGTGGGGTGAAGGTGAAGCGCTGGGGATGGCCGCCGAAGCTCTTCAGCGTGTGGGGGATCGTGGCCGCCCCCGCGGGCGAGGGGGGCGGGGGCTGCGAGACGTCGAGGACCACCAGCTCGTTGGGGTTCTCCACGAACGGCTGGTTGGCGTCGTTGCTCGGGTAGAGGACCAGCCAGTGCCCGCCCGGATCGATCGCCAGCCCGGCCAAGGGATCGGTGATGTCGGTGAGGTCGTAGCGTTGAGGCGCGGCGGTGTCCGCGTCGATGACCGTGACGGACGGCGGTTCGGTCGGCTGATCGTCGCCCAGCTCGGCCCGGCGGCCGCCGGAGACGACGAACAGCTTCTTGCCATCGGCCGAGGTGGCGGCGTTCAAGACGTTCGAGCCCAGGGGGACCGTGGTGGCGGTGAGGTTCGGCCGCTGGCCGTTCGGGCTCGGGCCCTGGCTGTTGACGACGGAGAGCAACACCACCCGATCGGCCGGCTGATCGACGAGCGCCACCTCGGTCCCGAGGTCGAAGGTCAGCGGCTGAGAGGCGATCGGGCTCTCCCAGAACGGACCGCGCCCCCCGCAGCCGGCGGCCAGCGCCGCCGCCAACAGCCATCGCACACGCGTGAGGTTCATGGGCCAGTTCCTCCGTCGGTGGCGGGGGTGCTCCCTTGCGCCCAGTCGACGATGCCGGCGCCGATCTCGAACCCGGTCAGCGTCCGCGCCTGCCCGCTGTCGAAGGCCACGAAGGTGATGCGCCCCTCGGCGTTCTTCTGGGCGATGTAGCCCTCGTTCGCCGCCGCCAGCACGCCGACCGCGATCGGTGGGCTGGCGAGGCCGATCTTCTGGATCTCCAGGGAGGGGAACTGGCCCACGTAGACGCCGTAGACCTTCTTCGTGTCGTCGCGTTCCGTGATGAGGACGCGATCGCCGGCGGCCGAGAGGGCGACCGCTTGCGGCGGGACGTCGGTCTCCTCGATCTCGGCCGGCAGATTGGCGCCGAGGGGGACCAGGCTGAAGGCGTTGGTCGGGATCTGCGAGGGGACGCCGGCGTCGACCGCGGGGGCCGCGCCGCCGTCGGCGGCGAGGAGGCCCGCGTCGGGTACCGGCGCGGCGGAGTCGCTGTGGAACACGACGGCGTTCTGGGCGTCCGCGCTGGCGAACACCGCCAGCACCGGGGCGTGGAGCTTGACCACCCGATAGCTCGGCGACGCGCCCAGCGTCAGCACGGTCAGGCGGTCGACCGCCACGGCGTTGGTGTAGAGGAGGACCGTCTTGCCGTCGGCGGCGATGGAGGCCGAGCCGACCGTCTCGCCGCTGATCGTCACGTGCTGGACCGCCGAGGGGTCGGGGATCCCGCCGCCGAGCGGGATGACGGCCACCTCGGAGGTGTCGCGAACGACGGCGATGGCGCTCTGTCCGTCGGCGGTGATGTCGAGGTCGGTGACCGCGCCCGAGAGCGCGATCGCCCCCAGGGTTCCGCTCGAGAGGTCGACGATCCCCACCGCGGCGCTCCCTTCGCGTCGGACGAGCGCCAGGCGCCCGTCGGGGGTGATGGAGACGTCGCGGGTGTCGGCATCCTCCGCCGGGTCGGTCGTCAGCGGGACGTTGCCGCTGACGCGCGGCGGGCCGCTCTGCGAGAGGTCGACGACCGAAACGCCGTCCTCGGTGACGGCGAAGGCAGCCGAGTCGTTGGCGGCGTAGGCGACGTCAACGGGGCGGAAGCCGACGGAGAGAATGGTCTTGACCGGTGGCGTGACCGAAAGATCGATCAGCGTGACGGCCTGGTAGCCGGCCAGCGGATCGGCGCCGGCGACGGTGCGGGCGTCGGTCCAGGCCGTCACCCAGCGACCGCTCGGCGAGACGGTGAGCGCGTTGGCGCCGGCAGCGACGCCGCTCACCGTGTACTTGGTGAGCTGGCCGTCGGGGGCCACCCGCAGGATCGTCGCGTCCTGCGAGAGGACGTTGAGCACCACCACGGCGTCGTCGGTGGCGCTGGGGATGGCGCTCATGTAGGTCGGCGCGTTGCCGGCCTCGACGGTGTGGACCTCCAGCGTCGCGGCCGCGACGTAGGCCACGCGCCCGCTGTCGGGGTTGGCCACCCAGATGTAACTCCCGGTGGCGACCGGGACCTCGTACGAGCTCTCCACCTCCATCTCGGGCGGCAACCCCATGCCGCCCGTTCCGCCGGTGCCGCCTGGACCGACGCCGGCGTCGAACCCGCCGGAGTTGTTGCCGGTGCCCGTGCCCTGCTGGATGCCGCCCGAGCTGGCACCCGCGCCGGCGCAACCCGCGGCAGCCCAAGATATGAGGACGACGAGGACGACCTTCATGCGCCCCTGGCACCGAGGCAACCCTCGTGCCACGCGAGCGGCGCGAGATTGCGCGGAGTTCCGGGTGCACGGCCGCGTGCCGCGGTCGCGAGCGCGACATCCATGTCACGTTCGCGCGCGGCGCTCTCGACCTCGATCGTCAGCGGTTGCTGCTGCCGGGCGCGCTCGAACCCGGGCG
>DATNDC010000022.1:0-26285 GCA_035607055.1 Polyangia bacterium
TCGACCGTCGACATCCAGCGCAGGTGGCGCACGACGCGCGCGTCGTCCCAGCGGCCGGTGAACCGGCGCAGCTTCCACTCCAGGCTCTGGTAGCGATCGTCGATCGGCAGCCAGGCCACCGCGCGCTCGACGACGCCGCGCCGGAACCACCCGGGCAGCGCGCCGTAGAGGGCGGCGAGCTGATGCGCCCGGTAGGTGGGGTAGCCGCCCCACAGCTCGTCGCCGCCGTCGCCGCCGACCACCACCTTCACGTGCCGCGCCGCCAGCCGCGCCAGGAGAAACGTGGGGATGAACGAGGGATCGGCCAGCGGTTCGTCGAGGCTGTCGAGGGCGAGGTCGACGACCTCCAGGAGGTTCTCCGCGCGCAGCGTCTCGGTGACCTGCTCGACCCCCAGCTCGGCCGCCACCAGCCGCGCGTAGCTGCTCTCGTCGAAGCTCCCGTCCTCGAACCCGATGGAGAACGCCTTCATCCGCTGGCCGCCCCGGCGCGCGGCGGCCGCCGCCACCAACGACGAATCGATCCCGCCCGAGAGGAAGATCCCCACCGGGACGTCGGAGACGAGCTGGGCTTCCACGGCGCGCTCGATCCCCGCCCACAACGCGGTCGCCAGCGTGGCCTCGCTGGCAGCCCCGCTCTCGGGGGCCGGCCCGGCGGGGACCTGCCAGAACGCCCGCGGCGCCTGCAGCTCTCCGCGCTCCCAGATCAGCGTGTGCCCGGGCGGCAACTTCTTCACCGCACGCGCGATGGTGTGGGGCGGGTGCAGGTAGTCGGAGAAGAAGTACGACGCCAGCCCCTCGGCGCCGAGCGCCCGGTCGACGCCGCCGTGCGCGAGCAACGCGGTCAGCTCGGAGGCGAACGCCAGCCCGCCGCCGGGCAGCTCGGCGTAGTAGAGCGGCTTGATGCCGCAGCGGTCGCGGGCCAGGAGCAGGCGCTCGCGGGCGGCGTCCCAGATCGCGAAGGCGAACATCCCGTCCAGCGCCGCCAGCCCGCCCGGGCCGTGCTGCTCGTAGTGGTGGACGATCGTCTCGGTGTCGCTGCGCGTGCGGAAGCGGTGGCCGAGGCCCTCCAGCGCCGGGCGCAGCGCCTGAAAGTTGTAGACCTCGCCGTTGTAGCTGATGACGACCGAGCCGTCCTCGTTCGCCATCGGCTGCGCGCCGCCGGCGACGTCGATGATCGCCAGCCGCCGGTGACCGAGCGCGACCGTGAACGGTCCGGCGGCCCCGCGCCAGCTCCCCTCGCCGTCGGGCCCGCGGTGCGCGATCTCGCGCAGCATGCGGGGCAACGCGGCCGGGTCGGCCTGCCGCGCGACGAAGCCGGCGATGCCACACATCGCTCAGCCTTTCGGAGGGAAGCCGAGGCGCGAGGCGATCGCGTGGTTGCCGTGGCGCTGTGAATCGACGTGCGTCCGGATGATCAGCTCGGCCAGGATGCCCGTGCCGAGCGACTGCACGCCCATGAGCGCGCTCGTGACCGCGATGAGAAAGAGCGGGTTCCGGTGCACCCAGATCTGGTCGTGCAGCTTCTCGTAGAGGACGTACGCCGAAATGAGGAAGGAGACCCCGATCATGAGCGCGCCCAGACCGCCGAAGACGTAGATCGGCTTCATCTGGTACTTGCGCATGAACCAGATGGTGGTGGTGTCGAGCATGACCTTGATCGTGCGCAGCAGGCCGTACTTCGAGCGTCCCGCCACCCGCGGGCGGTGGTTGACCACCACCTCGCCGACGCGCGCGCCGAGGCCGTCGGCCAGCACCGAGATGAACCGGTGCATCTCGCCGTAGAGCGGCAGCTCGTCGGTCAGCTCCTTGCGGTAGACCTTGAGCGAGCAGCCGAGGTCGTGGATCTGCGTGCCCGTCACGCGGCGGATGAAGGAGTTCGCGATCACCGAGGGAACCCGCCGCAGGAAGAAGCCGTCCTTGCGTTCCTTGCGCCAGCCGGTGACGAGGTCGTACCCCTCGTCCAGCTTGGCCAGCAGGCGCGGGATGTCGTGCGGATCGTTTTGCCGATCGGCGTCCATGGTGACCACCAGCGCGCCGCTGGCCGCGCGGAACCCGGCGTCGAACGCCGCCGATTGGCCGGCGTTGCGGCGAAAGAAGATGGCCCGCAGGTAGGGACGGTCGGCGGCCGCCCGGCGGATGACGGCCGCGCCGTCGTCGGTGCTGCCGTCGTCGACGGCGATGATCTCGAACGTCTTCCCCGTCCCCGCCAGCACCTCGGCTATCTCGTCGAAGAGCGGGAGCAGGTTGTCGCGTTCGTTGTAGATGGGAAGGACGACGCTGAGGTCCATGCCGGTGGCGCCGCCTCGGGCGCTGTTCCCGTTTATCACGGCCGCGGGCGAGTTTCAGAGCGGGGGACGCCGCCCGCCGGTTCCCAGAGCGAGCGGACGGTCGCGGTGGCTCGCTGTTCCTCGGGGCGCGGCCGCCGGCCGTACGCCGAAAGCGGGAGCAGAAAGCCACCGGCGATCGCCAGCGCCAGGGCCAGGTGGGCCGTGGCCCGCCGCGGCCGTGGATCGTCGCCGGCCGCGACCAGGGCCAGCGCCGCCAGCACCGCCAGCCCGAGCGGCACCCAGGCCCAAAGGCCCCGCAGCCCGAGCGTCCACCCGAGCCCGTACGGCGTGTATCCGGCGGCGATCAGCGGGAAGGCCAGATCGAAGAGCGGGTTGTCGAACGCCTCCGGATAGTGCGGGTAGAGCGCGCCCGAGACGACGTTGAGCAGGACCGACGGGATGGCCAGCCCCACCACCGCCGCCGTGAGCCCCCACCGCCGGCCGAGGCGCGGCCAGAGCTGGACCAGGGGCAGCAGCAGGAAGGGGGCCAGGCTGGCGATGTAGCGCGGTCCCGCGCACCACCCGGCCCGCCAGTTTCCCATCCCGGCGTTGAAGAGGAACATCGCCCCGGTCAGCGCCAACACCAGCACGGCCTCGCGCCGGGGACCGCGTGCGGCCAACCAGACGGCGCCGGCGAGCCCCAGCAACAGGACGGGCGAAAACGCGAACAGGCCGTAGGAAGGCGAGATCGAGAGCGCGGGGAACGCGGCCAGGTGCGGCAGCGACAGGCCGTCGTACCCGGCGTGGTGCGCGACCGCGGCGAAGTAGGGGTTCTCGATGCGCGCGTAGGGGAGCGTCCAGGGCCGCCCGAACAGCACCGTGTGGTAGGCGCCGAGCGCCAGCGCCGGTGGAAGGGCGCCCGCGACGAACGGCAGGATGGCGCGCCCACGCCGGACGAGCAGGTAGACGGTGAGCGCCGCGGCGACGAGGATGACCTGGTACTCGAGCGTCACCGCCAGGCCGGCGAGCAGGCCCGCCCCCGCCAGCCGAAGCGCGACCGCGCCTGGCATTCTCGCGGCCGGCGTCTCGACGCCGGGATCGTCGATCAACATGAAGGCCCCGAACGCCGCCGCGGCGGCCAGCGCGTGACCGACGAACATCCCGCCGTAGGGGTAGAGCATCGTCCCCAGAGCGAGCGCGACGAGCAGGAGATCGCGCGCCAGCGCCGAGCCGGTCTTCCGCTCGACGTAGCCGGCGAAGAACCAGAAGAACACCAACATCGGCAGCTTCACCGCCACCAGCCGGAGCCAGAAGGTCGTCTCGCGCTTGCCGGGCGGCGGCCACCCGCAGAGCGCGCGCAGCTCGGTCTCTGCGAACAGCACCGGGACGCCCAGGAAGCTCACCCCCGGAGCCTTGCTGGAGTAGACGTGCTGGTCGTTCTTGGCCTTGTCGTTGACGTACCCCCACTCGCGCTGGAGGGCGTCGATGTTGAGCACGTGGTGCGCGACGATGGCGCGCGTCGCCCAGACGCGGACGTTCTCGTTCGGGTTATTGAGCCGCTCGAAGTACGGCGAGACGATCAGATACGCCGCCGCGATCAGGAACCAAGAGGCGCGTCGTCGTAGGACGCCAGGCGCGTCCGCCGCGGTCGGCCGGGTCGGCTCCATCCACGCCGAACCCTATCAGGCTTTCGGCGCCCCCGCGGGCGGCGTGGCGAGAGTGACGGCTCGGCCGGCACGAGCCCATCGCGGGAGGGTTTGGGAGGGACTACCTGCGCGCGACCTTGCGCGGCCCCAGGCGTTCCTCGAGGCGGTCGAGCTCGGACTCGAACAGGCTCGAGGGGAAGGGGAACAGGGTGACGTTGGCGGCCCCGGCCATGAGCGCCGGTTTCTCCACCTCGTCGGTGACGGTGGCGGTCCCGGCCACGACGCGGCAGCGGCGCTGGGCGCGGCTGGTGAGGCTCGACAGCACCCGGCAGGCTTCGAAGGCGTGCACGTTGGCGACGCCGAGGTCCAGAAACACCAGCTCGGGCCGGTAGCGCTCGGCCAGGCAGATGCCGATCGACAGGCCGCTCGCGACCATGCCGCTGACGTCGGTGTGGCGGGCCAGCGCCTCGCCGAACTCGAGGCGCCCTTCGCCGTTGCCGGCGATCAGCAGCACCACGCCTCGTCCCGCCGCCTCGAACTTCGAGCCGTCGAGCGCGAACAGCGAGGCATCGGTGGCCACCTCCAGGGGCTCGGCTCGGACCGCCCCTTTCTTTCGCTTTCCGTCGTCCAGCCGCCCGGCGCCCGCGATCTGCCGGTGCGCCTGCTCCACGGTCAGGGTTCCGGAGGCCATCGCGACCAGGAGCATGGTCTCGACGTCCAGGGCGTCGGCCAGACGGACCAGGTACTCGGCCCGATCGACGTACATCTGCCCCTCTTTCCAGCGAACGGCGCGCGAGTGCTCGAAACCGAGGATGTTGGCCAGGTCTCTTTCGCGGGTGTCCGGTCCGCGCAGCTCCCGCAGTCGCTCCATGCAAAACTTCCAGAGTTCTTTTGACGGGGGATGTCGAAGCATTTTCATCGGCGTGTTGCTCGTTGCGGCGGGATCACTGTAGGCAAGTGAGTTTCGATTGCAAACCCGATGGAACTACACGCGAATTCCCCGAGGAATTCGAATAAGTAAGCCAAAGCCCAGTAGCTATTTGTAGTAATATAACCGAAACTTTGTGGTTGTCCGGAGGCGGGGGAGGGAATCATCGGGCGGGACCTCAAGTGGTGGGGTGAGCTGAGCCTTGAGCGCGGGGATCCTTGAACTTTGCGCGCGAAGGTGCGCACGCGTGGCGGAAGACGCCAGCCCCCCGATTCAGGTTTTTACTGATGTAGGTCGGCGCGTTTTTGCCGATAGGCAAGTGAGCCTGTAATCTGCCGACGCCGAATGCCGCGCATGCGAACGATCGTCTGGGTGGGAGCGGGCCTCTTGCTGCTCGGGGTTGGCTGCGGAATCGCGCTGCGGCGCGACCTCTCGGCGATTCCCCCCGGCCAGGTCGGATTCGACGACATGTGCGGGCTCCAGGAGTACTTCGACGCGCTCGAGATCAAGACCGCGCCGCCGCCCCGCGTGGTGAGCGCCCTCGACCTCGAAGGGCAGAGCGGCGGCAAGACCACGCGCGGCGGCAAGGAGCGGTTCGCCTTCGAGGACGACTTTCAGCTCAAGCACCTGCGGCGCGTGCTGAACCAGAACTGGCGGCGTCTGCCGCCCGAGCTGGCGGCGGCGAACGCGATCGAGATCGAGGTGCGCTGGTCCGAGAAGGCGGGCGCGAAACGCGTGGTGACCGATCAGGACTCCGAGATCTCCGCCGGGGGGCAGAGCTGGCCGCTCCCCTACCACCCGTGCCTCTCCGAGCTGCTCTATGGAGCGCCGCTCTATCGCCAGCGGCGCGAGATGTGGGGGCTGCCGCTGCCGGGGCAGGTCCCCGACGGCGGCGCCGGCACCGCGCTGCCGCCGATCTCGACCGGTCCGCTGGTCGGCGGCGGCGACGCGGGAGCGGCCGACGGCCACCCGGGCTGACGCCGGCCTACCCGCCCAGCCAGACGCGGATCAGCTCCGGCCCGCCAAACAGATAGGTGAGAGACGCCAGCGCCAGGAAAGGCCCGAACGGGATCTGGGCTCTTCGCAGCGGCTCCGCGGACCCGGCGTCGCGGCGCCGGGCGGCGATGGCCAGCGGGAGGCTCACCAGCGCGCCGACCGTGGCGCCCACGAACACCACGAATGGCAGCGCCTGCCACCCGAGCAACGCCCCGATGACCGCCAGCAGCTTGCCGTCCCCGAGGCCGAGCCCCTCGCGCTTGAGGACGTAGTAGTAGAAGTCCGCGATCAGGCGGAAGAAGAGGTAGCCCGCCGCCGCGCCGATGAGCCGCGCCCGCCAGTCTGCGCCGTGCGCCCCGAACGCCGCGAGGTAGAAGATGGGCAGGGACGGCAGGGTGATGACGTCGGGGAGCAGCCGGGTCGCCAGATCGATGAACGACAGGACCAGCAGAACGCCTCCGAACGCGAAGTAGCAGGCGAAGCGGGCCAGGCGGACGCCCAGCACCTGGGTCGGTTCGGCCGCCACGAACTTCCACCACAGCGCCGCCGCCAGCAGCGCGGCCAACGCCTCGACGAGAGGGTAGCGGGGCGAGATCGGCGCCCGGCAGGCGCGGCAGCGGCCGCGCAAGAGCAGATAGGAGAGGATGGGGACGTTGTCGAAGGGGCGCACCGGCGCACCGCAGCTCGGACACCGCGACCCGGGGCGGACCACCGATTCGCCGCGGGGAACGCGCACGATGGCGACGTTGAAGAAACTGCCCCACACGGCGCCGAACAGCCCAGCCATCGCTGTCGCCCAGGCGGACGAGAGAAAGGCGAGGCCCTCACCCATGCGGGTCGATGCTAAGGTTCCGGGCGCCTTGAAGGGAAATTATGTCGCTGCGCTCGCGCTTTCGCTGGTCGCCCTGGGGGCGGGGGCGTGCGGCAAGCGCGGCGGCAAACCGGCGGCCCAGCCGGCGGCGTTCACCGACGCCGTTCGGCCGGCATTCCTGGCGGACGCGCTGCGAAAGCTCGGCGGGGGGCACTACCACGCGACGCTACGTTATGCGGTCGGACGGGCGGGCGCCACGCCGCTGGCGATCACCACCACCACGGACGTCTGGCTCGACCACAGCGGCAACTACCGGATGCGCGAGGAGAACGATCAGGACGGCGGCCGGGAGGTTGTCCTGACCGGTCGCGAGCTCGCCGTTGCGCTACGCTATGGGAGGATGATCCGTCGCGTCGCCGAGGAGCCGGAGCCGAGCAGGTTGCTGGAACAGGGGCTGGGCGCTCCCTGGGCGGCGTTCGAGCTCTGCGCGCCGCGCGCCAAGGTCGCCAAGACCGGCGCCGCCGCCGCGGGTCGCCCGGCCACCGCGTATGCGCTCGCGCTCGGCGGAGAAGAGACGCCGGCCGCCAAGACCAAGCCCTCGCTGCCGCTGGTCGGGCTCCGCGGGTGGCGGGGGAGCGTGGCGATCGACAAGCTGACGGGAAGCGGGATCGTCGACGATGCGACCGGCGCGCTGCTGGCGATCGACCTGGCCAGCGAGTTCGAGGCCAAGGGGGACAGCGGGCCCGAGCAAGGGACGGTCGAGGTTCACGCGGCGCTGACCGAGGTGGGCGCGACGCCGCCCATCGAGCGGCCGCCGGCGGACGAGCTGGTCCTGCGCCAGCGCACGGTTCCGGAGGCGCGCGAGCTTTTGCACGGGCTGGCCGAGCCGGACCGGCACGGCCCGCGCCCGCCCGAGCCGGAGCGGCACGGCCCGCGCGCGCCGCAGCGGCGCGGTTCGGGCGCCCCCAAGGAGGGTCGCCCGTGAGCGATCGCGTCTCCGGACCGGGAACGCCGGAGCTGGTGTCGATCGCCGGCGGCGCGGGCGCGCCGCGGCTCGACCACTTGGCCGAGAACCGGCGGCTCATCGTCCGGCGCGCGCTGCTCGCGACCGCGGTCGGCGGCGCGGTGCCGCTGCCGGTCCTCGACGACTACCTGGCCGGGCGGGTGCGGGCGGGGATGCTGATCAAGCTGGGCGAGCGCCGGCAGGTGGACATCGCCCAGTCCTCCGCCGAGCTGCTCGGTGATCCGCGCGAGGGGACGGCGGTGCGCAACGCGACGCTGACCGCGGCGACGCTGCTGGCGCTCAAGCTCGCCTGGCGGAAGTTCTTCGCGCTCCTGGCCATCGGCCGGCGCGCCGAAGACATGGCCACCACCTTTCAGCTGGGGATGCTGTTCGATCACTACTGCGCCAAGCTCCACGTGGGCGGCGAGATCGATCGGACGCAGGCGGCGATCCTCCGCTTCGCGATCCACGGCGCGCTGGCCGAGTCCGAGCGGGCGGCGCTGGTGATCGCGTTCCGCGAAGGGGGGCAGGTGCTCGGGCGTTCGGCGCTCGAAGCACCCGCCTGGATGAGCGCCCGCATCGAACGGGCCGCGCGGCGCTGGGCCGAGAGCGGTGGACGCACGGCCGACCCAGGCGAGCCGGCCAACCCCGAGGGCGACCGCGAGGAGACGCGCTGGTTGGACCGGGCCTCGGGGGCGGTCGAGGATCGGCTCTCGCGCGCGGGGCAGAGCTACCTGCTGGGGCTGGTCGCCTCGTTCGAGCGGCGGCTGAAAGAGGCGACGGAATCGGCGCGCCAGAACCCGCCGCCGGCCGAGCAGCCCGCTTAGCAGGGCGGCTCGACCGAAAACTTTGGCCAGCCCCGGAGGCCTTTGCTAAATTGGGGGTAGGTGAAGAAAACGCGACGCTCGACCGGGGCGAAGGGGAAAGACAAGGGTAGCAAGCAGCGGGCACGTCCCGCCGCCCGAAAGGCGGCCGCCGGAAAGGCGGCCCCCGAACGAATTCCGGTTCGCGGCGCCCGCAAGAGCAAGGTCAAGGCGCGCCCTCCGCTGGAGTCGCCGCGCGCGGCGCGGAGCGAGAGCGACGTCGCCGAGACCCGCACGCTGGCTGTCGCGGCGATGGAGGCGGCGCTCGACAAGCGGGCGCTCGATCCGGTCCTCATCGACGTCTCTGCGATGGGAAGCTACACCGACTTCATCGGCGTCGTGAGCGGCCGCAGCGACCGTCAGGTCGACGCCATCGCCGAGGCGATCGGGCTGGCGATGAAGGCGCGCGGGCTCTATCCGCTCGGGCGCGAGGGGTCGGGGACCGGGCGCTGGACGCTGCTCGACTTCGGCGCCTTCGTGATTCACGTCTTCTATCACCCGGTGCGCGAGTTCTACGATCTCGAGAGCCTCTGGATCGAGGCGCCGCGCGTGAAGCTGGACGTGCCGCCCGAGGCGACGCTCGGCCAGTCAGACGCGCTCTACGGCGCGTTGTAGCCGGTTCGAGAGCGGGCCGCGCGTGAAGGTCGTCGTCCTGGCGGTCGGCAAGCTGCGCGACCGACACGTGGCGGCGCTGTGCGACGACTACCTGGCGCGGGCGCGGCGGCATCTGCCGATAGAGGTGATCGAACCGGAGGACGACGCCGCGCTGGCCCGTCGCTGGCCGGCCGCCGGCGAGACGATCGCGCTCGAACCGGGTGGCGTCGGCTGGGCGACCGGCGAGCTGGCCAAACAGATCGAGCGCCGGATGACGCACGGCACGCGCAGCCTGACCTTCGTGATCGGCGGCGCCGACGGAATTCCGGCGGCGCTGGTGAAGAAGGCGGACCTGCGCTTGTCGCTCTCGGCGCTGACGTTGCCCCACCGGCTGGCCCGACTGATCCTCTGCGAGCAGATCTACCGCGCGCTCGCCATCATTCGCGGCGAGCCCTACCACCACTGATCGCGGGCGCGGGGCCGCCCGGCGATGTTAGAGTCGGGCCCATGAGCAACGTCCCCCGCGTGGTCCTGGTCGTCCTCGACGGCTATGGCGAGCGCGCCGACAAGAATGGCAACGCGATCCGCCTGGCGCGGACGCCGAATTTCGACCGCTTCTACAAGCAGGCCCCCTGGACGCTGATCGGCGCTTCGGAGAACGACGTCGGGCTGCCGGCAGGGCAGATGGGGAACAGCGAGGTCGGGCACCTCAACCTCGGCGCGGGGCGCATCGTCTACCAGGACATCGTCCGCATCGATCAGGCGATCGAGAAGGGGACGTTCTTCGAGAACCCGGTGCTGACCAAGCTGGTGGACGGTGTGAAGGCGTCGGGCGGCACGCTGCACCTCTGCGGCCTCACCAGCCCGGGGAACGTGCACGCGGCGCTGGAGCACGCCTACGCCGTGTGCGAGATCGCCAAGCGGCGCGGGCTCACCAAGGTCGCCTGGCATGCCTTCCTCGACGGGCGCGACACGCCGCCCAAGTCGGCGGCCGGCTATTTGCGCCAGGTCGACGAGAAGCTCGCCGAGATCGGCGTCGGCGCGCTGGCGTCGGCCGTCGGGCGCTACTACGCGATGGATCGCGACAAGCGCTGGGAGCGGCTGGAGATCGCCTGGAAGATGCTCACCCGCGGCGAAGGGACGCTGGTCGACGATCTGGCCGCTGCGGTGGAGAAGAACTACACGGCCGGACCGGACGGCAAAGAGATCACCGACGAGTTCGAGCTGCCCCTCGTGCGCAAAGGGGCGGACGGCAAGCCGCGCGCGGTGATCAAGGACGGCGACGGCTGCTTCTTCTACAACTTCCGCGCCGATCGCGCGCGACAGCTGACCGCCGCGCTGCACGCGGGCGAGGGCGCCTTCCCGCACTTCGACCGCGGCAGGCTGCCGAAGCTGTCGGGGTTCGCCACCATGACCCAGTACGACGCCAAGGTCGACGTGCCGGCGGCGTTCGCGCCCCAGAGCCTGAGCATGATCCTGGGCGAGGTGCTGTCCAAGCACGGCGTCTCGCAGCTGCGCACGGCGGAGACCGAGAAGTACGCGCACGTCACCTACTTCTTCAACGGCGGCGTCGAGCAGGCGTTCCCCGGCGAGGAGCGGAAGCTGGTGCCGTCGAACCGCGAGGTGGCGACGTACGATCTCGCGCCCGAGATGTCGGCGGCGCCGGTCACCGACGGCGTGGTCGAGGCGCTCAAGCCGGGCGGTCCCACCTTCATCCTGGTCAACTACGCCAACCCCGACATGGTCGGCCACACCGGCAAGCTCGAGCCGGCCATCCACGCCGTGGAGACCGTCGACGCGGCGATGGGGCGCATCATCGAGGCGGCGGCCAAGGCCGACGCGACGGTCTTCATCACCGCCGACCACGGCAACTGCGAGACGATGATCGATCCGGTGACCGGTCAGCCTCAGACGGCGCACACGATGAACCCCATCCCGTTCATCGCCATCGGCAAGCGCCAGGCCGGCAAGAAGCTGCGCCAGGGGGGGCGGCTGGCCGACGTGGCGCCCACCATCCTCGAAGAGATGGGGATCCCCGCGCCGCCCGAGATGGACGGCGTCAGCCTCTACGAGCACGGTGGGTCGACAGGGAAGTAGATGAGCATCGGGAAGCGCCTCATCGATCTGGCCCGCGCGGAGCTGAACTCGCTGCTCGACAAGGCGGCGCGCGTGGACGAGGACGAGGAGGAGTATCGGCCGCGGCGGCGCTCGGGGTCGTCGTCGTCGGAGTATTCGTCGATGTCGGACAAAGAGCTCCAGGAGGAGATCGAGCGCCGGCGGCAGGCGCGCGAGGAGGTCGAGCAGGCCACCAGCCGCACGCGGCGGCCCGAGCCGCGGACCTCGGCGCCGCCGCCCCGGCGCACGGCCGCCGGCGACGAGGCGATCCGCAGGGCCTACGCCGCGCTGGAGGTCCCGGCCGGCTCCGATCTGGAGACGGTCAAGCGCTCGTATCGGCGTCTCATGCGCAAGTATCACCCCGATCTGAACGCCGGCTCGAAGGAGAAGCAGCGCGCGGCCACCGATCTCTCGCAGCGGCTGACCGAAGCCTACAAGATCCTGGAAAAGCACCTCCGCCGCTAGAAGGCGGCCCCTCGGTCGCAACCGTCGAGGCGGGCGCGCCGAAGACGGCGCATGTCCAGAAACGCAGGGTGGTGGTTCCCGGTGGGCCTGTTCGCCGTGCTCTTGGCGGCCGCTTGTACGCCCGGTCCGATCGGGCCGCGGGCACCGGACGACGAGACCGCGATTGGAACCGGGAACGCAGGCGGCGGGGACGTGCGCGCGCCGAGGCCCGACGGGGCGGCGGGCGCCGCGATGTCGCCGCGCGGGATGGCCGGCGCGGGGGGAAGCGCGCCGGATGTGGCGCGGGTGGACGCCGGCGACCAGAGTCCCAAGCTGCCGGGGCCCGACGCCGGACGCGACGGGGGCGCCGGCGATCGGCCGCCCGACGCGCCGGTGGCGCGCGCGCCCCGCCCGGGCGAGATCGTCGTCGACGAGCTGCTGGTGAATCCGACCGGCGACGATCTCGGGCGGGAGTGGATCGAGATCGCCAGCCTGGCCGCCGAGCCGGTCGACCTCTCGCAGCTCCACCTGGCGACGGCCAGCACCGACGTGGCGGCACCCGGGGGGACGCTCGCGCCGGGGGCGCTCCTGCTGCTCGGGCAGTCGGCCGATCCGACCAAGAACGGCGGCGCGCCGGTGGAGGTCGCCTACGGGACCAAGCTCATCCTGGTGAACGCCGACGGCCAGCTCTCCGTCTGTCTCGGCACCTGCGCGATCGGCGTCGTCCTCGACAGCGTCTCCTGGGGGAGCCTCGACGACGCGTACACCGGACGCGCGCTGATCGTCGATCCGGCAACCAAGGCGTTTTGCGCGGCCCAGGCGCCGTTCGGCACCGGCGGCAGCTTCGGGACGCCGGGGGCGCCGAACCCCGCCTGCCCGGAAAACATCGACGGGGGATCGCGCGCCGACGTTTCTGTTGCAGACTGAGGCGGCGCCCCCGGGCGCCGCCCCATGACCACCGCCGCCGAACCGACCGCCTCCACCTCCGCCCCGCCGCTGGCGGCGCTGCTCCCCCCAGGGGATGGCGGCGCCGACCCCGACGATCTCCTCTCCCGGTTCGTGTCGTACGCGACGGCGTCGGGGCTGGCCCTCTATCCGGCGCAGGAGGAGGCGCTGCTCGAGCTGATGTCGGGCAAGCACGTCGTCCTCAACACGCCGACCGGCTCGGGCAAGTCGCTGGTGGCCGCGGCGCTGCACTTCAAGGGGCTGGCTGAAGGAAAAACGTCCTTCTACACCTCGCCGGTCAAGGCGCTGGTCAACGAGAAGTTCTTCGATCTCTGCCGGCTGTTCGGCGCCGAGCGGGTCGGGATGCTGACCGGCGACGCCAGCATCAACCGCGACGCGCCGATCGTCTGCTGCACCGCGGAGATCCTGGCCAACATGGCGCTGCGCGACGCCGCCACGCGCGCCGACTACGTGGTGATGGACGAGTTCCACTACTACGCCGATCGCGAGCGCGGCGTGGCCTGGCAGATCCCGCTCCTCTGCCTGCCGCAGACGACGTTCCTGCTCATGTCGGCCACGCTGGGCGACCTGCACGTCATCACCGACGGACTGACCGCGCTCTCGGGGCGCGAGGTGGCCGTCGTGCGCGGGCGCGAGCGCCCGGTGCCGCTCGAGTTCGCGTACCGCGAGACGCCGCTGCACGAGACGATCGACGAGCTCGTAACCCAGGGGCGCGCGCCGATCTACCTGGTCAACTTCACGCAGCGGGGTGCCGCCGAGGAGGCGCAGAACCTGATGAGCGTGGACGTCTCGTCGAAGGCGGACAAGGAGGCGTTGCGCGACGCGCTCGCCGGCGCCAGCTTCGACACGCCGTACGGCAAGGAGCTGCAGCGCTTCTTGCGCCACGGGATCGGCATCCACCACGCGGGGCTCCTGCCGCGGTATCGGCTGCTCGTCGAGCGGTTGGCGCAGCAGGGTCGCCTCAAGGTGGTGAGCGGCACCGACACGCTGGGGGTGGGGGTCAACATCCCGATCCGCACCGTGCTCTTCACGCAGCTCTGCAAGTTCGACGGCGAGAAGACCGCCATCCTCGGCGTGCGCGACTTCCTGCAGATCGCGGGGCGCGCGGGGCGCAAGGGGTTCGACGAGCGCGGGTTCGTCGTCGCGCAGGCGCCGGCGCACGTGGTCGAGAACCGGCGCCTGGCCGCCAAGCAGGCGGCCGGCAAGAAGGTGGTCATGCACAAGCCGCCGCAGAAGGGGTTCGTGCACTGGGACAAGGGGACGTTCGACCGCCTGGTGAACGGGACGCCCGAGCCGCTCGCCTCGCGTTTCGAGGTGACGCACGGGATGCTGCTCAACTGCCTGCAGTCGCGCGCCGCGGGCGGTGGCTACCGGCGGCTGGTCTCGATCCTCGGTCGTTCGCACGGCGGTCCGCGCGACAAGCGGAACGAGCGGCGGCGCGCGGCGGCCTACTTCCGGACCTTGCGCCGGGCGCGGCTCGTCGACGTGGTGACCGGCGAGAAGATCCGCGGGCGCTCGGTCGAGGTCAGCCCCGAGCTGCAGCGCGATTTCTCGCTCAACCAGACGCTGTCGCTCTACCTGCTCGAGGCGCTGGCGGTGCTCGATCGCGCCTCGCCGGTCTACGCGCTCGACGTGCTCACGCTGGTCGAGGCGATCGTCGAGAATCCCGACGCCGTCCTGCGCAAGCAGCTCGATCGCCTCAAGACCGAGAAGATGGCCGAGCTGAAGGCGGCCGGCGTCGAGTACGAGGAGCGGATCGCCCAGCTGGAGGCGCTGGAGTGGCCCAAGCCGAACCGTGACTTCATCTACGCCACCTTCAACGACTTCGCCGACCGGCACCCCTGGGTCGGCCAGGAGAACGTCCGCCCCAAGTCGATCGCCCGCGAGATGTACGAGGGCTTCACCGCCTTCAACGACTACGTGCGCGCGCTGGGCCTCGAGCGGAGCGAGGGGGTCCTGCTCCGCTACCTGTCGCAGGTGTTCAAAACGCTGGAGCAGACGGTGCCCGCCGCCGCGCGCACCGACGAGGTCCTCGACGTGATCGCCCACCTGCGCTCGCTCCTGCGCGAGGTCGATTCGAGCCTGCTCGAGGAGTGGGAGGCGCTCGCCGATCCCACGCGCCGCCCGACCAAGCGGGCGGCGCGGAAGGAGGCGGTCGACCCGGCGGCCGAGCGTCGCGCCACGATCGCGGCGATCCGCGCCGAGCTGCACAAGCTGGTGGCCGCGCTGGCCCGGCGCGATCACGCCGCCGCCGGACGTCTGTGTGCCGCCGCGGGCGACGGCGAGGCCTGGACCGCCGAGCGTCTCGCCGAGGCGATGGCACCGTTCTGGACGGTGCACGCGGCGCTGCTCACCACGCCCGACGCGCGGCGGCCCGACCGCACGCGCCTCGACGAGCTCGGGCCCGGAAAGTGGCGGGTCCAGCAGGTCCTCGTCGACGGCGAGGGGGACGAGGACTGGTCGCTCGACTGCCTCGTCGACCTCGAGCGGCCCCGTCCCGACGGTGGTCCCCTGCTCGAGCTGCAGCGGATCGGGATCTAGCGCAGATCGAGCGCGCGCTACGGGGCCGTGACGATTGGCGCGCCGGTGCGCAGCTCGGCGGGCGGATCGACGATCACCCGATCGCCGATCTGCAGCCCCTCGCTCACCAGCGCGTCGTCGGCCACGTCGGCGACGGTCACCTCGCGCAGCTCGGCGGTCCCGTCACGGCCCGCGATCCAGACCGACTTGTGGCCGCCGTCGGTGACCAGCGCCGAGGCCGGCACCGGGAAGACAGCGTCGTAGCGCCGGCGCGCCAGGCGCAGCGGCTGCCCCGACACGAGCCCCACGTCGCCGGGGAGCGGAATCTCGATCTTCTTGTCTTCGTTCCGCTGGCCGGCCAGGGCGATGTCCGCGGGCGGCCGGCAGTCGAAGACGCGCGGCCCGACCTGGGCCTCGAGCGGGCTCGAATCGGCGGCCGTCGTGGGCGCCTCGCCGCGCGGCGCATCATTGGCCGCGCGGGGGCCGAGGCCGACCACCTCGATGCGACAGAAGTCCAGCTTGGCCAGCGTGGCGCGTTCGTCGGCGTCCAGCTCGAACGCGCCGTGGAGAAGCCGTCCCTTGATGCGCGCCACGGGGGCGCCCGGAACGACCGGCGTCCCGACCTTGGCCAGCGTCTCCACCACCTCGCCGGGCTCGCTCGCCAGCACCGTGTACTTGGCGAGCCCCGCGACGGCCATCTCGACCAGCTTCTGCTTCTCGGCGAGGTGCGCTTCGGCCAGCCGCAGCTCGGCGGTGTTTCCCGCGGTCCGCATGCTGTCGCGCACCTGCTTGTAGAAGCCCACGCGCGAGCGATCGTGCGCCAGCAGCGTCTCGAGCCCGGAGGCGCCCTGCAGCTTGCCGACCACGTCGCCGGCGGCCACCTCGGTCCCCGCCGGCAGCAGCTCGGCCAGGCGGCCCGGGTTGGCGAAGGCGACCGGCGTCGTCTCGTAGTCGGTCACCTGGCCTCGCCCGGAGAACCAGCGGTAGACGGCGGCGGGCGCCGGGCTCATCACCCGAACGTGCAGCGCCTGCGGGGCGGCGGGCGCCTGCCGGTGGCTCATGACCCAGTAGGCGACCGCGCTGGCCGCGGCGAGCAGCAGCACCACCACCACGACGGCGACCGTCCGCCCCGAGCCCCCGGCCGGTCTCTTGGCGCGCCGGGCGTCGTCGGAGAACCCGGACATCACCACCGACTCGGGCCTCGGCGGCTGGCGCCGCTCGGAGACGCCCGGCGGCGGGGCGGCGGCGTTGAGAGGGAGCGCCGGCGGCTCGAGGTCGCTCTTCCGGGCGGGCGGCTTCACGGCCGGCGGCGAGTCCGACGACTGCAGCGCTCCGTCGAGATCCACCGCCCAGCTCGACCTCGGCGCGGGCGCGGGGCGCGACACAGCGGCGGGCGCCGGTGGCGCCACGGGCACCGGTGCCGAGACGAGCGCGTCGCTCGGGAGCTCGTCGGCGACGCCGCCCGGCGCGGTCGCCTCGGGCGCGATCGGCAACGGCGCGTCGTCGAACACGACCGGCGCGGGCCGCGGCGCTGCGTCCAGCTCGGCGAGGTTCAGCGGCGCCACCGGCGTCGGTTCGGGGCCGCTGTCGAGCATCGCCGCGTCGGGCACGAAGGTCGCCGTCTTGGCGCCCTGTGCCGACATCCACTCGTCGGCCGCGCCGTCGGACGAATCCTCGCTCGCAGGCGCGGGCGCGGGCGCCGCCTCGGGCTCGAGAAAGCCGAGCTCGCGCAGCCGGTTGGCGAACTCCTGGATGCCGTCGGTGGTCAGATCGGCGCCGTAGGTCTTGGAGGCCCAATCGGTCACCTGGGCGACCGGTTGGCCGTTCAGCTGAAGGGCCAGCTGGTACTCGAAGTCGTAGAGGCGGAAGTTGGCGCCCGTCCTCGGGTCTCTGACGTCCACGCAGGCGACGCCGTCGGCCTCCGTCGGGGACACGGTCAGGTCCTGCCGAAAGCGGGGGCTGGCGTCGCTCATCTCGCCCGAGCTTACAGGTCCGGTTCGGGCCCGAGCAACATATAGTGCCTGCCGCCGCGGCTCGACGCTCCCATGCCCACCTCCCAGAACAGCGCGCGCGCCTTCGTCTACCGGGCCGGGGTGCGGATCGCCGGGACGGTCGTCGCCTGCGACGCGGCGGCCGGGGGCGATCTGGTGTTTCTCTCGCACGCGGCCGTGTTCGGGGCCCACGGCCGCCGCGCGCTGCCCCGTGTCGGCGGCGGCCGGCGGCAGATCCTGACCACCGAGGCGACGCTGGCGCTGCTGGGGCCGGTGGGCGAGCGGCTGCGCGCGCGGGCATTGCTGGCCCCGTTCGGGCGCCCGTTCGTGCTCGGCGACCTCCGACTGGAGATCTTCCCCTCGGGTTACCAGCCCGGCGCGGCCTCGCTGCTTTGCGAACGCGCCGGCAAGCGGAGCGTCTACGCGGGACCGCTCGGTCCGGCGGCCGAGGTGCGGGCGGCGGACGCGCTCTGCCTCGACGCGCGCTACGCTGAGCGCGACGTCGCCTTTCCCGAGCGGGTCGTGGCCGAGGAGAACCTCCGTCGGATCGCGGCCGACGCCTCGACGGGCGGCGCGCCGCTGCTCTACGTCGAGCCGCTGGCGCTGGCGCCGCTCGTGGCGCGCGCGCTGGCAGGCGCCGGCTTACCGCTGCGGGCGCATCGCCGGATCCTGGATGCGCTGGCGGCGTATCGCCGGGTCGAGCCGGCGGCGCCGGTCCCCGCGGTGCAGCGGTTCGCCGGGCGGCTGGCGGAGCGCGAGGTCTTGCTCTGGCCGGCCGACGCGCGGGCGCCGGCGCCGGGACAGACGCGCGGGCGTCGGCGGGTCTTCGTCTCGCCGCGGGCGGCGAGCGCGACCGTACGTGCGCGTCCCGACGGCCTCGGTAAAATGGAGGCGCTGGTCTTTCCCTTCGGCGCCGACGCCGCGGCGCTGGTCCGTTACGCCGAGGCGGCGGGCGCCGCCGAGGTCGCCCTGGCCAGCGCGCCGGACGAGCATCTTGCTGAGCTTTTGCGAGGGCGAGGCATCGACGTCTACCGGATCGGTTCGCCCCGGCAGATCGACCTCTTCGCCCGGGGGTAAAATCGCCGGGTCGCATTGTTTCTTCGGGGTTGATGGAGTTAAATTTCGAAGGTGTTCAACCTCGGCGCGGGCGAGATCACCGTCATCTTGGTGCTCGCCCTGATCTTCATCGGCCCGAAGCAGCTGCCGGAGCTCGCGTCCAAGCTCGGGAAGGTGATCCGCGATATCCGCAAGGCGGCCTCGGACGTGAAGAACGAGATCGCGCTCGACGAGTCGTTTCGCAAGCCGTTCGAGGAGCTTCACGACGCCGTCACGCTGCACCCGGATGAGCTGAAGCGACGCGACGAGATCAAGCGGGCGGTCGCGGAGGCCAAGAAGCGCGCCGACGCCGAGGCGGCCCGGGCCGAGGCCGAGGCGGCCGCGGCGGCACCGGCGATCGAGGCGGCGCCGCCGCCCGTCGAGCCGCCGGCGATTCCGCCGCCCCCGCCCGCGCGCTCGGTGGCCGCGCCTGCCGGCACGGTGCCGGCCACGGGGCGCACGATCCAAGGCGCGTCGACCCCGCCCGAGCGCCAGGAAGTCCGACCAGAAGCCCGAGAAGAAAGCGCGCCGAGCGCGGTTGCCTCCAGCGAGGAGTCGGGGTCGGCGGCTTCGCCGTTCGCGCCCCACCGCCCGACGCCCAGCGCGGGGATCGTTACCTCGGTGGCGCCGCCAGCCATGGCCTCGGTGGCGCCGCCACCTATGGCCTCGGTGGCGCCGCCGCCGGGGAGCGGGCCGCGCGTGACGCCGCCGGTCTCCAGCCTCGACGGCGATCGCGCCAACACGACGCAGACGCTGTCGGAGGTGGATCTGCTGGCCAGCGTGCCGCCGCCGCCCGCCCGCCGTGCGGCGCCGCCGCCGCTGCCGGGCCTCGACCGCAACCCGCCGCCCGCGAGCCGCATGGGTCTTCCGCGGGTGACGCCGCCCGTCTCCAGCCTCTCGGGCGACCGGGCCAACGCCACCCAGACGCTCTCCGAGTCCGATCTCTTGCCCCCGGCCGCCAGCAAGCCGCCGCCGGTCCCCGGATCCAAGAAAACTTGAATGGAAACTTGACCGACAGCTCGACCAGCCGTCTCCGCCTGTTTCCCCCCACGCGCGCGCCAAAGAGGAGTTCCATCTGACCAACGCCGAGGAGAAAGACCGCGCCGCCGTCGAACACGTCCGCATGAGCTTCGTCGAGCACCTCAACGAGCTGCGGATGCGGCTGCGAAACGCGGCCATCATCTTCATCGCCGCGATCGGCGTCTCGTTCTATTTCGTCAAGAACTACTTCGACGTCCTGACCCGGCCGGCGCGCGCCGCCTGGATCGTCGCGCTGGCGGGGCAGGAGCCGGTGTTCCGCTTCGCCAGCCCCACCGAGCCGTTCTGGGTCTACACCAAGCTGGCGATGTACGGCGCGCTGCTGGTCGCCAGCCCCTTCATCTTCTGGGAGCTGTGGCGGTTCGTGGCGCCGGGCCTCTATCGCCGCGAGAAGAAGATGGCGCTGGTGGTGACGCTGGCGACCGCCGCCTGCTTCGTCGGCGGCGCGCTGTTCGGTTACGGGATCCTCTGCAAGCCGGCGCTGTCGTACATGCTGTCCTTCGCCGAGGTGTTCCCCACCGGGGCGCTGCACTTCAAGATCGAGCCGGCCGTCATGATGGACGAGGTGGTCGGCTTCATGATGGCGATGATGATGGGGACCGGCGTGGCGTTCGAGCTGCCGGTCATCCTGGCCGTGCTGGGCTGGCTCGGGCTGGTCACCGCCAAGGGGCTCTGGCGGTTCAACAAGTACGCCCTGGTGCTGGCGTTCCTCGTGGGCGGCGTGCTGACGCCCGGACCGGACGTCCTGTCGCAGGTGCTCATGTCGACGCCGCTGTTCGGCCTGTTCAACGTGTCGATCCTGGTCGTCTGGCTGATCGAGCGGGCCGCGCGCAAGCGCCTGGCGGCGCTGGCCAAGGAGACCGGCGCCGATCTGGTCCCCTCGGGCGATTAGATCGCGCGTCGCGGGGGGGGGGGACCCTGTGAGGGTCCCGGCGAGATCCCCTAAAAAATTTGACCGTCGGTGCGCCCCGGTCAAGATGGGGCAAGGTGATCAATGCTGGGCGAATTTTCTGACGGTCGGGCGCGATCTTTGCCGAAGGGTTTCGTGCTGGTCGCGGCCGGTCCGCGACGCGCGACGCTGGCCGGCCTGCAGCGGCGGCTGCGGGCGCGCGACACCATCCCCACCTCGGGTCAGATCGTTTTCCGCGCCGCGAGCCAGACCTTGCGCTGAGGCACGCCGTTGTTCCGCCTCATCAAGCTGGGGATCTCCCTGGTCGGGTTGCTTGCGTTCGCCTGGTTCGGCGTGACCGTCAAGCTTGGTTCCCAGACGCTCTTCCAGCACCTGCGGGCGATCGGGCAGACCAAGGAGTCGCAGGAGCTGGTCGAAGGGACGCGCCGAGCGGCCGGCCCGCTGGTCGACGACGTGCGCCGCAGGTTCCACGAAGGTACGGCGCCAGGGAGAGCGGAAAGTACGGCGCCAGGGACGGCCAGTAAGGCGACGCCCGACGCGGGCGCCCCCGAGGAGCGCGTCTCGGCGGCCGACCGCCAGGCCCTGCGCCACCTGCTCCGGCGCCTAGATCGCTAGATCCACGCGCGCGATCGCGTAAGCTTTCACGCGTGCGCCCGATCGCCGCGATCGCCGTCGGTCTCGTCTCGGCCGGCGTCTCGGTCGGCGTCTCGGTCGGCTTGACGGCGGCGGCCTGGGGACACGAGGCGCCCACGCTCTGGACCAGCGCCCCCGCCCGGCACGGCAAGGGGATCGCGGGGCTCGCCGATCTGGCCGAGCGGGCGCGCGCGGCCGTGGTGCACGTGCGCGGGGAGATGGCCGACGGCGCCACGGCGGACGAATCGGACAGCGACAGCGGGCGCACCTCGATCGGCACCGGGTTCGTCATCAACAAGGACGGCTACATCCTGACCAACGAGCACGTCGTGCGCGGCGTGATCGACCTGCGGGTGCGCCTGTTCGACGGACGCGAGCTTCCGGCCTGCGTGGTGGGCGCGGACGTGGCGACGGACCTCGCGCTGCTCAAGGTGACGACCAAGCGGCCGCTGCCGGTGCTGGCGCTCGGCGACTCGACGGCGGTGCGCGTCGGCGAGCCGGTGATCGCCATCGGCAATCCCTACGGCTTCAACCACAGCGTGACCGCGGGGATCGTGTCGGCCAAGGAGCGGGTGGTCGATCGGGCCAACCTGCACGAGCCGGGCGCCGAGGACCTGTATTCGTTCTTCATCCAGACCGACGCCTCGATCAATCTCGGCAATTCGGGGGGGCCGCTCATCGACGCCTCGGGGGCGGTCATCGCCGTCAACGCCGCCTTCTGGGCGGGGCACCCACTGCAGCCGGCGCAGGGGATCGGTTTCGCCATTCCGATCAACATGGCCAAGGCCCTCCTGCCACGCCTGATGGAGACGGGGACGGCCCGACGGGCCTACCTGGGCGTCGACGCGCAGCCGATTGACCCCGCGCTCGAGGCGGCGCTCAAGCTGCCGTCGGGGCGGGGGGCGCTCATCGCCAGCGTCGAGAAGGGGTCGCCGGCCGAGGCGGCGGGGCTGGAGCCAGGCGACGTGGTGGTGGGCTGGAACGGCGGCGACATCGCCAGCAGCGAGGACTTCAAGATCGACGCCCAGCTGAGCGCGCCGGGCGCGCGCATCAAGATCGCGCTCCTGCGCGACGGGAAGAAGGCCGAGCACGAGATCATCCCCCGGGCCGCGCCGGTCAAGGAGGTGGCGCCGCCGCACCCCTCGAGCTGTTCGCGCGCGCCGGAGCCGCTGATGGCGAACGTCGACGACTTCGACGTGCAGGTGACGCCGGCGCACGCCGGAAAGCCCGCCTCCGGCGTGACGGTCACGCGGGTGACCGACCACAGCGCGGCGGCCCAGGCCGGCCTGCGCGTCGGCGACGCCGTGCTACGCATCGGGAAGGCCAACGTGCTCCAGGCCGGCGACGTGGCGAAGGCGCTGGGCGCCTTCAAGCTGGGCGATCCGGTTCCCGTGCTGGTGCGGCGGTCAGGCTTCGACTTCTGGATGGCCTTTACCCGGCGGTAGCGGGGCGGCGTAGAGTCGAGTCATGGACGAGAAACGTTACCGCCATCTCCTCGACGAGACCTTCGCCCGCGTCGACCGCGCGTTCGAGACGGTCGACCCCGACCTCGCCGAGGTCTCGGTCGCGCAAGGGACGCTGACCATCACCTTCTTCGAGAAGCAGCGCTTGATGCTGACGCCGCAGCCGTCGCCCCGGCAGCTCTGGGCCGCCTTCCGCGACCGCGCCTGGCACTTCGACTGGAACGAAGCGCGCGCCGCCTGGCTGGACGACCGGGGCCTGGGGATCGATCTCCTCACGCTGGTCGAGCAGACGACGCGCGAGGTGGCGAACGTGACGGTTCAGATCGCGCGCGCCTGAACGGGCGCCGACAGCGTGGGGCCTAGAGGGCCGCTTGCTGCTGGGCGAACGCGAACAGCGTCGAGCTGCCGGCGGCGACGGTCACCGAGCTCGGGATCTTCACCACCTTCCACTGCACCTTCCAGGGCAGGGTGCCGTTCGCCGCGATCGAGGTGTAGGGGCCCTGCACCTCGAACTCCAGCCAGGTGGCGCCGGGGTAGATACAGATCTCGCCCTCGGGGCTCGGCGCCTGCGCGCTGGTCGGCGTGTCGGTGAATCGCTTCAAGAACAGGTCGCCGCCGACGGCGTAGGCCTCCCAGCCCATCGTCCCGTCGGCGGCCAGCTTGTCGCCGCTCGGGCTGGTGGCCGTCTTCGCCGCGTCGTCGAACCAGACGGCGCCCCCCGACTGCGTCACGGCGAGCGGACCAGCGGCGAGCGACGACGACACGCCGAGCGGAAAGAAGACGACCCCACCGCGCGGCACCCGCGCCACCTCCCAGGGGGCGGCCTTGATCGCCTTGCTGGCCTTGATCGTGTAGTTGATGGTGATCCAGCCCGAGGTTGCGTCGGCGGTGTAGTCCTTCACCATCGCCACGCCGATCGACGAGTCCGTCGAGCCGGTCATGATGAGATCGTTGCCGGAGATCGTCGGCGTGTAGGCGGCGTTGTCGATCGCGGCGGGAGGCGGCCAGGTCTGCGGCGTCCACGCGCTGCGCGGGCTGGTCCAGAAAACCGCGCCCCAGGTGGTGGCGTCGCTGGCCGGCCCGACGATGAGGTCGGTGCCGGAGAGCGAGAGCTTGGAGACGCGTCCGCCGGTCGAGGCGTCGACCTGGAAAAGGACGTCGCCCCACGAGAACCCGTAGGTGCCCGATCCCGACACCTCGGTCGGCGTCACCGGGCTCGCCGCCGCGCCACCCGCGCCGCCGCCGGTGCCCGTGGCGCCGCCGCTCCCCTTCCCGGCGCCGCCGCCGGTGCCGCCCGCCCCGGACGTGCTGCCGCCGGTCCCCGTCGCGCCGCCGGTGCCGTGGCCGGCCGCTCCGCCCGTTCCCGTGGCGCCGCCGGTCGAGGCGCCGCCCGAACCCGTGGCGCCGCCCGCTCCCGTCGCGCCGCCGGACGACCCGCCACCGGTCCCGCTGGCCGCGCCGCCCGAGCCGCCGGTATTGCCCGACGGTGTCTGACTGCCGCAGGCGACGAGCAGGAAGCAGCCGGCCGCCACCGAGATGAGACGACCTGTCGTCGTCGGTCCACGCAACATGCCCCCTTATTCCCGGCCGAGCGCGGCGGGATCACCGGCAGAGAGCCGTCATTCGGCTTTCCGGACCTCCGGAGGCGGCCGGGTCAGGCCGCAAGCTCGATCATCTTGAGCATCGCGCGCGCGGCCCCGGCGCGGACCTCGTCGGGGACGGTGATTCGCTGGTCGGCGGGCTCGTCGCGCAGCGTCCGGTAGACGCTCTCCAGATCGATCGCCTTCATGTACCGGCAGAGGCGGCAGGGTTTGTAGAACTGCTTCTCCGGGTGGTCGAGCTCGAGGCGGACCACCAGTCCGCACTCGGTGAGGATCGCGTAGCGCGTCTGCTCGGGGTGCGCGTCGACGTACTTGGCCATCTGCGACGTCGAGAGCACGGCGTCGGCCGCGCGCTGCAGCTCGGGGCGGACCTCGCCGTGCACGATCACCGTGGCGCCCGGATCGTCCTTCCGGATGCGGGCGATGTCCTCGACGTTCATCTGGTGGTGGACGTGGCAGGCGCCTTCCCAGGCGAAGACGTTGCCGCGGAGGCCCTGCTTTTCCCCCTCGCGGATGAGCGGCTCGATCATCTCGGCGTACTCGCGCGGATGGAACTTGTGCGGCTCGGGCGGCGGCAGGTAGGTCCGCTGGGTCTTGAGCGCCACCTGATAGGCCAGGTTCTGGTCGGGGACGAAGAGGATGTCGGGGAGGCCGAGCTTCTCGGCGATGCGCGCGGCGTTCGAGCTCGTGCAGCAGGTGTCGGAGAGAGCTTTCACGTCGGCGTAGGTGTTGACGTAGGTCATGGTGGCGAAGCGGCGGCCCGCGGCGCGCAGGAACTCCTGCCGCTCGGCGACGTCGTCCGCGTCGACCTCGGCCAGCGAGCAGAGCGCCCCGAGGTTCGGCAGGTAGACCGGGCGCGCGGGCGCCAGGGTGTGGCACCCCTCGGCCATGAAGCGGACGCCGCAGAAGACGACCAGCGCACCTTGCTCGGCCGGCAAGTCGCGCGCCTTGACGGCCAGCTCGAAGCTGTCGCCCACGAGGTCGGCGATCGCCTGCACCTCGGGCACTTGATAGTTGTGGGCCGGGATGAAGGCGCGCTTGTCGCGTTTGAGGCGCCGAATCTCGTCCCACAGCCATTCGACGCGCGGGGCTTGCGCTTCGGACAGATGGCCGCGCCGCACCAGCTGGTCGACCGCCACGAATGACATCTTCCATTGATTTCTAGCGCGCCAATCACCGGCCGTCGACTGTCTCGACGGAGAGCCCGGCGAACGGACGTGGTAGGTTCGCTGCGACGAACCATGGAGCGAATGTTCGACCCGGACGTTTGGCGGGAGGTGACGGGGGGCGAGGTCGCCAGCCGCGTTCGGCGCCTCGCGCGCGTGACGCCGCTGGTCCCAGCGCCGTCGCTGGGTCGGCGCACCGGCGCCGACGTCTGGCTGAAGCTGGAGAACCTGCAGCGCACGGGGTCGTTCAAGCTGCGTGGCGCGGCGGCCCGCGTGGCGGCGCTGGCGCTCGAGCCGGGGGAGCGGCGCAAGGTGATCGCGGCGTCCGCGGGGAACCACGGCCTCGGCGTGGCGCTGGCGGCGCGCGCGTTCGGCGTCGAGGCGACCGTGCTCGTGTCGGCGCAGGCGCCGGAGTTCAAGCGGGCCGGCATCGCCGCGCTCGGCGCCAAGGTGGAGGTCGCCGGTGCGACATACGACGAGGCCGAGGCCGAGGCGCGCCGCCGGGCCGCCGCCGATCCGGGTTCGGTGTTCGTCTCGGCCTTCGACGACGACCACGTGATCGCCGGCAACGGCGGCCTCTTGGCGCGCGAGATCCTGGCGCAGCTCCCCGACGTGCAGTCGATCGTCGTGCCGGTCGGCGGCGGCGGACTGGCCGGCGGCATCGGGGTGGAGGTGGTCCCGCGTGGGATCAAGATCCTGGGCGCCTCGCCCGAGTCGAACTGCGCGATGCGCCGCTCGCTCGACGAGGGGCGCGCCTACACCACCTACGACGGCGCCCCCACGCTGGCCGAGGGGCTCGAAGGCGCGGTCAGCGAGCGGACGTTCGCCATGGCCCGCGACTACTTCCCAGAGATCGCGCTCGTGAGCGAGCTCGCCATCCGCAGCGCCATCGTCTACGCCTACCGGACGCTGGGGATCCAGTGCGAGGCGTCGGCGGCCCCGGCGATCGCGGCGCTGCTCGACGACGCCAGCGCCATCCGCGGCAGGCGGACGGTGGTCGTGGTGAGCGGCGGCAACATCGAGGCCGACCTGCTCGACCAGCTGCTCTCGGGGGCGATGGTTTCGTCCTAGTCGGGACCCCGCGCTGTCAGTTCAGCTTTTGGGCCTCGGCGGCGCCGGCGACCTTGGCGCGCGCGAGGGCGGCGCTGCGCAACGCGTGGCCGGTCGGGCCGTCGCCCAGCTTGGCGCGCGCGGCGGCGCCGTGGCCGGGGCCGACGATGTCGCGCAGGTAGGCC
>DATNDC010000071.1:0-44122 GCA_035607055.1 Polyangia bacterium
GCGGCGCTCGGGCGCCAGCGCCTCGGGCGAGTACGTCGTCGGCCAGACGGCGATGGCGGTGGCCGGCGACGTCGAGGTGATCGTCCCCCTCGAGGGGATCGTCGATCCAGGGGCCGAGAAGGCGAAGCTGGAGAAGAACCACGCCAAGCTGGTCAAGGACCGCGACTACCTGGCGAAGAAGCTGGCCGATCCAAACTTCGTCAACCGCGCGCCCCCCGAGGTGCTGGAGAAGGATCGGGGGCGCTTGGCCGAGCTCGAGGCGGCGATGGAGAAGCTCGACCTGGCGCTGAAGCGGCTCTCGTAATCGCGTCGAGCGAAGCGCGGCTCAGCCGCGCGGAGCTCATCGCGGGGGGCGCGGGACCCTCTCAGGGTCCCGAACTCAATTGTTCGACGGGGGCAGCGGCTCGTCCCCGGGCGCCGGGGTCGATTCGGTGGGGGCTACCGGAGCGGTGCCGTGCCCCTTCTTGTGCGAGCCCTTCTTCTTGGGCGGGGGCTTGGCGGGCTCGGGCGCCACCTGGTTGGGGAGCGGCGTCGGCAGCACCGGCTTGGGCGGCGGCGGGGCCGGGGCCAGCAACACCGGAATGTAGCGGCGTCCGGCCCAGTACACGCCGGCCGCGACGGCCCCCACGGCGATGATGACCGCGGCGGCGACGGCCACGAGCTTGAGCCGCAGCCGCAAACGCTTGCGCGCCAGACGGCCCTGCTCTTCGAGCACCACGCGGCCGAGCCGGGCGGCGCCCGAGTCGTGCGGGCGCAGGTCGGCGGCGTCGGGGATGGGCGCGGTGAGCGCCGCCTCCGACGGAGAGGTGGTCCGCGCGGGGGCGGGAACCGGGCGTCCCGGCGTCGACTGTGAATAGGAGGCCGAGCGCGATTCGGTCGCCGAGCGCGAGCCCGAGCCGGTCGAGCGCGAGCCGGAGTTCGTCGCGGTGGCGGTGGGGCCGCTGCCGCTCCCGCCGCTCGGGGTGGTCCCGGTCATCGCCACCGTTCGGTGGTCGTCGCCGTCGACCACCACCACGGGGTCCTCGTCGGGGAGAAACAGCCCGTGCAACAGCTTCGACAGCTCCCGGCTCGAGTAGCGGGCCGCGATCAACGTCCGTTCGAGGTCGCTGGCCATGTCGGCCGTCGTCTGGTAGCGATTCTTGGCGTCGATCTCCAGCGAGCGCATCACGATCCGATCGAGCTCGCGTGGGATCGTCGCGTTGAGCGACGACGGCGGCGCGATCGGCTGCGCCAGGAGCTGCCGCATCTTGGTGATCTCGTTCTTGGCCTGGAACAGCCGCCGTCCGGTCAGCATCTCGTGAAACACCACCCCCAGCGCGAACACGTCGGCGCGCGCGTCGAACGGCCGCACGTTGATCTGCTCGGGCGACAGATAACTGACCTTCCCCTTGATGAGCCCCTTCTTGGCCTCCTCCTCGGCGAAGGAGGCGGCGCGCGCGATCCCGAAGTCGAGGATCTTCACCGTGCCGGTGTAGGCCAGCATGATGTTGGTGGGCGAGATGTCCTGGTGGACGATCTCCAGCGGCTTGCCGTCGGGACCGCAGAGCGTGTGCGCGTAGTCGAGCCCGATGCAGATCTGGCGGGCGATGTCGGCGGCCACCAGATAAGGCATGGCCCGCTGCTCGCGCCGCAGCGTGGTCAGCGCCTCGCGCAGGGTCACCCCCTGCACGTTCTCCATGGCGATGAAGTAGGCCCCGTCCGCCTCGCCGAACTCATAGATCTGGACGATGTTCGGGTGCAGCAGCAGCGCCGAGATCTTCGCCTCTCGGATGAACATCGTCTTGAAGTCGCCCGTCTCCGAGAGGCGGGGGAGGATCCGCTTCAAGACCAGCTCGCGCTCGAACCCCTCGGGTCCGGTCATGAGGGCCCGGTAGACCTCGGCCATCCCCCCTTCGCCGATGCGCCCGAGCAGCTTGTAACGACCGAACATGGCCGTGGTGAGAACCGCCGGTTTCATCCGGGGCTGCACGGGCTCACGACTGGCCATCGGTGGCTTTCATCGACAGGAGAGGTTCAGCGCAGGACGTCAACCCGGCGTGGGTTCATCACCCCTCTAGCGTCGCCGATCTTAAGGGAGCGCGCCACCGTCGATCCAGGCCACGATGATCTCCAGCTGGTCGGGCGGCAGGGGGGGACCGGGGGGCTCGCGCTGGCCGAGCGTCCCCGGGATCGGCCCACCCCCCGCGGTCGCCGGCAGGATCTTGCGGACGAGGTAGCTGCGCGCCGAGTCGAGGGGGGTTACGAGGGCCAGGTCGGCGACCTCGCGCGAGGGGATGTCGACCAGGGCGTCGCGGGCACGGGCGGCGCAGAGCGACAGTCCGCCGGCGGGCGCCGGGAGGCAGCCGCCGGCTGGGTCGGCGTGGCAGCCCGCCGCACAGCTGGCGCTGAAGATCGCCTGTACGTCCGCCAGCGCCGGGACGGGCGGCGGCGGTACGTTGGCCGGACCGCTCCCGGTCGTGAACTCGCGCTGATCGAAGGGCGCCGTGCATCCGGCGAGCGAGGCCACACCCGGCAGGACCGAGGCGGTGTAGCCGAGGTTCGAGCCGAGCGGGCCGCCCGGCTTCATGTGCACCGTCTTCTGTGCGAGGTCGACCTGATAGCGCTCCGGGAGGCGGAACACGCCGGTGGTCAGCAACATGGTCGGCTCGCCGACCGTGTCCGGGTTGGGGTAGTCCGAGAAGGTGATCTCCACCGTCACGTCGGTCGGGACGTCCCCGGCGTTCCCCAGCGGCGACCAGCGGGCCACGTACATCTGCGGGCAGAGACCGGGGTAGGGGGTGGTGGCGGTCGGGTAGCTGCACCCCCCGGCGCCGAGGAGGCCAAAAACCACGGCCAGGGCCAGCCATCCGGACTGGCGTCCCCCTTCCCGCGGGCCGGGAGCGGGACCCGGGGGCGACTCAGCTCTCGCTGTAGAGCCGGATCTGCTCGCGGACGACGTCGTCGGTGATGCCGGTCCGCAGGTAATCCTGCAGGCAGTCGGCCAGGGTGACGACCATGTCGTCGACCCCCCGGTCTTCGACCAGCTTGCCGAGCAGCTTCCGTCCTTCGGGGCTATCGTCCTCACGCAAGAAATCCCGCACCATGTCCAGGGTGAGATCGCCTGAGAAATCGATTATCGCGTGATCCAGCAAATAGGCGATCAGTTGTTTCACCGGGAGACCTCCAAATCAGGCGAAGGGGGGGAAGGGGGAAGGTGCGTAGGAGATGTGTAGAGGATGCGTAAAGGAAAAGACAGGCCTCGCTCATATCGCGGATGAACTCGGCGCGCAAGACGTGCGCGCACCGGGGAGGGCCCAAGGAGGTCGAAGGAGGTCGAAGCAGGTCGGCGCCCGGTCGAAACTCGTGCATACGATTGACCGCCGGAGCGTCCGTTGCTACCGTCGGGCCGCTTGGGCCGCCACCGTAACCTTCCGACGGGAAGCCTGGTTTTGGCGTTCGCGCCGCTCCTGCTGGCGGTGCTTGGCTGTGGGCCCGTCGAGTACATCAATCAGGTCGGCAACAAGGCCGCCTCCGCGGTGTCGGCGGCCAAGCTCGCTTCGGCCGATCGCTACGCGCCTTACGAGTACACCAAGGCCGAGGAGTACCTGCACAAGGCGCGCGAGGAGGCCGGGCACGCCGAGTACGAGGACGCCATCGACTACGGCCACAAGGCGGAGGACCTCGCCAACCTGGCGCGGGCGATCACCGTGAAGCGGATGGCCGAGGAGAGCGCGGCCGCGACCTACAAGCCGAAGACGCAGAACGAGGAGCCGGACGCGCACGACGATCCCGCCGCCGCCGCGGCCAAGAAACGGGCCCGCGACCGGGGCGAGAAGGCGCCCGAGTGACGCGCCGGCTGTCAGCGACCGGACGGACGACGATCGCGAGCGCACCGGCGATCGTGCTGGGCGCGCTGTCGGTCTTGCTGCCTTTTTTGCTGTTTGGGGCCGGCTGCGCCGGCACGGAGATGGAGAACAGCGTGCGCGAGGTGCGCGCCATCGCCAAGGAGGCCAAGGACCACGGCGCCGTCAAGTGCGCGCCGCGGGAGCTGGCGCTGGCCGAGACGCACATCGAGTTCACCGAGCGGGAGCTGGCGCAGGGGGACTACTTCCGCGCGCGCGACCACCTGCACGTCGCCGACCACAACGCGCGCGAGGCCTATCACCTGTCGCCGCCCGAAAAATGCCTGGCGCCCGTGGTGCCGCCCGACACCGACCACGACGGCATCCCCGACAAGACCGACAAGTGTCCGACGGAGCCGGAGGACAAGGACGGCTTCGAGGACGCCGACGGCTGCCCCGATCCCGACAACGACAAGGACGGCATCCCGGACAAGGCCGACAAGTGCCCCAACGAGCCGGAGGACAAGGACAACTTCGAGGACGCCGACGGCTGTCCCGATCCGGACAACGACGCCGACGGAATCCTGGACAACGTCGACAAGTGCCCCAACGAGCCCGAGGACAAGGACGGGTTCGAGGATGCCGACGGCTGCCCGGATCCGGACAACGACAAGGACGGCGTGCTCGACGCCGCCGACAAGTGCCCGAACGACCCGGGTCCGCCGGACAACGACGGCTGCCCCAAGAAGTACGAGCACATCGTGGTCACCCCGGAGAAGATCGAGCTCAAACAGAAGATCTTCTTCGACACCAACAAGGCGACCATCCAGCCGCGCAGCTTCTCGCTGCTCGACGAGATCGCCAGCGTGCTCAAGACGCGCCCGACCATGACCGTCCGCATCGAGGGTCACACCGACTCGCGCGGCAAGCGCGCGCACAACATGCAGCTGTCGCAGAGCCGGGCGGAGTCCGTGCGGCAACATCTGGTGGGGCTGGGAGTCGACATGTCGCGCATGGAGGCCCAGGGATACGGGCCCGATCAGCCGATCGAGACCAACAAGACGGCTGCCGGGCGGGAGAAGAACCGCCGGGTGGAATTCTTCATCACGCAGCAGTAGGGACGCGAAAAGCACTCAAAGGAACGAAGCAATGACCCGCTCCACGCATCTCGCCTTGGTCTCGGTCTCGCTCGCTTGCGCGGGCGCGGTGGCGCTCTCGGCCCATCCGGCCTTCGCCCAGGACCAGGCCGCCGTCGACAAGATGGTTCAGATGAACAAGAAGGCGCTCGACGATTTCGACACGCTCGACTTCGACGCCGCCAAACGGATCCTGCTCGACGCGCTGCAGGTCGGGCGGAAGGCTGGCCTCGACACCCACCCGGTCATGGGGCGGACCTACATCCACCTCGGCGCCGTCTACATCACCGGCTTCCACGACCGCGGCAAGGGGATGCAGAGCTTCGGCCGCGCGCTGGAGATCGATCCCCAGATCCAGCTCTCCAAAGGGATCGAGACGGCGGAGGTCACCGCGGCGTTCGCCGAGGCGCAGCGCAATGCGCGCGGGGGCGCGGCCTCGTCGGGCGGCGGCGGCGGCGACGACAACGCCCCCCCGCCCCCCAGGAAGAAGCGGCGCGGCCCGATCATGGAGGGGGACGCCTCGGCGGGCGGTTCGGACGATCAGCCCAAGCCGAAGCGGCGTCACCGGGACAACGACGAGGAGCCCGATCTGCCGGCCCACGTCGGGGCGCTCGACTGTCCCGAGCCCGACGATGCGATCATCGACAAGCCGCTCACCCTCCGCTGCGCGCTGAACCCCAGCCTGCCGGTCGCCAGCGTCTACCTCATGTACCGCGCGCCCGAGAAGGAGGACTACAACGAGGTCCTCATGACCAAGACGCCGAAGGGGTGGCTGCAGGGCAAGATCCCCAAGAAGGCGGTGACGGGCAAGTCGATCCAGTTCTACTTCGAGGGGCGTAACGAGGCCGGCAAGGCGGTGGTCGCCAACGGCGGCGCCGACAGCCCCAACATCGTCTTGGTCGTCGAGGCGGAGGCGGCGGCCGAGCTCGCCAAGGCCGGCACCGGCAACGAAGAGGAGAACCCGCTCGAGGAGGACGAGGGGCCCCGCCACCACGTCCAGCTCGGTCGCGGCAACTCGGATCTCGAGGGGCTCGACACCCGCTACGGCAAGCGGAAGTGGTGGATCGGGCTCGGCATCGGCACCGGGTACGGCTACGCCAAGGGGAACGGGTTCGAGGCCGTCAACCGCTCCATCGACAGACAATTCCATGCCCTCCAGGCTGACTTCGCGCCGGGGCTCGCCTGGGCCGGGATCGGGCAGCTCGAGCCCGAGATCGGCTACGCCCTCACCCCCAACATCGCGCTGTCGGTGGTGGGTCGCTTGCAGTACACGGCGCCCCCTTCGAAGTACGCGAACTTCGTCTACAAGGGGGCGATCGGCGTCATGGCCAAGCTGCACTTTTACACCAAGCAGTCGCAGGTGCGGTTCTACGGTGGGCCCCTGGTGGGGGGCGGCAACTTCCGTTTCATCGGCTATCCCGACGCCGGCGACACGATGAGCGGCTTCTCCGACTTCAAGGACACCATCGTCGCCGGGCCGTTCCTGGCCGGTGGATTCTTCGGCCTTTACTACGAAGCCTCCCACGCGGCCTCGCTCTACGTGGAGCTGAACGAGATCGTCGGCCTGCCCACCTTCGGGGCGGTGACCGACATCGTCGGGGGCATCCAGTTCAATATCTACTCGACGGCGAAGTCGGGACCGAAGGGCTACGTGCCGATGGGCTCGGATCGAGAAGAGCCAAAATGATCTCCGCCGTGCCGGGGACCCGGGCGCGAAGACGCGCTCGTTCCTCGGCCGGCACGGCCGCGACGATCGCAGAGCCCGCGCCAGGGCCAGGGTCACTGGCGCGCCGAAGCAGATCGGCGTGCTTCCGGAGTGAGCGGCCGCTGGCGAGCTCCCAGAGGATCGCGCCGGCGGCGTAGAGATCGGTCTCCGCCGACGCGGCGGCGCCGCGGAATTGCTCGGGCGCCAGGTAGAGCGGCGTCCCGCCCACCTCGCCGAGACGCGGCGCGCCCGCCTGGTCGTCGACCCGCGCCGCGCCGCCGAAGTCAGCCAGCACGATCTCGCCCGGCGCGCGCAGGAGGAGGTTCGACGGCTTGAGATCGCCGTGGACGATCCCGCGCCCGTGCAGAAACGCCAGCGTGGCGAGGAGATCGTCCGCGGTGGCCCTCACCTCGTCGGCGGACAGCCCCCCGGGGTGCGCGGCGATGCGCGCCCGCAGCGTGCCGCCGGCGATCCACTCCATCGCCAAGGCGCGCGCCGGCTCGTCGACGTCGTAGACGGCCACCACGCCGGGGTGGCGGAGGCCGGCCAGGAGACGCGCGCCTGCCAGAAAACGCGCCAGCACCTCCGAGGAGCGGGCGCCGCCGAGCTGCGGGTGCAGGATCTTGAGCGCGACGGGCAGATCGAGCGCCTCGTCGCGGGCCAGGTAGACGGTCGCCGTCGCGCCTCGTCCGAGCTCGCGCACCAGGCGGTAGCGCAGCGCCTCGACCCCCTCGGGCGACACCAGCGTCTCGGCGGCGCCGGACCATTCGCTCCCGGGACGGAGCGGCGCGGGGGCGAGCGGCCGCAGCCGGCCGAGGCGCGCGCGGGCCTGGGCGTCGTCGACGTCGTCCGCCAAAAGCCGCTCCCAGCGCCCGGCGGCGGCCAGGACCGCGCCGTCGGCCTCGTCGAGCTCGGCCAGGGTCCGCTCGACCTCCCGCCCGAGCCCCGTCAGGCCGCCGGCGACCGTCCGCTCGAGCGGCGCCAGCGCCTGGCGGGCGGCGGCGTGCTCGCCAGCCGCCATCAGCAGGCGCGCGAACCGCAGGCGCGCGGGGCCGTCATCGGCGTGACGTTCGAGATAGCGGCGGAGCGCCAGCGCGGCGCCGATGGGGTCGCCCGCCCGCTCCGCCCGGTCGGCCTCGGTCAGGAAGTCGCGCTCGATCACTCGACCTCGACCCGCGCGCCGGAGCCGAGGACCTCGAGCACGTCCCCGTGCAGGAGATCGCAGCCGGTCCCGATCAGGTGCCCCTCGACGCGCACCGCGACGTCGATCGGGCGCTTGAGGCGGACGATGTGATCGACCCCGTGCTCTCGCGCGACCTCGATCGCCAGCCCTTCGGTCCCCGGCAGCAACGCGGCGAAGGCGAGCGGCGCCGGCCCGACCAGCGCCTGCAGGCCCCGATCGAGGCCGCTCGTCCCCTCCAGCTTGACCGTGCCCCCCGCGGCCTCGAACCGCAGCACGGTCGTCGGTCCGAGCGCGATCTCCCCCGCGCCGCGCAGGGGGACCGCCGCCCCCGACTCGAGCCGCACGCCCGCGAGCCGGATCCCGGCGCGCGAGCCGAGATCCGCCAGCACGACGTCGTCGCCGAGCGTCCGCAGCTCGGCGTGCCGGCGCGACACGGCGGGATCGCGCAAGGGGAGGCCGACGGCGGGGTCGCGGCCGATCTCGGCGGGGAGCGGCGCCACCCGGACCCAAGATCCGCCGGGCGCGCGGAGGGCGACCGCGCGCCCGCGGCAGAGGCGCCGCTCGATGGTCGCGGCCCGCAGCCGCAGCGAGGCCAGCTCTTCGATCCCGGCGCCGGCGGCGATGGCGGCCAGCGCGGCCACCCGCTCGCCGCCGGTGAGCAGCACCTCGAAGCGGTGCAGGAGCTTCCCGGCGGCGCGCCGGCCCGCCAGGCGGCGGGCGTCGCGATCGTGCGCCGCCTCCATCCGCTCGAGATCGCCGAGCGCGCCCCAGGCGTCGGCCGCGCGCTCGTCGGCGCCGAGATCCTCGTAAGCGAGCGCGGCGCGGCGGTGATCGCCGCCGCGTTCGAGCAGACCGGCGGCGCGCTCGAGCGCGCGGCGTTCGATCTCCGTCAGGGGCGGCCGCGCGCAGCGACAGAGCAGCGCCTCGGCCGCCGCCAGGGCCAGCGCCCGCAGCTCATCGGCCTGCTCGCTGCGCGGGTTCTTGGGCGCGGGGAGCGCCGCCAGCGCCTCGGCGACGAGCCGGGCCGCCGAGTCGAGATCCCCGAGGGCCGCCGGCGCGATCCCCTCCTCGCCGGCCAGCGACCCGAACAACGCCGTCAGCGTCTCCCAGGAGCGCTCGCGCGCGAGACGCCCCACGACAGCCACCAGATCGCGCCCGCCCGAGATAGTCAGCGACGGATCGAGCGCCGGCCGTGGATCGCGCGGGGTCACCACCAGATCCTAACATCCACCCCCGAGCTTGGGAGGTGGACTAGACTCTCATGATGGTGCAGCGGATTGCGCTCGGGCAGGGCCGATTCAACCTGCCGGGGCTGACCGCCGACGCGCGCGGCGCCGTCATCGGCCGGCAGCTCGGCGCCCGGTTCGCGGCCGTCGATCGGCTGGTGTCGTTCCTTCGCCTGCTCTCGGCCGAGCAGAGCCTCGACGATCTGCAGCCGGGCCTGCGCATCGTCTATGCGCGGGGCGGGGCGGGGACCCGCGAGGCGATCGTGCTCCTGCCGGCGTCGGCCGAGCTGGGCGAGGTGGTGGCGCACGCGGCGCGCCTGGCCGGGGGCCAAGTGTTCACCGGCGCCGGAAAGCACCTGGTGCAGTTCCGCGACGCGCGCGCGCCGCTCGGCTACGACGTCGACGCGCTGGCTGACCTTCCGGGGGATCTGGTCCTCTACGGCGCGGAGCAGACCATCCCCTATCGGATCGAGAGCGAGCTGCCGCTCGGCAGGCTGCTCCTGCGCCTCTCGCTCGTGCGCCTGCATGGCCGGTCGGCCCGGTTGCCCGAGAGCGCGATCTTCGTGACCGCGCGGCGGGGGCTCGGCACGGTGGTGGCCGGCTTGCTCCACCGCGCCGGCAGCTACGGTGGCGAGGCGGCCAATGGGCTTCGGGCGGCGGCCGCCCTCTGCGAGAGCGCCGCCGCCACCGCGTTCTCACCGGGGGCGACCTTCTGGGTCTTCCGGATCGAGCGCCTGCCGCCACGGCTCCTCAAGCTGCTCTCGACGACGCCGGGGCTCGAGCTCTACGTGCCCGTCACCGACAACGTGGCGGTGGCCGCGGGGTACCGCCACCCGATCCACCTCGAGAGCTGTCGCACCAGCTTCGCCGGGGACCGGTTGCATCTCTTCTCGCCGCGCGGGGTGACCGAGGTGGCGCCGTACCCCACCTTCGCGGCCATCGAGGATCTGATCCGGATCCGCGCGCCGTCGCCGGAGATCATCGAGCGTCGCGAGGCGGCCCCCGGCGGGCGGCCCGATCTGGCCGTGCCGCTCCGGCTCGACCCCGGCGGCGACCCGCGGCGGCCGGTGGCGGCGCTGGTCCCCTGGGGCCAGGCGCTCTGGCTGCAGCGCCTGGTCTACGCGCTGCCGCCCACCGCGCTGCGCGCTTACCGGGTGGCGCTGCTCAAGCGGGGGGTGCTGGTGCGCGCGGCCGACGTGCTGGACGGGCTGCCGTTCGGGACGCTTTATCAGCTCGCCGCGCCCGAGGTGCTCGTTCCGCTGGGGATGCAGATCCGCCCCGCCGCCTCGCCGCAGCTCCTGGCCGAACGGCTGGGGGCCACCGACGGGGCGATGGTGCTGTTCCCCGATCGGGTGGGGCCGCCGGTGCGGATCCTGCGCGAGGCGATCGTCCCCTTCGATCGCCGCCTCTTGGTGGAGATCGAGCCGGCGCTGGCGAACCTGGAGACGATCGGGCGGACCGAGCGCGAGCCCGACGAGCCGATCGAGATCGAGAACGCGCCGCTCGGCCCGATGCCGCTCTGGGGCCTCGGGCGCCCCCGCTGACCATGGCCCGCCCCTTCATCGCCGAGTTTCTGCTGCCGCTCGTGCGGGGCGGGGCGCTGCGCATCGGGCGGCCGCTGGGGTTGCGCGCCGTCGACCGCCTGGTCGAGCTCGTGCGCGAGGCGGGGCCCGACGCCGCCACCGACGAAGGCGAGCCGATCGCCGCGCTGGCGCTCGCGCGGCGGGGGGTCGCGGCGCGCCTCCTGCCGGCCGCGGCGTCGCCGCCGCTCGACGAGGTGAGCGTTCGTCTGGGCGCGGCGCTCCACAACTTGCTGGCGCTGGCGCATCCCGACCTGGCGGGCCCGGGCGTGGGGCGGCGGCAAGAGCAGATCGCCGAGGCTGCGCTGGCGCTCGCCGCGGTCGGCCCGCCGCGGTCGGCGCGCCAGGCGGTGAACAGGCATTCCCTGCTGGCGCGGCTCGGCGAGATCATCCGGGTCGATCGGACGGTGAAGTTTTGGCTGGGGCAGCAGACCTTCGTCGGCCGGACGCCGCCCGCACGGATCATGGCGCTGCCGTCGCTGCGACGGGTGCGCGTCGAGCGCGCGAGCCGCAGCTGGTTGCGCGAGATCGGGATTCCGGCGGTGGGGCGCCTCGCCTTTTTGGCCCTCAACGTGGCGAGCCCGCTCGGCGAGGCGCTCGATCCCCTGCGGCTCGACCCGCCGCTCGGTTGGGGGCGCATGCTCCCCATCCTGAGGTTCCCGGGGCTGGCCCGCGCCGTCGCCGGCGCCGCCGTGGAGCTCGGCGTCGAGCGGGCGGGCGACGCGCTGGCCGGCGCGCTCTACCGCTACGCCGGGATGCACGATCCGCCGCTCGGGTTGCCGGCCACGGGCGACAACGTGGCCTTCGCGCTCCGCTTCCTGGCGCATCTGGTCTGGCTCGACGTCCTCTACGGGGCCGACCCCGACCGCGCGCGGGCGGCGCGTCCGGTCGGCAGCGGGCCCGAGCTGGGGCTCGAGCTCGCGGTGGTGATCACCGCGGCGGCGCGCACGCATCCGTCGCTGGTCTGGCCCGACGACGTCCCGCCCGACGGCGATCTCGGGCGGGCGTTCGCCGCGCGCCTCGGGCTGCTCGACGCGCGGGCCTCCGCGGCGGGAGCGCCCCGACTGGCGGCCGCCCTCTCGATCGCCGACTATGCGGTGGGCCCCGTCACGCGGCCCGTCGCGCTATGATGAAAGGCCATGTCCACCTCCGTCAGTGAGCCGTTCTCCACGGCCCAGCCCCCCCTCGACGCGGAGGCGCTGCGCATCGGGCACAAGCTGCGCGAGGTGGGGCGCGCGCTCGACGCGCGCTACCTGGACAAGGGCGAGCTCATCCGGCTCTTGCTGGTCACCCTGGTGGCGGGCGAGCACATGCTGATCGTGGGGCCGCCCGGGACCGCCAAGTCGGCGCTGGTCCGCCATCTGGCCCGCCTCATCGACGCCCGCTACTTCGAATACCTGCTGACGCGCTTCTCGGAGCCGAACGAGATCTTCGGGCCCATCGACATCAAGGCCTTTCGGGAAGGGACCTACGTGCGCCGCGTGGAGGCCATGCTCCCCGACGCGGACCTGGTCTTTCTCGACGAGATCTTCAAGTCGAACTCGGCGATCTTGAACGCGTTGCTCAGCATCCTCAACGAGCGGCGCTTCTTCACCGGCGCCGCCAGCATCCGGGTGCCGCTGTCATCGCTCTACGGCGCCACCAACGAGGTCCCCAACGACGACGCGCTGGGGGCGGTGTTCGACCGCTTCCTGGTGCGCGCCTCATCGGAGAACCTGGACAGCTTTCACTTTCACGGCCTGGTCGAGCGGGGCCTGCGCGGCGAGGTCGAGGCGCTGGCCGGGCAGGCCGGCGAGCCCGAGCCGCCCGTCAAGCCCCTGGTCACGCTGGCCGAGATCCGCACGCTGCAGAAGCACCTCGGGCAAAAGCTGCAGTTCCCCGAGGAGTTCCTGGCCCGCTACAAGGCGCTCTGCTTCCAGATCCGCTCCGAGGGGGTGACCCTCTCCGATCGCCGGGTGGTGAAGCTGCTCAAGCTCTGCGCCGCCAGCGCGCTCGTCGACGGGCGGGCGATCGTCGACGATGGCGACCTGTTCGTGTTGCGCCACATCTGGAACAGCGTCGATCAGATCGCGCTCTGCGACGACATCGTGGCGCCGGTCCTCGAGCGCCACCGGCAAGAGCACCCCGAGGCGCGTCCGGCGGGCGCCCGGGCGCGCGATCTCGACGGCATCCTGGCCGAGCTGGGGGCCATTCGCGGCCTGCTGCTGGGGGGAACGCCGCTCTCCGACGTGCAGCTCTTCTCCCAGCTGCGCAACCTGCAGGACATCCGGGCCGCGCTGCAGACGATCGGGACCGAGACGGCCCAGGCGATGGCCGCCGAGGTCGACAAGCTGCTCGAAGGCGTCTTCGAATCCTCCAAGTGGACCGGATAGAGAAGACCAAGCCGAAGCCCGAGCCGCGGCAGCGGCGGGCATTCTCCACGCTGGGCGGGCCGATCGAGGTCGGCGGCGCGGCGGCGGAGGCGCGCCTGCTGGGAAAGTTGCTGGAGGTCGATCCGGCGGCGGCGCGGGCGCTCACGCACGGCTTCCACAGCTACGCCGGGCGCATGCACCCCTCGATCGCGCGCGGCGGCGTCGCCGCTTTTTCGGCACCGGGCGAGCGGGTGGTCGATCCGTTCTGCGGCAGCGGCACGGTGCTGGTCGAGGCGATGGCCGCCGGGCGGGCCGCGTTCGGCGTCGACGCCAGCGCGCTGGCGGTGGCGATCGCGCGCGCGCGGACCACGCTGCTCGGCGAGGCGGGGCGCGAGCGGCTCGTCGCCGAGGCGGCGCGGATCGCCGAGGAGGCGGGCGAGCGGGCCCGCAAGCGGCGGCGCCCCGAGGTCCCCCCCTGGGCGCGCGGCGAGATCGCCCGCTTTCACGCCCACGTCCTCTACGAGCTGCTGGGGCTGCGCGAGCTGGTGTTCGCCACCGCCGCGGACGAGGTGGGGCGCGCGCTGCGGCTCTGCCTGTCGTCGATCCTGGTCAAGTTCATGAAGGCCGGCCCGGAGGCGCCGCGCGACGGCGAGGCCAAGCGGATCGCCCGCGGCGTCCCCTCGCGGATGCTCGCCGACCGGGCGGCGGAGCTCGCCCGCGGGCTGGCGGCGCTGGAGCGGCGGGCGCCGCCCGGCACGCCGGCGCCCAAGATCGAGGAAGCCGACGCGCGCGCGCTCCCGATCCCAGGCGGCGCGGCGGCGCTGGTGCTCTCCTCGCCGCCCTACGCCGGCACGTACGACTATGCCGCGCAGCACGAGACGCGCTTCGTCTGGCTGGGGCTGTCTGCGCGCGAGTTCCGGCGGGTGCAGCTCGGGGCGCGCGCCGGCGCGGTCGGCAATGCCAGCGCCGGCGTCTGGCGGGCGGACGCGGCTCGCTTCATCGCCGAGATCGCGCGCGTCCTGCGGCCCGGCGGCCACGCCCTGTTGATGGTGGGGGACGGCGTCCTCGACGGCCGTCCCGAGCACGCCCCCGACAGCGTGGCCGAGGCCGGCGCCGCGGTCGGGCTCGAGCCGATCGCCCGCGCCTCGCAGGCCCGCCCCATCCATGACCGGCGCCTGGCCGCGATCTTCGGCGACGTGCCGCGGCGCGAACATCTCCTGTTGCTGGGCAAGCGCCGCGCCGGCGCGCGGCCCGGTTGACCCGGGCGAACCACGCTCCACCTTCAAAGAAGGGGGAGCGGATGAAAAATCGCCAGTATCGGGGAGAGCTGGTCCGTGCGGAGCGCGCCGCGCTGCTCGGGCTAATGGCGACCGCGGCAATGACGATCCTGATGGTGGTCACCGTCATCCCCGGCGTGCCGCTCGCCTTCCGGCCCTTCCCGGTCGAGCTGGTGCATCACGCGTTTCCCACGCTCGGCCTCGCATTGCTGACGCTGGTGACGGTGCTGGTGCATTTCGGCTACGGCGCGGCGGCCGGCGCGCTGTTCTCGTACCTGGCGCGGCCGATGAGCATCGGGCGCGGCCTGGCGTTCGGTCTGGGGCTCTGGATTTTCATGCAGATCGCGCTGGTCCCCTGGGGCTACGGCTGGCTGGAGTTCGGCCTCGGCCACGGCTACCCGTGGGCGGCGCTCTTCACGCTGATCCTGCACCTCTTCTACGGCGGGGTGCTGGGCTGGCTGGGGGCGCGCGACGAGGTCTGGCACCACGCCACGTTCGACGAGACCGACCAGCTCCGTGTAGCCTAAAGAGGTGCCAGGCGAGACCGAAGCCGGCGATCGGGAGCTGCGGCGGCAGCTCGCCACGTTGACCTATTCGCAGCTCACGCCGCCGACCCGCGCCGACGCCATCACCGCGGCCGGGTGGTGGAACCTCTTGGCGCGGCTCGGCTTGCGGATCCCCCTCTGCGCGGTGCACGACCTCGGCCTTGTCCTCTCAGGCGGCCGGCTGGGGGCGGCGCGCCAGATCCGGCACGACGGGGGAGCGGGGCGCGACGGTCCGGGGTGGCCGCAGCTGGTTCGCTATCAGGCGCTGCTGGCGCGGGTCGCGGGGGCGGAGGCGATCGGCGAGCTGGCCGCGGCGCCGCTCAAGGACGAGATGCTGGCGGTCGTGCTGGCGCGCCTCCTCGGGGATGTCTATCTGCGCTGGGTCTCCCGAGGCCTCGCGGCCTACGAGCTGCCGACCGCCTCGCCCATCTACGAGATCGATCGGCAGGCCCTGGCCCGGGCGCACGATCCTTCCTGGGCGCTGGGGTTCATCCAGCGCCTCTTGGAGAACGAACGCGGCGTCCTGGCGCGCCTCGACCAGATCGAGTCGGGGTCGCTCCGGCTCCTCGGCCTCTTCTCCGCCGAGGGCGGGGCCGCCGACCTGACGGATCTCTATCGGCTGGTCGGCGCGGCGGGCGCCACCGACGTGGTCGATTTTTCGCTGCAGCTCCTGCCGTCGCTGCTCGAGACCAAGCGCCGCCCCGCCGCGCAGCGCTTCTCGATCGACGGCTACGTCTCGGTCGAGCGCCGGGGCCACGTCGACGCGCTCCTCCCCGGCGAGCTGGCGCACGACGACGACGTGTTCGCGCAGAAGGCGCTGTCCGACGATCTCCTCTACTACGGGCACGAGCGCCAGAGCGAGCGCTCGCGGCGCCTGCACTACCTCCTGGTCGACGCCAGCGCCTCGATGCGGGGGGCCCGGGAGATCTTCGCGCGCGGGCTGGCGCTGGCGCTGGGCAAGAAGCTGTCGCTGCAAGGGGGGGAGGTCTGGCTCCGCTTCTTCGACAGCCGGCTCTCGCCGAAGTTCGACCTCACGCGCGCGGCGCGGCGCGATCTGCCGCGCCTGCTGACGTTTCGGTCGGAGAGGGGGCGGAACACGGCGCGCGTGTTCGCCGACCTGGCGGCCGAGGTGGCCCACCTCGCGCGCGACGAGGGGCGGGAGGTGGCCGTCACCTTCATCACCCACGGCTCCTGCCACATCCCGCTCGCGACCGTCGACACGCTGGCGGCGAACGCGCACCTCTACGGCATCTTCGTGCTCCCCTCGCGCCCGCTCGACCTCGACTACCTGCCGCGGCTGCACCGCAGCCAGGTGGTGACGGCGGCCTCGCTGGCGCGCAGCGCGGACAAGCGGCGGCGGGCGCTGGAGATCGTCGACGACGCGGCGGCGGTGTGATGCGGACGCACGCGGAGGAGATTCACACCCGGGAGCGCGCCGACCGCGCGCTGCGGGCCGGGCGGGCGCGCGAGGCGCTGGGCCTCTACTGGCAGCTCCTGGGGAACGTGAAGACGACGCGCGCCCGGTACGAGAGCTGGATGGACGGCGCGGTGGGGGCCTACCTGGCCCTCAACCGGACGCGCGAGGCGGGCTACCTGCTGCTCAACCTGCGCCGGTTCAGCGAGGCGCAACGGCACTTTCCGGCGGGCGAGCGGCCGCTCGAGTGGGCGCTCTGCGCGGCGAAGCTCGGGCATCACGGCGAGGCGGCGCGGGTGCTCTCCGAGAGCGGCCACCCGGTGCTGGCGGCCATCGAGCTCGAGGCGGCGGGCGCCAGCGCGGCGGCGCGGCTCGAGTGGGAGCGCGTCCTCGGCGACCCCCGGCTCACGGGCCGCGCCTACGAGACGGCGCTCGCGCACTTCAACCTGGGCGAGGCCCTGGTCCGGATCGGCGACCGGCAGGCCGCCGCGCACGCCTTCGCCGAGGCGCAGCGCCTGCTCGAAACGGCCGCCGACGCCTTCGAGACGGCGGGTGAGTCGGCCCGGGCCTTCGATTGCTGGAGCGTGCTCCTCCGGCTCGGAAAGGAGACCGATTCGTTCGAGAACGTCTCGGAGGGCTACCTCAACGCCATCCGCGTCCTGGCCCCCAACGATCAGGTCCTGGCGCTGCAGTACTGCGACGATTTTCTGGCCTACGCGGTGGAGAGGCGAGAGTGGCACGCGGCCGCCATGGCGGCGCGCGAGGCGGCGGGCCTGAGCCTGCGCGCGGGGCGCCCCTACGACCGCTACTACCTCGGGCGCGCGGTGGAGGCCTGGACGGTCGCCGCGCGCGAGAACCAGGCTCAAGAGGGGCCGCCGGAGCTCTCGGCCAACGCCTTCCACGCCGCGATCGACGCGGCGACGGCGCTCGGCGATCTGGAGACCTGCGGACGGCTCTACGCCGAGATGGCCGAGCTCCCGCTGGCCGAAAAACGCCGGCTCCGCTACCGGACCCTCGCCGCGCGGTACGCGGCGCTGCCGCCCGAGGCGCACCCGGCCGCGGTGGGGTTTCCCGATCACCTCCGGCGCACCGACGTGTACGTCGACATCTGGCGGCAGGACCTCATCGAGCTGGAGCTCGGGGGGGATCCCGCGGCGGTGCTGGCCCGGCACGTGGCCAACCACCCGCCGTCGAGCGAGCATTTCCGGGCGGTGCTGCGGGCGCTGCTCATCTGGAGCAGCCCGGGTTTCTCGCTGGACAACGTGAAGGCCGCCTCGGACCTGGCGGAGGAGCTCGGCCAAGGACGGGTCTACGAGATGCTGAGCCCGCTCGAGCGGCTCTATCGGCACCCGGCCCGGGAGGTTCGCGCCGCGGTCCTGCGGGGGGCGGGGACGATCTTCCTCCCCCGCAGCTACGGCCTCATCCGTCAGGGCCTGGCCGATCCCGAACCGGCGGTGTTCGAGGAGGCGCTGCGGGTGCTGCGCAAGATGCACTTCGTCGACGGGATCGAGCCGGCCAGCCGCATCTTCCGCGACTACGCCGACGAGCGGGTCCGGCTGGCCGCGCTCGAGGGCCTGGCCGGGTCCGCGCTCAAGGCGCTGGCGGGGAACAACACGCCCGGCGGGGCGCTCGTTCTGCTGGAGGCGGTCCGCCAGGAGACCGGGGCGGTGCGGGCGGCCGCCGAGTCGCACCTGGCGAGGTTCAGCGGCCACGACGAGGTCGCGGTGTTGATTCGCCAGGCGCGCGACGCGGAGGTCGGCGAGCGCCGTGAGATCCTCGATCGCGTCCTGCGCGCCGTGGCCTGACGAGCGCGTGAGCGACGGCCGGCTTTGCCCGCCGTGCTCGGCGCGGGGCTCAAAAGGACCCTCTCGGGCGCCTTTTTCTCAGGAGCGGCGGTGGCGGGAGAGGCCCCAGACCGTGAGCACGGCGATCAGGATGAGGCCCAGCATGAAGACGCTGCCCCCTTGCCGCAGGCCCCCGTTCTTGACCCACAGGACCGCCAGCAGGGCCGCGGCGGCGATGACCAACCAGCGAAGGTTCCGTTGCGTCCGGCCCAGCGTCTTGGCCTGTTGCTGCCGGATCCGTTCGAGCTCGGCCTTGACCCAGGCGACGTCGATCGGCTCGCCCCGCTTCTGCCGCGCGATCTGCTCCTCCAAGTAGGCATGACGGTCGGCCGGCCGGTCGGTCGGATCGGGGGCGTCCACGCAGGTCAGTTTACTGCCTCTAGGGGCTGGGCGCCGCCCCGCCTGCCGCGTCGGCGGCCACCAGGCCGGCCACCTGGGCCGCGGTGGCCGGCTGAGCCAGGAGCAGCCCGATCTCGCGGTTGTCGTCCAGTGACGTGGGCGTGAGGTTCGCCGAGCCGAGGTAAAGGGCGCGCTGGTCGGCCACGACCACCTTGCCGTGGATGGCGGGCGCGCCTACGGCCCGCACGGTCGCCCCGGCGGCTGCCAGCTTGGCGAAGGGGGCGCCGGCCGCCGGACCCGGCCAGGCCAGCGTCACCGCGACGCCGCGCCCGCGGGCGGCGAGGAGCGCGTCCAGCACCTCGCCGTCGGTGAGCTCCTCGGTCTCCAAATCCAGCGTGGCGCGGGCGCCGCCCAGGAGCGCCAGCAGGGTGGGGCGTGACGATTCGGGCGAGGTGCAGAGCCGTCCCGCCGGCGCGGCGTCGGCCCCCACCGCGTCGGCGGCGAAGATCGCCTCGGCGGCGCCGACGTCGGTGGGATCGTCATCGACGGCGGCGTACTCGCGGTTGCCCGCGAGGCCGGCGCCCGTGAGGTTCAGCGTCAGCACCGCCAGGCGCGCGTGGTCGACGGTGAACGTCTTGGCGTGGGTGTAGGTGAAGCGGGCCAGCGACCAGCGGACGTCGGCGCCGGCGGCGGTCAGGCGATCGAACGCGGCCTGGTTGGCGTCCGCTTGCTGGTAGGGCGCCGGTTCGAGGATCACCCGGACGTCGACGCCGGCGGCGGCGCGGGCGACGAGCGCGGCGATCGCCCGATCGTCGGTCAGGAGGTACATCTCCATCCACAGGCTCTCCCGCGCGGCGGAGAGCAGCTCGAGCACCGCCTGCGGGCCGGCGTCTGGCTCGACGACGAGCGTCACCGGCGCCGGCACCGTGGCCGACGTCGGGCCGCTCGGTTGGTTCGGGATCGTCGGCCAGGCCGGCCCGCAGGCGACCAGGAACAAGAAGGGCAACGAACGGAGGACGGGGGGCGAGGCTGCGTGAGGCACGCGGCGTTATCGGTGGTCGCGCGCGCCGGTTGCCCGCGACCACCGACCGCCGGGCCGGCGGTCAGTTGCACATGGTGAAGATCGCGCCGTTGGTGCCGGTGAACTTGGTGTTCGCGGCCTTGCCGTAGGCGACCCCCGCGCCGCAGTTGGTGTTGTTGTTCTTGGTGATGGTCGCGGCGGTGGTCGCGCAGTTCACCTGCGTCTGGGAGTTCGGGCTCCCGGCCGCGCCGGTGGTGAACTCGTTGCCGGCGGCCAGCAAGCTCCCGCCCGCATTGGCGTTCCCCAGGTTCAGGCAGAGGCCGGTGCTGACGTTGCGCGCTCCGGCCGTGGTGGGGAACTGCAGCCAGTTGTGGCCGGCGTTGGTGCCGGCGTCGGAGCCGAGATTGATGGCCGAGATGTCGAGCCCCGAACCGGCGCCGTTGTTGATGATGAGGACGCCGTCCTGGTTGGAGAGGCCGAACACGCTGTTGCGGACGGTCACCTTCGAGCCGCCGGCGAAGACGGCCCCGTTGATGTTGTTGTTCCAGGCGACCACCCCGTTGAGCGTGGAGGTCAACCCGGCGCCGCCGGGCGTCTGGTGGATGTAGATGCCGTCGCCGGTGCCGTTTCCGGTGCCGGTGCTGCCGCTCAGGATCACCGTGCCGTTGCCGTTGACCGGCGAGGTGCTGGCGGTCGCGGTGATGTTCACCGAACCCGTGCCCGAGACCTCGATCCCGTTGCCGAAGTTGGCGGTGAACTGGCTGGGCGTGCTCCCCGAGGGGACGGTGATGTTCACGACGCCGCCCGTGACGTCGAGGCCGTCGCGGCTGAGCGACGGCGTGGCCGACGGAGCTCCGGCGCCCTTGATGACGACGGCCTGACCGATGTTGACCGTGCCGTTGCTGACCACCATGCCGTGGCCGCGGGTGTTCTGGATGGTGAGGTTCGAGACGCTCACCGTGCCCGTCCCCGAGGCGGAGATGGCGCTGCCCGAGAGGTTGCTGTTGCCGTCGATGACCAGCGGCGCCGAGAGGCTGGTGTTACCGCTGATCCCCGAGCTGGTGTTGGAGAGGACGAACCCGTAGGGCGTGGTCGGGTTGTTTTGGTTGGTCGCGTTGGGCAGCACGATGGTGACGGCGCCTCCCGAGTTCGTGACGGTGACGTTGCTGAGCACCGTGATCGGGTAGGTCTCGGTGGCGGCCAGGTTGGTGGTGCCGCTGGCCCTTCCGAGGATGACCACCTGGGTGCCGACGCCCGCGCCGTTCACGGCGATGGTCGCCATCGCGTGGGTCAGCGTCTTGAAGGCGCAGGCTCCGGAGGAGACGCCGCCCGAGGTGCCGCTGCCGGTGGCGCCGCTGTCGTTCCCGCTGACCGGGTCGACGTAGTACGTGCTCCCCGACACCTGATCGCAGTGCGTGCAGGTGTTGCTGGTGCAGGTGTAGCCGGCGCCGAACTGGTTGAGGCAGTCGCTGGTGTTGCAGCAGTTGCCGCTCACGCACAGGCTGCCGCAGCAGAAGTCGGACGAGTTTGCGCCGCAGGAGACGTCGTTGGTGGTGCAGGCGGCGCTCACGCACTTGCCGGTCGCGACGTCGCAGATCGTCGACGCGGTGTAGAACGGGTCGCTCTTGCACTGGGTGTCGTTGGTGCACGACCCGCAGGTCTCGGGGGTGGCGACGCCGCAGATGAGACCGGCGTTGGCGCCGGTGCACTCCGCGCTGGTGGCGTGACAGTTCCCCTGGACGCACCCGCTCTGGTAGCAGATGTCGTTGCTGCCGTAGGTCGGGTCGGTCTGGCAGCTCGTGTCGGTGCTGCAGGCGCCGCAGGTGTGCGAGGTCGAGCTGCAGATCTGCCCGCCGGTGCAATCGGCCGAGGTGTCGTGGCAGTTGCCGGCCACGCACTGGCTGTCGAGACAGATGTCGCTCGACCCGTAGGTGCTGTCCTGCTGGCAGGAGGTGTCGGAGCCGCAGGCGGTGCAGAAGTGCGTCCCCGCGTTGCAGAGCTGATTGCTCGAGGTGCAGTCGTTCGAGGTGTGGCAGTTCCCCGCCAGGCACTGGCCGCCGATGCAGACGTGCTGCGCGCCGTACTGGGGGTCGCCCGTGCAGTCGGTGTCGCCCGCGCAGGCCACGCAGGCGTGGTTCGTGCAGATCTGGTCGCCGCCGCAGTCGGCGCTGGTGTTGCAGTTCCCCGAGATGCAGGCGCTTCCCGAGCAGACGTGGTTGGCGCCGTAGGCGTTGGTGCAGTCGGTGGTGCTGGCGCACCCGACGCAGGCGAAGCTGCCGTTGCAGATCTTCGTCGTGTCATTGCAGTCCTGGGCGGTGCGGCACTGGCCGCTGATGCACGATCCGCCCTGGCAGAGGTGGTCGGCGCCGTAGGCCGGATCGCTCGTGCACTGGGCGTCGGAGCCGCAGGTGCCGCAGGTGTGCGAGCTGGAGCTGCAGATCTGCCCGCCGCAGGTCGAGCTGTCGTGGCAGGTGCCGGTCACACAAACGTTGCCGATGCAGAGGTGTCCCGCGCCGTAGTCGGCGGCGCACTGGGTGTCGCCGGCGCAGGCGCTGCACTCGAGCGTGCCGGTGTTGCAGACCTGGCTGGTGGCCACGCAGTCGCCCGGCGCCCGGCAGTTCCCCGTCACGCAGACCTGGTTCACGCAGAGGTGGTTCGCTCCGTACTGCGTGGTGCAGTCCGTGTCGCCGGCGCAGGCCGAGCAGCTGTTGTTGGTGCAGATCTGGCCGCCGCTGCAGTTCGACTGATCCCGGCAGTTTCCGGTGATGCAGGCGCCGCCGAGGCAGAGCTGTCCCGAGGCGCAGTCGCCGTCGCCGGCGCAGGGCGTGCAGACGTTGTTGACGCAGAGCTCGCCGCTGCAGGTCGTGGCGTCGTGGCAGTTCCCCTGGACGCAGGCGTTGCTGGCGTTGCAGAGGTACCCGTTGCCGTAGCTCGCCTGGCAGTCGGCGTCGCCCGTGCAGGCGCCGCAGGTGTGCGTCGAGACGCTGCACGACTGGCCACCCGTGCACTGGGCGCCCGTGTGGCAGGTCCCCGTCACGCAGTTGCCCGACACGCAGATGGTGCCGCTGCCGTACGCCGCCACGCAGGCGTTGTCGTCGGTACCGCAGCTCGCGCAGGTCACCCCGCTGCAGATCTGCCCGGCTCCGCAATCGGCGTTCGCGCTGCAGGCTCCCTGCACGCAGGTGCCGGTCGAGGGCTCGCAGACGTAGCCCGTGCCGTAGGCCGTCGTGCAGTCGGCGTTCACCGCGCAGCTCGCGCAGGTGTGGTTGCTGCCGCAGATCTTTCCGCTGCAGTCGCCGTTGGTGGCGCAGTTCCCCTGGACGCAGTTCCCCGAGCTGACCAGGCAGACGTACCCGGCGCCGTAGGCCGTGCTCGCCGTGCAAGCGGCCGTGCTCGTGCAGCCCGTGCAAGCGCCGCTGGCGCACACGCCGGTGACGTTCCCCGAGGTGGTGCAGGCCGTCCCGTCAGTGCACGAAGGGGCTGCCCCCGCCGCGCCGCCCGCGCCCGCCATGCCGCCGGTGCCGGTGGTGGCGCCGCCAGTCCCGGTGGCGCTGGAGCCGCCGGTGCCCGTGACGCTGGAGCCGCCGGTGCCGGTGGTAGAGGAGCCGCCGGTGCCGGTGGAGGAGGAGCCGCCAGTGCCGGTGACGCTGGCGCCGCCGGTGCCGGTGACGCTGGAGCCGCCGGTGCCCGTGGCGGCGCCCCCGGTCCCCGTCGTGCTCGAGCCAGCCGCGCCGCCCTTGCCGGTCGCGCCCCCGCTGCCGCCGCCCGTGCCGTGCCCGCCGGCCCCACCCGTCACTTCACCTCCGGCGCCGCCCGTTTCGCCGCCGCCGCCTCCTCCGCCGCAGCCCCAGAGCGTCAGCGCCGCGACAAGGAGGGTGGCAAGAGGGGTGGAATGAAGGACCGACGACCGACCGACGGGAGACGAGAGGGGACGAGACATGCACGCTCCTAGCGAGTGACCACAGAGGACCGGATCAAATCATCGGTCCTCGCGTCAAAAACGTTAGCGTCGTACAGCGCCGCCCGCGCGATGGGGCGGTCCGGAGAGGCCCCTCGCGCCCGGGGGGCCCGGCGTCACATGCACATGCCGAACGTGACGTTGGTCGTGATGTTGGTGGCGGCGTTCTTGCCGATGCTCCGCAGGGCACCGCAGGTTCCCTGGGTGACGCTGGCGGCGGTCGTGGAGCAATCGACCTGCGTGCTCGGGTTCGCCGAGGAAGCGAGCTCGTTCCCGTAGGCGTTCACCGTTTCGGTGAGCGTCGCCGGCTGGCCGATCGCGGGCAGGTAGTTGGAGAACGCCACGCAGAGGCCACCCGACCCGTTCACGCCGGCACCCCCGAAGGGGGCCTGGAGGTAGTTGTGACCCGGATCGCTGGAGGTGCCAAGATCCATCCCCGAGACGTCGGAGCCCGCCGAGGTGCTGGCGCCGTTGCTGCTCATCTGCACGCCGTAGGTGCCGTTGCTGAGCAAGACGCTGTTGCGGATCTTGACCTGCGATCCGCCGAGCAGGAGCACGCCCGGAAACACGTTCGGCGCGCCGTTGCCCCAAGTGACGAGCCCGTTGATCGAGTTCAGCGCCAACCCGGTGGTGCCCGGCGTCTGGTCGATCTCCAGACCGTAGTCGGTGTTGAAGCTCGAGAGCACCGTACCGTTGTTGCTGGGGACGGAGGTGGGCGTGCCGATGACGTTCACCGACCCGGTGGTGTTGGCCTCGATTCCGACCAAGTTGCCCGTGAACAGGGTCTGCGTGCCGGAAGGGTTGTTGATGTTGGCCACGCCGCCGCTGACCTGCAGGCCGCGGGAAGCCGAGCCTTTGACCACCACGCCGCCCCCGATGTTCAACGTCCCGGCGGTGACGCGGATGCTGACGCCGCCCGTGTTCTGGACGGTGACGTTCGAGACGTTGAACGCGTTGGTGCTGCCGGCCGCCGGGTTGGCGAGGATAGCGATGCCCGCTGCCTGGCTGTTCCCGTTGAGCGTGAGCGGCGCGCTCGGATTGCCGGAGATCCCCGAGCCAGCGTTCTGCAGCACGAAGCCGGAGGCATTCCCCTTGTTCGCCTGGGTCTTGAGCGTGATCGTGACGGCGCCGCCGGTGGTGGTCAGCGTCGTGTTGGCGGGCAGGATGATCCCGTTCGCCGCGTTGCCCACGAGGTCGCTGGTCACGAGGTCGGTCGGTCCCGAGCTGCTGCCGACGATGACGATCTGCGTACCGGCGGCCGGGGAGGGGGGGATGGCCTGGATGGCGCGGGCCACCGTCTTGAAGGCGCAGCCCGGCGCGACCGAGGTGCCGGCCATGTCACTGCCGGTGGCGGTCGAGTCGTTGCCGTTCACCGGATCGACGAAGAACTTGTTCCCGCTGACCGCGTTGCAGGCCGAGCAGGTGTGGCCGACACAGGCCGTGCCGAAGCTGCCGCAGTCGGTGTCGATGCAGCAGTTGCCGGGGACGCAGCTTCCGCCGCAACAGAAGTCGCTGCCGTTCGCCGCGCAGGCCCCGCTCGTCGAGCAGAGGGCGCTCACGCAGGCCCCCTGCGTCGTCCCGCTGGCCGTCTCGCAGATCGTGCCGCTGCCGTAGGTGGTATCGGACTGGCATTGCGTGTCGGTCGTGCACTTGCCGCAGGTGTTGGTCGCGGCGGCACCGCAGATCTCGCCCGCATCGCCGTTCGTGCTGTTGCAGTCGGCGCTGGTGCTGTGGCAGTTGCCGGGCGAGCAGCCGTTTTGGAAGCAGATGTCGCCCGCGCCGTAGTGCGCGTCGTTGTGGCAGGCGGTGTCGTCGGCGCAGGCGCCGCAGGTGTGTGCCGTGCCGGCGCCGCCGCAGATCTGGCCGTTCTGGCACTCCCCCGAGGTGTCGTGACAGTTGCCTTGGACGCAGGTCGCGTTGCCGAGGCAAATGGTGTTCGGCCCGTACGAAGCGTCGTTCTGGCAGACGCTGTCCGACCCGCAGGCGGAGCAGGTGTGCGTGCCGGTGTTGCAGACCTGGCTGGTCCCCGTGCAGGTGCTGGAGTCGTGGCAGGTGCCGGCCACGCACTGGTTGTTCACGCAGATGTGCGCCGACCCGTAGAACAAGTCGCCCGTGCAGTCACCGTCGGTGGAGCAGGCGACGCAGGCGTTCCCCTTGCAGAGTTGGCCGGCGCTCGCGCAGTCGCTGGTGGCCGTGCAGGTGCCGGCGATGCAGGTCCCGCCCGAGCAGACGTGCGCCGGGCCGTAGCCGAAGGTGGTGTTCGAGCAGTCGGCGTTGCTGGTGCACGCGCTGCAGGTCAGGTTGCTGTTGCAGACCTGCCCGCCGCTGCACTGGCCGGCGGTCCGGCACTGGCCGGTCACGCAGGCGCTGTTCTGGCAGAAGTGCCCGCTGTTGTAGTTGGCCGGGTCGGCGCACTGGGTGTCCGAGCTGCACGCCGTGCAGGTGTGGCTGCCGAGGTCACAGACCTTGCCCGTGTTGCCGTTGGCGATGCAGTCGCCGGTCGAATGGCAGTCGCCGGGCGTGCAGATATTGCTGACGCAGATGAACTGCCCGTAGGGTGCGCAATCGAGGTCGACCGAGCAGCCGGTGCACATCATGCTCTTGCAGACGAGCCCGCTGGTGGTGCCGCAGTCGCCGGTGGTCCGGCAGTTGCCCGCCACGCAGGAGGTGCCGACGCAGAGGTGGTTGGCTCCGCACTGCGTGTCGCTGGTGCAATCGGAGCAGTTGTTGTTGAGGCAAACCTTGCCGCCCGTGCACTGGCTGTTGGTGTTGTGGCAGTCCCCGGTCACGCAGGCGTTGTCCACGCAGATGTTGCCGCTGCCGTAGGCGTTGGCGCAGGCGGTGTCTCCGGTCGCGTCGTTCGTGCAGGTGGTGCAGACGTTGCTGGCGCAGATCCCTTTCACGTTCCCGGTCGCCGTGCAGGCCGTCCCGGTCGGGCAGGTGGATGCGCTGCCGCCGGCGCCGCCGGTGGCGGACTGGCCGCCCGCGCCGCCGGTGGCGGACTGGCCGCCGGCGCCGCCGGTGGCGGGGTGACCACCCGCGCCGCCGGTGGCGGACTGGCCGCCGGCGCCACCGGTGGCGGACTGACCGCCGGCGCCGCCGGTGGCGGACTGACCGCCCGCGCCGCCGGTCGCCGACTGGCCGCCCGCGCCGCCCGTCGCCGACTGGCCGCCGGTGCCGGTCTCGGACTGACCGCCTGCGCCGCCGGTCGCGGACGTGCCGCCCGTGCCGGTGCTGCCGCCCTTCGCGCCCCCGCTGCCGTTGCTGCCGCCGGTGTGCGAGCCCCCCGTCGCTTCACCGCCGGTGCCGCCGCCCCCCCCGCTGCTGCCGCAGCCCCAGAGCAGGAGCGCCGCGACCGTCATCGTGACGAGCGGTGCCGATCGAAGTGACGTCGAGCGAGAACGGGACGAGATCGACGAACGGATCATGCGCGGCTCCTGGCGAGCGGTTGATTGAGATCGCAAGCAGCGATTGAAAATCGCCCGCCAGTATCAGCCAACGCGTCAAAAAAAAGGACATTCCCCGGAGGGAATACCTACGAATTTGAGGTGCGGCTGCTACCTTCTCCCACAGGGGCGCCACCGAGGGGGACGCCGCCCGGCGGTCAGGCCGCGCGCTCGATGAGGCCGGCCGCGCCCATGCCGCCGCCCACGCACATGGTGATCACGGCGTAGCGGCCTTTCCGGCGTTCCAGCTCGTGGAGCGCGGTCGCGATCTGGCGGGCGCCGGTCGCGCCCAGCGGATGGCCGAGGGCGATGGCGCCGCCGTTGACGTTGACCCGGTCGACCGGCAGCCCGAGCTCGCGCACGCAGTAGGCGGCCTGCGAGGCGAAGGCCTCGTTCACTTCGTAGAGATCGATCTCGTCGATCTTGAGGCCTGACTTGCTGAGCAGTTTCCGCACCGCCGGCACCGGGCCAATCCCCATGATCTCGGGCGGCACGCCGGCGACGGCGAAGGCGCGGAAGAACGCGCGGGGCTTGGCGCCGAGGGCCTTGGCCTTGTCCGCCGAGGTCAGGATGAGCGCGGCGGCGCCGTCGTTGAGCGGCGACGAGTTCCCGGCGGTCACGGTGCCGGTCGGATCGAAGGCCGGCTTGAGCGCCGCCAGCTTCTCCAGCGAGGTGTCGGCGCGCGGCCCCTCGTCGCGGTCGACGGTGATGTCGCGCCAGACTTCGCCGTCGAAGAGGCGCGTCTTGACCGGGAGAACCTCGGCGGCGAAGTCACCACGCGTCCAGGCGGCGACCGCCTTGCCGTGGCTGGCGAGCGCGAAGGCGTCCTGCTGCTCGCGGGTGACGCCGAACCTCCGCGCCACGTTCTCGGCGGTGTTCCCCATCGGGATGTGCGCCTCGGGGAACTGGTCGACCACCGCCGGGTTGAGCGCGATCTTGGCGCCGCCCATCGGGATGAGCGACATCGTCTCCAGGCCACCGGCCAGCCCGGCGTCGATCGACCCGGCCGCGATCCGGTCGGCGACGATGGCCGCCGCCTGCAACCCCGACGAGCAGAAGCGGTTGACGGTCATCGCTGGCACGCTGTCGGGCAGCCCGGCCAGAAAGCCGACCTGGCGGGCCACGTTCAGCCCCTGCTCGGCCTCGGGGTGGGCGCAACCGAGGACGACGTCCTCCACCTCGGCGGGTGCAATGGCGGCGCGCTTCATCGCTTCGCGGGCGACCAGCGCGCAGAGATCGTCGGAGCGGGTGTTCTTGAAGACGCCGCGGGGGGCGCGCCCGATGGGGGTTCGAACGGCCGAGAGAATGGTGACGTCACGCATGGGGTTTTTCCTTTGGCCTCGCTTGCTTCGCGACTGGTCAGTTCCGCAGAGGTTTGCCCTTGGCCAACATGTATTGGATGCGCTCGCGGGTCTTGGGTTCCCCGCACAGCGAGAGGAACGCCTCGCGCTCGAGGTCGAGGATGTGCTGCTCGCTGACCGCCGCGCCAGCCGGGACGGCCCCGCCCGAGAGGATGCGCGCCAGGTGGCCGCTCACCTTGGCGTCGTGCTCGCTGATCTGGTGCGCGCCCTGGAGGTTGTGCAGCGCGCCCCGCAGCGTGGCGGCGCCGGTCTCGCCGATGACCCGGATCATCCGCGGCGGCGGCGTCCGGTAGCCGGCGCGGGCGATCCCCAGCGCCAGCGCCTTGGCGTCGGCGAGCAGCGTCTCGCGGGCGAGGGAGACCGAGTCGCCCTGCCGGAGATAACCGAGATCGCGCGCCTCCTCGGCGCTGGTCGAGACGCGCGCGGTCGCCAAGTTGAGGAACGGCACGCGGACCAGCGCCAACAGATCGAACTGCGGATCGTCGGTGGCGCGGGCCGAGGCGCGGGCTGCCATCTCCATGCAGCCGCCGCCGGCCGGGATGAGGCCCACGCCGACCTCGACGCAGCCGACGTAGAGCTCGGCCGCCGCCCGTACCGTCTGGCACCCCATCACCACCTCGGCGCCGCCGCCCAGCGCGAGGCCGAACGGCGCGCCGACCACCGGCACGCGGGCATACTTGGTGCGCGCACAGGCGTTCTGGAAGCCGATCACCATCTCCTCGATCGCCTTGTTGTTGCCCTGGCCGAGCGCCACCATGAGGGCGAAGAGGTTGGCGCCCGCGCAGAAGGCGTCCGGCGCGTCGTTGCCGATCACCAGCGCCACGCCCTCGCGCTCGGCGCGGTCGACGGCCTTCATCGTCATGGCCACGATGTCGGGGTCGATGGCGTTCATCTTGGCGTGGAACTCGAGGCAGAAGACGCCGTCGCCGAGGTCGAGGATCGACGCGCTGCCGTTTCGCTCCACCTCGCCGCCAGCGGCGCGCACGACCTCGAGCGACAGCGCGCGCGGGTTCTCGGCGATGGCGGTGAAGCCGCCGCGCATGCCGAGCTGGGCCCGCTTGCCGGGCCCCTCCTGCCGGTAGAACTTCGTCCCTTCGCCCTGGGCGGCGATCTGCTGCTTGACCCAGCCGGGGACGGTGTAGCCGGCCGCCTCCATCTTCTCGGCGGTCGCCTTGACCCCCAGCGCGTCCCAGGTCTCGAACGGCCCGCGCTCCCAGCCGAACCCCCAGCGGAGCGCGCGGTCGATGTCGACGATCGAATCGGCGATCTCGCCCAGCCGGTTCGCCGAGTAGATCAACGTCTCGTAAAAGACGGTGCGGGCGAGCGCGGCGGCGCGATCGCTGCCGCCCACCACCCGGCGCAGCTTCTCGTCGACGTCGTCGGTGCCGCGCGCGGCGCCGAGCGAGTCGAAGCGCGGCTTCTTCTGCGGGACGTACTCGAGCGTCTTGAGGTCGAGCTGCAGGATGTCGTTGCCCACCTTCTTGTAGAAGCCCTGCTTGGTCTTGGCTCCCAGCCACTTCTTGTCGCAGAGCTGGGTGAGCACCGGCGGCGGCTCGAACACCGCGCGCCGCTCGTCGTTGGGGAGCGCCTCGGCGCAGTTCTTGGTGACGTGCACCAGCGTGTCGAGGCCGACCACGTCGGCGGTCCGGAACACGGCGCTCTTGGGGCGCCCCGTCGCCGGCCCGAACACGGCGTCGACCTCCTCGACGGTGTAGCCCTGCTTGACCGCCTCGTCGAGCGTGCGCATGAGCGCGAAGGTGCCGATCCGGTTGGCGATGAAGTTCGGCGTGTCCTTGGCCCGCACGAGGCCCTTGCCGCAGAGGCCGCCGCAGAGCGCCTCCGCGCGCGCCAGCGTCTCGGGCGCGGTGTCGGCGCCGGCCACGATCTCGACCAGCTTGAGGTAACGGGGCGGGTTGAAGAAGTGGGTGATGCAGAAGCGCGCCCGGAATCCGGCGCTGCGCCCTTGCATCAGATCGGCGATGCGCAGGCCCGAGGTGTTGGAGGTGACGACGGCGCGCCCGCCGTAATTGTCCAGACGCTCGTAGAGCCGTTGTTTGATCGCCAGGTTTTCGATGATCGCCTCGATGATGACGTCGCTCTTGGCGGCGGCTTCTTCGAGGTCGTCCTCCAGGTTGCCGGCCGTCACCAGCGTCTCGAAGCGCGGCGAGAAGAACGCCGCCGGCTTGGCCTTGCGCGCGCCCTCCAGCCCCGCGAGCGCGATCTTGTTGCGCGCCTTCCGGTCGCCGGCGGGCGCGTCTTTGGCGACGATGTCGAGCAGCCGCACGCGCAGTCCGGCGTTGCCGAGATGCGCCGCGATGGCCGCCCCCATCACCCCGGCTCCTAGAACCGTGACTTCGCGAATCACCGGATCGGTTGCCATCGTCACACGATAGCCGAGAACGGAGACTTTGGAAGAGAGCCTGCCGCAACTTCGCCCACCGCCGCGCTCGGGTGCGGCGCCGATGGATTCCTAGAACCAGTACGCGGCGCCGCTCCGTGCTCGCGGGAGCCAGAGATCCGACACGGGTTGCGAGCCCGCCGGCCGAGACCGACCGCGGCCGAGACGGCGATTCCCGTGTCGGCGGTGCCCATCCCTCTTGATAGCGCGGGCCTTCTGCCCTCTAATCGTCGTCCGATGACCGACGTGCGTTCCCGGTGTGCAGCGTTGCTGCTGGCGGCCGCTGTCTTCCTCGGGATCGGCGCGGCGGCGCGGGCCGCCGACGAGGCGACGCCCGACACGGCGCTCAACGAGGCCAAGGAGGACTTCGAGACGGCTCAGACCTTCTTCGTGCGCGGCGAGTACGACGCCGCGGCGGCCAAGTTCCTGGAGGCCTACAACAAGAAGCCGTACCCGGCCTTTCTCTTCAACGTCGCCGTCTCGTACGAAAAGGGGAAGCAGCTCGAGAAGGCCAAGACGTACTTCGAGAAGTACTTGCAGGACGATCCCAACGCCAGCGACGCCGCCCAGGTGCGCTTGCGGCTGGACGTGATCGGCAAGCTGGTGGCGCCGCCGCCCCCAGCGCCTCCCGTCGCCGCGCCGCCCGCGCCGGGGACGCCGCCCGGGCCGGCCGGGCCGGGACCGGTCGCGCCACCCACGACAGCGCCCGGGACTACGTCCCCGCCGGGGACCGCGCCCGGCCCGCCGGCCGCCCCCGCCGCGCCGGCGACGCCCGGCCCGCCACCCGCGCCCGCCGCGCCGCCCCCCGTGCTCCCCGACATCGACACCAAGGGACTGGTGGTCATCGACTCGAAGCCGCAGGGGGCAACCATCTACCTCAACGACAAGCGGTCGGGACCGTTCGGCCACACGCCCTGGCACGGCTCGCTGGAGTCGAAGCCGGTGCGCCTGATCCTCGAATCGAAAGGGTACAAGGCGGAGGAGCGAGCGATCAGTCCCCGCTCTGACAAGCTGATCGACGTCTACATCGCGCTGTCCGAGGAGCATTACCTCGGCTGGATCGAGATCACCTCCAACGTGGTGGGCGCCGACCTCTTCATCGATCGCAAGGACATCGGCGCCATCGGCCGCACGCCGTTCACCGGCCAGCTCAAGCCGGGCAAGCACACCGTGTTCCTGGAGAAGTTCGGGTGGCAGCCGCTGCAGCAGGAGATCGACGTGCCGGCCGGGACGGCGCTGCAGCACCAGCTCGACATGCAGAAGAGCCAGGCCGGCTGGATCGCGATCACCGGCAAGACGACGGCGGGCGGGCGGCTCATCGTCGACGAGAAGTTCGGGTGCGTGACCCCTTGCCGCGTCGAGCTGCCGCCCGGCAAGCACAAGCTGCGGGTGGAGAGGAAGGGGTTCGAGGACTACAACGACACCGTCGAGCTGGGGCAGGGGATCGAGACCGCCATCGAGGTCCAGATGTCCCCCACGCCGCCGCGCGGACACGCCATCTCGACCGGGATCGTGGCGCTGGTGATCATCGGCGCCGGCGCCTATGTCGGCTACCTGTCGAACAACAACAAGAACGGCCTTCAGAACGACCTCAAGAACGGCGTGCTCATCGACAACAACGATTCGCGCTTCACCACCGGCAAGATCGAGGCGATCGGGGCCGACGTTCTCTACGGCGTCGGCGCCATCGTGGCGGCGACCGCCCTCTACGGCCTGCTCGAGCACGGGCCCGACAGCACCGGCGTGGCCGACCACCACCAGATCACGCTCGGGCCGCTGCTCGGTCCCGAAGGGACCGGCCTCGCCTTCTCGGGGCGCTTCTGATGTGGAGCGCGCTGAAATATCTGGTGGCGTTGGGAACGGCGGGCGTGCTGGTGGCGGGATGCGACTGGCGGGACTTCGACACGCTCCAGAACCAGGTGCCGGTCCAGCGCGTCGATGCGCCCTCGGGGTTCTCGTCGTCGAACGACTTCGCCAGCAGCGTGCTGCCGCTGACGCCGCCGACCGACGGCTCGACGGCCGCCTGGTTCCTGGCTTCCGGGACCGAGAACCTGGGGCTGGCGCTGGTCAAGGTCGACGCCGCCGGGCACCCCTCGGGGCAGACGATCAGCGGCCCGGCCCTCGACAGCCTCTTCGGCGATCCGATCACCGCGATGGCCGAGATCCCCGGGGCCGAGACGGCCTTGCTCGGCGCGCCGACCGCTCCCAACAGCCTGCTGACGATCGACCTGGCCACGGCGACGCCTTCGGCGTTCACGCCGGCGTCGCCGCCGAGCGAGGGGTTGTTCGGCAACGGCCTGGCGGCGGGGAAATTGACGGGTGGGGCCAGCCCCGATTTCGTCGTCACCTCGCTGACGTCGATCCACGTCTTCGTCGGCGGCGCGACAACCGGCGACCTGACCCCGAGCGCTGCTGATCTCGCGGCTTGTCCCCCGATCGCCCTCTCCGCCCAGCTGACCAGCAACCTCAAGGCGAGCCGTGCCGTGGTCATCGGTAACCTGCTGGGGAGCGGACCGGTCGTCGCCCTCGGGACGCCCGGCCTGGGGATGACTGCGGGGACAGTGTCCTTCTTCACCGTCACGGCCAGCGCCGTCACCTGCGCGGGATCTCTGGCGGCCCCGGCGCTGACGCCCGCGACCACGACCAACGTCGGGTTCGGCGGGGCGCTCGCCGTCGGCGACTTCGACGGCGACGGCGCCGCGGACCTCCTGGTGGGCGCGTCGCCGAACGCGGTCTATCTCTACAAGGGGCCGCTCGCGCCCGGTGCGACGCCCACCGCGACGATCTCGCCGCCCGACGGGAGCGGTGAGTTCGGTTCGGCGCTGGCGGCGATGAACATCGACGGGATGAAGGGCGACGAGGCCTTGATCGGCGATCCGGGCGCCACGGTCAATGATCAGACGGGTGCCGGCCGCGTCACGATCTACACCGGGCCGAAGCTGGCAACCATGCTGGCGCCGACGTCGGTGCTGACCGACCACGACCTCAGCGCCGGTGAGCAGTACGGCGGGTCGGTCGGCGCGCTGTCGTTCTGCGCGGTGGCGCCCTGTGCGACGCCGCCCCGGCTGCCGCTGGTCGGGGCCCCGTCGCACGCCTTCCTTTACTTCACCCTCGGGCCGACCGACCCGCGCGCGATGTAGCGCGCCGTCGCCAGCTAGCGGCGGTGCTTCTTCGAGGTCTTCTTCGAGCCCGAATCGGCCGCCACGATGCTGCCGAGGCCGTCGTCGCTTCCGGTGCGGCCGGCGGAGGGGTTGTCCCCCTTGACGCCGTTCGACTCGAGGAGGTTGTCGAGCGAGTCCTTCTGGTGGGGGGGCTCGGCGGCGGCGACCTTCTTCTGCTTGTGGACCGGCGCGGCGGCCGGCTTCTCGATGTCCATGGTGGGCAGGTTGGCGCTGCCGGCGGCGTCGACGCCCTTGGCGCGCTCTTGCTTCTTCGGCGGCTCCTTCTTGCGCTCCGCATCTTCGCGGCGCCCCTGCTCCTGGACAGCGGCCAGGTGGTCGCGGTCGATTCCCTCCTTGGGGCCCACGACCTTGTTTTCCCACTCGAATTGCTTGTTCACGCTGGCCGGGACTTCGCCGTTGCTGCTTGCCGCGCTCTTCTTCCTCTTCTCGGCCCTGGCGCTGGTGGCGCCGGTGATGATCAGGAGCGCGAGTGCGGCCGACGACGCGAACTTGAGCTGCATCTTGGGGGACCTCCGCGTGGGGTTGCGTCTCCGATTATCGCTTACACGGCGGCGTCGGCAACCACATTGTGGGCCGGATCATGAGTACTTACAGAGAACTACATATGCGTCTTCGTGCGTGTTTGGGCAAACCCGCGCGTATACTGCGGCGCCGCCATGGCGCCCCCCAATAAGCCCACCGCGTCGAAGATGGCCCGCGTCCGCAACATCGGCATCGTGGCCCACATCGACGCAGGGAAGACCACCGTCAGCGAGCGCTTCCTCTTTTACAGCGGACGGATCCACAAGATCGGCGAGGTGCACGAGGGCGAGGCGACCATGGACTGGATGCCGCAGGAACGCGAGCGCGGCATCACCATCACCGCCGCCGCCACCAGCTTCACCTGGCGCACCTTCGACATCCACCTCATCGATACCCCCGGCCACGTCGACTTCACGATCGAGGTCGAGCGCAGCCTGCGCGTGCTCGACGGCGCGGTGGTGGTGTTCGACGGCGTGTCGGGCGTGGAGCCGCAGTCGGAGACCGTCTGGCGCCAGGCCGACAAGTTCCGCGTACCGCGCATCTCGTTCATCAACAAGATGGACCGCGCCGGCGCCGACTTCTCGGCGGCCGTCACCGAGATCCGCGAGCGGCTCGGCGCGCGGCCGGTCCCGATCCAGCTGCCGATCGGCGCCGAGGACCGCTTCGTCGGGGTGGTCGATCTGGTCCGGCAGGTGGCGCTCTATTTCTCGGGCGACGAGGACGAGGGGCCGCGCGAGGACGCCGTGCCGGCGGCGATGGCCGACGAGGTCGCCGCCGCGCGCGAGAAGGTGATCGAGGCGGCCGCCGACGTCGACGACGCGATCGCGCACGCCTTTCTGGAGGGGGCCGCGATCGATGAGGCGGCGCTGAAGGCGGCGATCCGCAAGGCGACCATCGACTGCAAGATCGTGCCGGTGCTCGCCGGCGCGGCCCTGCGCAACAAGGGCGTGCAGCCGCTGCTGGACGCCGTCTGCGATTACCTGCCCTCACCGCTCGAGGTGCCGCCCATCGCCGGGACGGTGCCCGGCACCGAGGAGCCGGCCACCCGCCCGCCCGACGACGCGGCGCCGTTCTCGGCGCTGGCGTTCAAGGTGGCGATGGACGAGGGGCGCAAGGCCGTCTTCCTGCGCATCTACTCGGGCGTCCTCAAGCCGGGCGACGAGGTGCAGAACGCGCGCACGCGCAAGAACGAGAAGGTGGCGCGGCTCTTCAGCGTGCACGCCAACCGCCGCGAACGGATCGAGCGCGCCGGCGCCGGGAGCATCGTCGTCGCCATGGGGGTCAAGGATGCGGGCACCGGCGACACGCTGGCCGCGCCCAAGGCGCCGATCATCTTCGAGCGGATCGACATCTACGAGCCGGTCATCGCACGCTCCATCGAGCCCAAGACGCAGGCGGAGAAAGAGAAGCTCGACTTCGCGCTCGGCAAGATGGCCGACGAGGATCCGACCTTTCGCTGGAACGAGGACGCCGAGACCGGCCAGACCATCATCCGCGGGATGGGCGAGCTGCACCTCGACGTCATCGTCGACCGGATGCGGATCGAGTACGGCGTCGAGGCGACGGTGGGGCGGCCGCAGGTCGTCTACCGCGAGACGTTGGCCAAGCCGGCCGACGGCGAGGCCCGGTTCGAGCGCGTCGTCGAGGACGAGACGCTGTTCGGCCACGCGCGCGTCCACGTCGCGCCGCGCCCGCGCCACGCCGGCAACGAGCTCACGCTGCAGGTGCAGCGCCCCGTGCAGGCGCCGGGGGCGCCGAAGATCCCGGACACGCCGCAGGCGATCCTCGACGCGGCGATGGAGGGGGCGCGCGAGGCGATGCGCTCGGGCCCGCAGGGCTACCCGATCGAGGACATCGCCGTGACGATCACGGGGATCGAGTACCGCCCCGACGCCTCCAACGCCGCCGGCCAGCGCGCGGCGGTCGGCGAGGCGCTGCGCCAGGCCTTCCGCGAGTCGGGGACGCGCCTGCTCGAGCCGATCATGAAGGTCGAGATCACCTGCCCGGAGCCGAACGTGGGCGACGTGCTCGGCGACCTGAACGCCCGCCGCGGCCAGATCGAGGACGTCGGCTTCCGCGGCCAGCAGCGGGTCATCACCGCCAAGGTCCCCCTGCGCCGGATGTTCGGCTACTCGACCGACCTTCGCAGCGCGACCCAGGGGCGCGCCAACTACTCGATGCAGTTCGACAGCTACGACGCCTGGGATGCCTGAGCTGCCAGGCTCGGTCTGACCCTAATCATGGGCAGGGTCACTCCATGAGCCGCTTGGTCTTGTTCATCTCGGAGGCGCTAGACGCGCTCCGCGGGCGCGGGCGACTCGGGGGCGGACGTCGGCGGCTCCTTATCCGGTCCGCGGGGTGCGGGTGCGCTCTCGGCGGGCTCGCTCGGTGTCGGCAGCTCCTGGCTGGGCGCGGTCCTCGGTTCGTCTCCCGGTTGGGCGACGCCTTCGTTGCTTGGTGCCGCGGGTGTCACTTCGGGTGGGCTGCGATCGGTCGCCGCGGTCGCGGCTTCAGCGGGCAGAGCGGGCGGAGGTGGCGGCGCGGGCGGTTCGACCGCAGCAGGTCGGGCGGATCCGGCCGGGGTGGCCGGCGCCTTGGCCGGGGCCGGTGATAGCGACCGCATCCGCGATCCTCGACCAACCGCGACTGCGGTTTCCCGCGCTCGCTCGCGTGCCCGCGCGGGGACCTGCACCAACGGCGCCTCTGTCGCCTCGGGACGGGCGACAGCGGCTCGCGGCGAAATCTGCGCGGTCGGCGACTCGCTCGCCGATGTGTTGGCCAGCGACACGGCCGTCCCGGCGATGACGGCCACTGATCCGAGCGCGAGTAACGCCGCCAGGATCATCTGCGGGCGGCTGCGCGGGACGCGCGCGCGGGGTGCGAGGTTGCCCTCGTCGACGTTTGTCTCCGCCTGACCGGCCTGACCAGCCGCGTGTGCGTTGTCGAGCTGCTCGCCTTCGGCGAAGAACTGCTGCGTGAGCGAGGACGGAGCGCTGGCGAGAGCCGCTGTCGGTGCGTTGCTCGATGGACGAGCGGCGGCCACCCGAATCTGAGCCCCGACACTCACCGGTCGGCTCGCCGAGCCCGGAATGACCGTGCCGAGAAGGGTGGTTACCTCTGCGGCGTTCTTCGGCGATCCACCCGCGGCGTCGTTCACGAAGGCGTCCTCGAGCGCTTCGATGAACGCCATGATCGTGCCGAAGCGCCGGCTGGGGTCCGGGTTCATCGCCCGGAAGAGGGTCTGGTAGACGGCGGGCGTCACCATTCCACCAACGATCCGACAGGCGAGCGTCGCCAGGGCGAGCTGATCCGCGCGCTCGCCCGCGCGCCCACCAAGCTCCAGATCGGTTCGCGCCGGGGCCCCTGACAGGGCGTCATCCCCTCTTAGCCCGATCGCGCGCCCTCCCGTCACGAGCCGCGCCACCCCGAAATCCAGCAGCTTCGGGCAGGGCCGCGCAGGCACCCCCGCCTGCGCGATGAAGACGTTGTCGGCACGAACCTGGCCGTGCGCGATGCCGGCCGCATGTGCCGCCGAGAGCGCCGAGGCGACGCCCCGCAGGATCGGCAGGATCTCCGCGGCCGGCAACGGTCCGCTCCTCGCGGCCTCCTCCAGAGTCATGCCGGAGAGCCGTTCCATCACCACGAACGGCGTCCCGTCCCCCAGCGTCCCCGCGTCAACCACCTGCGCGATGTGAGGGTGGCGCAGGTTGGCTACCGTCGTCGCCTCACGTGTGAAATCCAGGACCACCTGCTCCGGCAGCTCTGCTCCCCAGGTGAACCGCTTGACCACCAGATCGCCAAGGCCGGCACCCAAGTTCGTCTGGAAAACTTGGCCGCCTTTTCCTATGCGTGCGCCGACAGGAACGAACTTTGACCTCCCGGAGCCGCCAACGACCGGTGATTCGGCGCCGTGCTCGAAGCCGTGAAGCGTTCGCGACCAATCCGAATGCAGATTCGCAGGCTGTTGCGACATGGGCGTTCGCAACTGCAAGTTTCGAACCTCCCGGTTCGGTGCTGACGATCACCGTGTCACGGTCGCCACGCGGCGTGCCCGGTTCGCGGGGTCAGCCCGGCCACGCGCAGACGGACCCGTTGCAAAGGAGCCCGGGCGCGCAAGCGTCGAATGCGCCGACGCAGCTCGCGCCTTCCGCGCGAACGGGCAGGCAGGTGTGGCTGCGGAAGTCGCAGTAGGCGACGCCCACCTCGCACAGTCCGTTCACGCACGGCCCCGTGCTGGGCGGGATCTCGCAGGTGCCGCACGCGCAGGCCAGGCCAGGTTTGCACCCGGTGTTGTCGCTGCAGCTCCCGCCGACGTCGGCGGGCACGACGCACGTGCCCAGCCCGCCGTCGGCCGGCACGCCCTGACAGGCCAGGCCGGGCGCGCACATCCCGTCGGGGGTCACGATGTTGTTCACCAGGCTGAGGGCGCTGGAGGCGCAAGGCTCGCCGGCCGCCGCGAAGGTGGTGCAACCGCCGATCGTGATCCCGCACCGCGTGGGGGCGCAGATGCCGCCCACGCAGTCGGGACCCTGCGGCGACGTCTCGCCGGCGCAGTCGTCGTCGGTCACACAGGAACGCCAAAACTGCTCCTCCGGCGGGACGAATTGGGAGCACGTCGCCCCGCCGTCCGTGGTTGGCGCTGCGCCGCCATCGACCGGCGGCGGGCAGCCGAGGATGCCCGTGCAGGGCAGGATGGTCTCGATCAGCTGGTCGCCGGCGCACCCTTCGGCCAGGAGCGCCGCGATGCACTGCGCCTCCCGCTGGGCGTCGTAACGCACGACGCCCGACTCCACGGCCTGCTGAAGGGCGGTCGGAAGCAAGAAGTCTTCGCCCTCCGAAGGGCAGCTCCCCTCGAGCCCCTGATCACCGCAGACCTGGTAGCCCCAGCGCCCGGTGCTGGCCACCGAGTCGACGCACTCATTGAAGACGTAGGTGCTGACCGCGAAACAGCGGCGCTGGTAATCGCAGCGCGCGACGGCCAGGGCGTAGGGGAGCTGCTCGATCGGCAAGCCGCCGTCGAGCGCGACCTGCCGCGGGGCCGGCTCGGCCGTCAGCGCGCCCACCGACGGACACAGCGCGGCGTCGGCGCCGCCGTCGAGCTCCGTCGCGCTCCCGTCACCCGCGCCCCCGACTCCTTGGCCCGCACCGCCACCGTCGCGCGCGCCCGCGCCGCCGTGGCCCGAGGCACCGCCGCCATGGCCGGCGCCCGCGCCGCCGTGCCCGCTGACCGGCACCAAGGTGCCGCTGCCGCACGCCCCGCCGCCCAGGGCCGCCAGGCCAACGGCTGCCAACGTCACAATCTGCGAACGCCGCCGCCCACCCATTCCGAGCCGCCATGGTAACGCACCAACCGAGAGCGCGTCGTGCGTTCCCTCTCCGTCCAATCGTGCGCTCATCGGTCCGTCCCCCAGGTCACGCTGACCCGAGGGATGAGCAACCGACGTGCCACGCCCCGACGACGCGACCTCCGCCGGCCTGGGCCCGGCAGGCGTCAGATCTTAGACCCCGCCACGTCAGCTGACCGACGGTCGTCCAGAGCTCCTTCGACGAATCGGGGGGCACTGCCGGGTGTCGACCCATCGCCCATCCGCTGGATGTCCGCATTCACGACCACGGCGAGGTTTGGATCACCGTCCAGCTTCGGGGGCGACCGAAGCCCCGGCGTGACGTTCGAGGAGCTCGAGCTGGAATCGTTGGAGAGGCTGGCGCCGGCGGCGACCCGATGACGCGTGTGGTTGAACCGGGCCGAGCCGCTGAAAAATCGAACGGGGAGCGTGTAATTCCCGGTTTTCCGTTCGAGCGCATGTGTATGTTCTGGCGCTGTGACCGGGGGGACACGTAAGGGGTCGACGGCGCGCCCGCTCGGCCGAAAGCTGGGCGCGGCGCTCTTCCTCGTCTTCCTGGCGGTGAGCTTCGGGTCCTGTCATTCGTCCTCGCCGCCGCCCGCGGGGAAAAAGGACGGCGGTGCGGACGCCGTGGCCTGCGGCCGCGACGGCGGGAGCAGGCGCGCCAACGGAACGGCGTGTGGCTGCGCCGGCGATTGCGCGAGCGGGTTCTGCGTCGACGGGCTCTGCTGCAACAGCGCCTGCACCGAGACGTGCAAATCGTGCGGCACGACGTCGGCGCCGGGGACCTGCAGCTTCGTGGCCGCCGGCGACCCGCCTCGTTCGCCGGCCCTCTGCCCGAAGAGCGCGGCCTCCACCTGCGGGCTGGACGGCGCGTGCGACGGCAAAGGCGACTGCCGGGCGTACGTCAAAGGGAGCGTCTGCCAGGCCGGCTCGTGCAGCGGCGCCTCGGTCGGAGGCGTCCGCGTCTGCGACGGCGCCGGGAGCTGCGTGGCGGGCGCGGCGACCATCTGCGCGCCGTTCAACTGCGACACCAGCACCGGCGCTTGCTTCACGCAGTGTGCGTCCGACGGTGACTGTTCGCCGGGCGTGAAGTGCGTGAACGGCAGCTGCGGGAAGCGGCTGACGGGCGCCTCGTGCAGCGCCGCCAGTCAGTGCGCCTCCGGATTCTGCGTCGACGGCCTCTGCTGCAACAGCGCCTGCGCCGGTCCCTGCGTCAGTTGCAATCAGAGCGACCGCCTCGGTTCCTGCTGGCCGATCGCCGCCGGCGTCGCCGACCCGCGCGCGATCTGCGTGAAGAGCGAGCCCTCCACCTGTGGCTTGACCGGTGTCTGCGACGGGTCCGGGGGGTGCACCAAGTACGCGGTCGAGACCGTCTGTACGGTCCCCTCTTGCAGCGGCGACAAGCTGAACACCGCCGGCACCTGTGACGGCCTTGGAACCTGCCGCCCGCCCGGGGTCGAGAGCTGCTCCCCCTATGCGTGCGCCGGCGGCGCCTGCGTCAGCCAGTGCGCGAGCGACGCCGACTGCGTCGACGGGCACACCTGCGTGAACGGCAGCTGTGGCCCGAAGGCGCTCGGCCAGCCCTGCGCGGCGGGCGGCGAATGCGCGAGCGGCTTCTGCGCGGACGGCGTTTGCTGCGCGACCGCCTGCACCGGCAGCTGCCGGAGCTGCGCCCTGTCGAGCTCGCTCGGGACCTGCTCGCCGGTGTCGCGGGGGGGCGTCGATCCGCATGGTGTCTGCGTCGACCAACACGCGTCCTCCTGCGGAACCGATGGAACCTGCGACGGCACGGGCGCCTGCCACAGCTACGGTGCCGGCACCGAGTGCGCGCCCGAAGCTTGCGCCGCCGGAATCTACACGCCCGCGTCGATCTGCGACAGCAACGGCAACTGCCGCGCGCCCGACGAGCTCAGCTGCGCGCCCTACGTCTGTAACGGCGCGCGCTGCTACACGGCCTGCGGCAGCGACGCGAGTTGCTCGAGCGGCAACGTCTGCGTGCAGGGCTCGTGCGGCCCCAAGCCGAACGGCGCGTTCTGCTCGACCGGGAGCGAGTGCCAGTCCGGGCAGTGCGCAGAAGGGGTCTGCTGCGCCACCAGCTGCACCGGCGCCTGCTTCTCCTGCGCGCTGGCCGGCTCGATGGGCCTCTGCGCGCCGGTGCCGACGGGCCAGCCGGATCCGGCCTCCGTGTGCGTCGACCAGGGAGCGGCGTCGTGCGGGACCGACGGCAAGTGCCAAGCCGGCGCCTGCCAGAAGTACCAGTCGGGGACCGCCTGCACGAGCGCCAGCTGCCCGCTGCCCGGCGGCACCTTCACCGCGGGCGGGACGTGCGACGGCGCGGGCACCTGCAACACGCCGGCTCCCAGCGCCTGCTTCCCCTTCATCTGTGGCCTCAACGCTTGCGAATCGACCTGCACGAAGGACGGCGACTGCGCGCCGGGCCAGTATTGCAGCGCCGCCGGCTCGTGCGGTCTCAAGCCCAACGGGGCGGTCTGCCAGCTGGGGACGGATTGCCAGAGCGGGATCTGCGCGCAGGGCGTCTGCTGCGCCACCGCCTGCACCGGGACCTGCCTGTCGTGCGCCCTGGTCGGCGGCCTCGGCGCCTGCTCGCCGGTCCCGAGCGGCGGCTCCGATCCGGCGGGCATCTGCGCCAACCAGGGGGCGCCGAGCTGCGGGACGACCGGGTTCTGCAACGGCGCGGGCGGCTGCCAGCTCTACAGCGCGGGGACGCAATGCGCGGCGTCTTCCTGCCCGGCGGGCTCGACGCTCGACACGTTGGTGCGCACCTGCGACGGCGCCGGGACGTGCAAGCCGGCGACGACCCAATCCTGTTTCCCCTACGTCTGCAACGCCACGACGCAGGCGGCCTGCGTGGCGGTGTGCGCCAGCGACGCCGACTGCGCCGCGGGACAATTCTGCAACGCCGGATCGTGCGGGCTCAAACGCCTCGGACAGATCTGCGCGGCGGGAAGCGACTGCGCGAGCGGGTACTGCGTCGACGGCGTCTGTTGCGGGGCGGGCAGCTGCGGGACTTGCCAGGCGTGCAACCTCTCCGGCAGCGCCGGATCCTGCCAACCGGTGGCGGCGGGGAGCGCGGAGCCGCATCAGCTCTGTCCCGCGAGCCCCCCCTGCGGGTTCGACGGGACGTGCAACGGCGCCGGCGCCTGCCGGAACACCGGCGCGGGCACGAGCTGCGCTCCCACCACCTGCGCCGGATCGAGCAGCATCGTCAGCACCTGCAACGGCACCGGAACCTGCGCGCCGACGTCGATCGCCTGCCCCGCCCACTTCGTGTGCGGACCGGCGGCCTGCCTGACGGCCTGCACCGCGGATGCCGACTGCGTCACCGGGTATACCTGTCAGGGCGGCATCTGCACGAACCTGAAGCCGCTCGGCTCGACCTGCGCCGGCGGCGCGGACTGCCTGAGCGGCATGTGCACCGACGGTGTCTGCTGCGCCAGCGCGGCGTGCGGCGCTTGCAGCGCTTGCAACATCGCCGGCAAGGCCGGCACCTGTGCCCCCGTGCCCGCCGGCCCCGATCCGACCGCCCGCTGCGCCGACATGGGCAGCGCGAGCTGCGGGACGACCGGCCTCTGCGACGGGGCGGGGCACTGCCCCGATTACCCTGCCGGCACGACCTGTGCGGCGAGCGCCTGCAAGTCCGGGAGAACCTCCATCCTCGTCGGCACCTCCACGTGCGACGGAGCCGGCAAGTGTGTGGCCGGCGCGACGACGGACTGCGCGCCACAAGCCTGCGTGAGCGCGGCGTGCACGGTCGGGTGCAAAGTGACCACGGATTGCGCGCCCGGATACAACTGCAAAGCCAGCAGCGACGGCGGCGCGAGCCAGCTCGTCTGCCGGTGAGAAGGCCCGGCGTATCGAGGGTCGCCGGCGCCCAGGCGGCGACCGCCTGTTGCGCCGAAGAAGGGCAAGGTAGGTCTCTGTGACCTGTTGAGAACGCCTCAAATTTTGACGGGCCCGGCCGATATGACACGGAAAGAACATGGCTTTCGGTGCCGTCACGCTCTCTCTGGTCCTGGTCGCGGCTGAGGTTTCCGGCGGGGGCGAGCCCGCCCCCCAAGCGCCGTCAACCACGTTCGAGATGCCGCTCGCGGGACAGCGCCAGCGCCGCGGCACCGGGCCCGAGAAGCGCGGGGTTCACGAGCTCGCGGATCCGTCAGGCTGGCCGGCCGAGCCGCCGCCCGTCGCCGGGCCGCTCGACGCCGCGCGCTTCGACGCCGCGGTCATGAAGGTCTGCGGCGAGGTGGCGCCGGACGCCATCATCCCCGAGGTCGCGCGCCTGGTCCGCGAGGTGAGCGCCGAGACGGGCGCCGATCCGTTCACGGTCGCTGCGCTCGCCTACCGGCAGAGCCGCTGCCGCCCGAACGATCACGGCGAGGCCGGGGTCGGGCTGCTCGGGATCCAGCCGGCGATGTTCGCCGCCGGCGCGCCGCTGCCGTTCCCGCGC